>NZ_PTSN01000012.1:0-168105 GCF_002965865.1 Escherichia sp. MOD1-EC6098
TACAAATATACTGGGTTCAGAAATTTATAGTGAGTCTCGTTTTTTTATAATAGGTCATGATGATTGGGATAAATTAGAGTATTTTATTAACTCATCTGTTAAACCAATGGATTATGATAATTTATATAAATTCAGTCCTGATAAAATGATGTCAACAATTGTTGCTGATTTTATAGGCAAATAAAACTATTAAAACAGTGAGTTTTACTCAATTAATGAGAGTTTCTATGAAAATAGCATTTATCGGAGAAGCGGTTTCTGGATTTGGTGGCATGGAAACGGTTATCCGCGATGTCATTAATACCTTCAGGCAACAACACATCCAAAGTGAAATGTTTTTCTTTTGTCGCAATGACAAAATGGATAAGGGATGGTTGGAAGGTATTGAATACTCGTGTTCATTTTCCAATATTCGGTTAGGTTTTTTGCGTCGAACGAAACATATTCATGCTTTAAGCAAATGGCTTCAGGATTATCAGCCAGATGTTGTTATTTGTATTGACGTTATCTCGTGTTTGTATGCGGCCAAAGCACGTAAAAAATCAGGAATTGATGTGCCAGTATTTTCATGGCCACATTTTTCTTTAGATCACAAAAAACATGCTGAATATATCACCTGTGCCGACTATCATTTAGCAATCAGCTCTGGCATTAAACAGCAAATGATTAATCGGGGTGTACCAGAATCGACGATAAATGTTATTTTTAATCCAGTCGAAGCTAAAGACACAGTCATTCCTGCGCCTGAGGAAGGCGAAACGGCAACGTTCATTTATGTTGGGCGTATGAAATTCGAGGGACAGAAGCGGGTTAAAGACCTCCTTGATGGCTTATCACAAGCTCAAGGTAACTGGAAACTCCATGTATTGGGTGATGGCTCCGATTTTGAAAAATGCCAGGCTTATAGTAGAGAATTAAATATTGATGATCGAATTGTCTGGTATGGTTGGCAACAACATCCTTGGGAATTAGTCCAGCAAGATATTAAAAAAGTGAGTGCGTTATTACTCACGTCATCTTTTGAAGGTTTCCCAATGACTTTACTTGAAGCTTTATCATGGGGAATTCCTTGTATCAGTGCCGATTGTGTCTCCGGACCTGCTGACATTATTCAATCTGATGTTAATGGTCATCTGTATCAACCGGGAGATATTACTGGTTTTGTAACTCTTCTGAATAAATATATAGCAGGTGAAATTCATATCGAACATGGGAAAATTCCTTCATCGATAGATAAGTTTTATAAACCGAAGTATTACGACAGATTACATAAGATAATTATTTCTGCTATTTCCCGGAGGAAATAATGCAGCAGGTGTTTTTCCAGGAAACTGAGTTTCTTAATTCAGTTATTGATTATAATCATAAAGTAGAAACAGAAAATCTTTGTCTGGACATCGCTTATGGAACTGACAAAAATTTTCTTTTTGGTTGCGGAATATCGATTGCTTCTATATTAAAATATAATGAAGGAAGTCGATTGTGTTTCCATATTTTTACTGATTATTTTGGTGATGATGATCGTAAGTATTTTGATGCCCTGGCGTTACAGTATAAAACCAGAATTAAAATATATCTGATTAATGGTGATCGACTTCGATCATTGCCAAGTACCAAGAACTGGACTTATGCAATATATTTTCGATTTATTATTGCGGATTACTTTATTAATAAGGTGCCTAAAGTCCTTTATCTGGATGCAGATATCATTTGCCAGGGGGCTATTGAGCCACTAATCGATTTCTCGTTTCCAGACTATAAAGTCGCAATGGTTGTTACGGAAGGCCAGGCTGACTGGTGGGAAAAACGCGCACATTCGTTAGGTGTTGCGGGGATTGCTAAAGGTTACTTTAACTCCGGTTTTTTATTTATCAATACAGAACAATGGGCAGTCGAGCTGGTTTCTGCGCGAGCCATTGCAATGTTAAATGAACCAGAAATAATCAAAAAAATAACACATCCTGATCAGGATGTATTAAATATGCTGCTGGCAGACAAACTTATTTTTGCTGATATTAAATATAACACCCAGTTTAGCTTAAATTATCAACTCAAAGAAAGTTTTAAAAACCCAGTAAACGGAAATACTATTTTTATCCATTATATCGGTCCAACCAAGCCCTGGCATGACTGGGCCTGGGATTATCCTGTATCACAAGCCTTTATGGAGGCAAAAAATGCTTCGCCATGGAAGAATACGGCGTTGCTGAAACCTAACAATAGCAATCAATTAAGGTATAGCGCAAAACATATGCTTAAAAAGCATAGATATCTAAAAGGATTTAGCAATTATCTTTTGTATTTTATTAAAAAGATAATGCATTAAAACTGGGAAACTATAAAATAATGATATAAGGGTAGCATTGTGGACTCATTTCCTGCCATAGAGATAGATAAAGTTAAAGCCTGGGATTTTCGGCTAGCTGATATAAATACTTCTGAATGTTTAAATGTTGCCTATGGTGTCGATGCTAATTATCTTGATGGTGTAGGTGTTTCTATCACATCAATTGTTCTAAATAATCGACATATTAATCTTGATTTTTATATTATTGCTGATATCTACAATGATGACTTTTTTCAAAAAGTCGCAAAACTTGCAGAACAATACCAATTAAGAATCACGTTATATAGAATTAATACTGATAAGCTTCAGTGCTTGCCTTGTACACAGGTCTGGTCAAGAGCAATGTACTTTCGTTTATTTGCATTTCAATTGTTGGGTTTAACGCTTGATCGTTTGCTTTATCTTGATGCGGATGTTGTTTGTAAAGGTGATATTAGCCCGCTATTGCATCTGGATTTAAACGGAGCGGTGGCTGCTGTTGTTAAAGATGTTGAGCCAATGCAGGAAAAGGCAGTATCAAGGTTGTCTGATCCTGAACTACTGGGGCAGTACTTTAATTCTGGTGTCGTTTATTTAGACTTAAAAAAATGGGTTGACGCAAAACTAACAGAAAAAGCGTTGTCTATTCTTATGAGCAAAGATAATATTTATAAATATCCTGACCAGGATGTTATGAATGTCTTACTGAAGGGAATGACAATATTTTTACTTCGTGAGTACAATACAATTTATACAATTAAAAGTGAATTAAAAGATAAAACACATCAAAACTATAAAAAGTTGATTACAGAAAGTACTCTTCTTATTCATTATACAGGTGCTACTAAACCGTGGCACAAATGGGCAATATATCCATCGGTGAAATACTATAAAATAGCGTTAGAAAATTCCCCCTGGAAAGATGACTCTCCGCGAGATGCAAAATCAATTATTGAATTTAAAAAAAGATATAAACATCTGTTAGTGCAACATCATTATATCTCAGGAATCATAGCAGGAGTCTGTTATCTTTGCCGAAAATATTACCGTAAATAACATTTAACTGGTTTATCATGATTCAGAAGAACAAGATCAAAGACTTAGTTGTTTTTACCGATGAAAGCAATTCAAAGTATCTCAATGTATTAAATGACTTCTTGTCTTATAATATAAATATCATCAAAGTTTTTCGTTCTATTGATGATACGAAAGTCATGCTTATTGATACCGATTACGGTAAATTAATACTTAAGGTCTTTTCCCCGAAAGTTAAGCGTAACGAACGTTTCTTTAAGTCGCTGTTAAAAGGTGATTATTACGAACGCCTTTTTGAGCAAACCCAAAAAGTACGAAATGAAGGGTTAAATACCCTCAATGATTTTTATTTGTTGGCTGAGCGAAAAACCTTACGATTCGTCCATACTTATATTATGATTATCGAGTATATTGATGGTGTAGAGTTGTGTGATATACCCGATATTGATGATGTGCTAAAAAATAAAATTCAGCAATCAATTAATTCATTGCATCAACATGGTATGGTTTCTGGTGATCCTCATCGTGGTAACTTCATTATAAAAAATGGTGAGGTTAGAATTATTGATCTTTCAGGAAAACGTGCTTCAGCACAGCGTAAAGCGAAAGATCGTATTGATTTAGAGCGTCATTACGGTATTAAAAATGAGATTAAAGATCTAGGTTATTATCTTTTAGTATATCGTAAAAAAATGCGCAATTTTATGCGGCGTTTGAAAGGGAAACCAGCACGCTAAAATAGAAATATCCCGCAATTACTTGTCTTCGTTAGGCATTTTTACACGGAGTTATTTATTTCACAGGTTTATCATGAAGAATATTCGATACATTGACAAAAAGGATGTTGAAAACCTGATAGAAAATAAGACATCTGATGATGTTATTATTTTTCTGTCTGGTCCCACATCGCAAAAGACGCCTTTGTCGATATTACGGGCAAAGGATATTATTGCTGTCAATGGTTCAGCGCAATATCTGTTAAGTCATAATATTGTTCCCTTTATATATGTACTTACAGATGTTCGCTTTTTACATCAGCGTCGTGATGATTTTTATAAATTTAGCCAGAGAAGTCGTTATACCATAGTAAACATTGACGTTTATGAACACGCTTCCGAAGAAGATAAACTTTATATCCTCCAGAACTGCCTTGTATTACGGTCTTTTTACCGCCGGGAAAAAGGTGGTTTTATAAAGAAGATCAAATTTAATATATTGAGTCAGATTCACAAAGAACTGCTGATCTCTGTACCTTGGTCTAAAAGAGGTCGTCTGGTCGGATTTTGCAAGGACATCAGTTTTGGTTATTGCTCATGTCATACTATTGCCTTTGCTGCAATTCAAATAGCATATTCACTGAAGTATGCACGGATTATTTGTTCTGGTCTGGATTTAACTGGTAGCTGCTCGCGATTCTATGATGAAAATAATAATCCCATGCCCTCAGAATTGAGTAGGGATTTATTCAAAATATTACCATTCTTCCGTTTTATGCGTGATAATGTAGAAGATATTAATATTTATAATTTATCTGATGATACAGCTATTTCTTACGATGTAATTCCATTCATTAAACTTCAAGAAATCAGTACCGAAGAATCAAAAGATGAGACAAGAATAAAAATACAATATGAAGTCTCAACTGATTCTTATGCTAATTAAACATCATGAAACTAAAATAATATGGTATAAAAATGCGCCTAGGAACTTTTCATAAAAAGAAAAGATTTTATATAAACAAAATCAAGATTAATTTCCTTTCTTTTATATTTCGTAGGGAAATTAATAATCAAGTTACAGAACCTGCGCAAGTTAAATCATGTCTTATAATTCATGATAATAATAAACTCGGTGATCTAATTGTATTAAGTTCGATTTATCGTGAACTTTACAGTAAAGGGGTTAAAATAACCATTCTCACAAATAGAAAGGGTGGGGAGTTTCTCTCTAATAATAAAAATATATTTGATTTCTGTATTAAAGAATCAACTGGCTTCCTTAAAATGCTTAGTCTATGTAAGCATCTGCGGGATTTACAGTTCGATATTGTATTAGACCCCTTTGAAACTATGCCTTCATTTAAGCATAGTTTAATATTATCAAGTTTAAAAGATTCTTACATTTTGGGTTTTGATCAATGGTATAAGCGTTACTATTCATTTTACCATCCCCACGATGAATGTTTAAAAGAACACATGAGTACACGAGCAACAGAAATACTGAAGCATATTTATGGTGAGGGTGAATTTTCCACCGACTACGACTTGCATTTACCTGTAGATGTTGAAAATAAAATAAAAGATTTTATTGGAAATACAAAAATAGTCATCATTAACCCATTAGGTGCAAAAAAAATATGCCGACTTACTCCTGAACAAATAAAATTTATATATCAAGAAGTGAAGATATGGTTTAAAAATTATCGAGTGATATTTACCGGGTTACCGCAAGATTTATTGACAATACCAATATCTGAAATTGAAACACTACCTTTCAACGAATTTATTTATACTGTTGCGTTGACCAGGTATAGTGATTTTGTCATTTCTGTTGATACAGCTCTTGTTCATATCGCTGCGGCTTATCATAAACCAACGCTTGCATTTTATCCTAATTCACGTGCTCCGGAATATCCCTCACATTTAATTTGGGCTCCGAATAATCATCAATCTATACAAATAGTATCCCCAACATTTACGGTAAAAGATATCGATACTGAAACTTTAACTGATTCAGTAAAGAGATTAAGTTGTATAGATAAGAAGTGAGTTTTAACTCACTTCTTAAACTTGTCTATTCTTGATTAATAGTATTGTTGCGATTATTAATAACGAGTAAGAGAACTATGGCGGATATAACGATAATTGGAATGCTGCGTGCCCATATGATCACATCACTGAGTCCAACCCCCATAATACCAAGCGTTAATATCAACAAACCCAATGCGCGTTTTTTATATGCTGTATAAAATAGTGAGAAATAGAAGAATATAGTGGAAAAAATTCCCATCATACCTTTCAGTGAAGCAGCTTCAATTATCTCATTATGCAGATGTACGTTAGAAAAATCCAATGCCCCTCTCAGTCTGCTGTGTTCTGCGACTAACAAATTCATACTTTCAGCGCGCGACTCTGCAGATCTAAATGAAAAAGGTGATTCTTTGAATATATCTAAACCAATTTCATACATTGCTAGTCTTGCACCTAAGGAAGTCACGCTATTAGCATTGGTGTAACTGTTTAAATCATTTAACGCTTCATTATAACGATATTGAATTGGTTTATTTAATATAATTACAACACTAGCCAATATGGTAATTAGTAGAATGATAGCGGTGCTGAATTTTTTTGGTGATTTGTTATAATAAGCTATTAATGCAACAGTACAAATCACAGGGAAGAGCAGTAGGGCTGCTCTGGTTTGTGTTAGTGCCAGAACATAAAGCACCGCGCAACTATTTAATAAAAATAAAAAAGGATGATTTTTTTTAGTATAAAGAATTGCAACACCACTAACTATGCCTATTAACATAGTTGAATATGCCGCTCCTGTTGCCGTTCCTATACCAAAAGAAATGCGATCATGTTCATAAATGCTATTAATATAAAATGCATATGCGGCAATTATAAATGACAGAGAATACATAACATATAATGCAATTTCTTTTTTTTGTTTTAGTTTGCTGGTAAGGGCTAAAAAAACAATAAAAGAACCAAATAAAAATATTTTGGCAGTATTTAAGTAATTATGGTAAGTAGCACGAAATGGTGAGTTATCTACTTTAAATAAAGAATACCAAATTAAATCAAGCAATCCTATAAAAAATATAGAAAGGGGAAGAATAAGTTTTTTTATATTATAATTTCCTTGTCTACCACGTAAAATTAGTGATAATAAGCAAACTACAGCAGTGATATTATATATCTTTATGCTGAAAGTGTTATCGACGAATGCAATTATCAACGAAAAAAAACTTAATATATAAGTCATTATCTCTAAAATCGTAGATGATTTTAGAGCATAAGGTTTCCATGATTGGAGTTTAATGAAGGTTGGCATGTTTTACCTTTATAATGATGATAATTTTTCTAAAACTGCGTGACCGTTGAGATTAATTAAGCTTTTCCCCGGGGCCCTACAAACCACCTGATTCTTCCCATATCCGCCAATTAATCCCGGATCGGTCGGTCCATAAACAGTGATATTGGGTTTATCCAGAGCCGCAGTTAAATGGCTTAACCCCGTATCTACCGAAACCACGAATTTCGCCCCGGCCAGCACTCGGGCAACTCCTTCCAGACTCATCTTCGGCAATACGTCGACATAATCAAATCCCTTCGCCAGCCTTTTCGCCCGAGCTTCTTCATGCGGTGCGCCCCAAGGGAGTTTAATGCGGATCCCCGAATCTGCCAGCAAGCCGATTAATTCTCGCCAGTGCTCTTCCGGCCAGTGCTTATCATCACGGGTCGTGGCATGCAGAAATACAGCATATTCACCAGCATCCGGTAGTGGATTTGTCAGGAAATGCTGCGCAATAGCATAATCGCCCTGGGTTTGTGGTTTGCTATACCCCAGGCTTTTAGCGAACAACTCACGGGTTCGTTCTACGGCGTGCTGCTGTTTCGCAATATGGTGCTTGCGATTATAAAACAGGCTTGCCAGTGGTTCGCGAGCAGTTTGCCAGTCCATTCCATGCTTAACGCCATGCGCCAGACGTGTCACCAGCGCGGCACTTTTTACCAGTCCTTGCGCATCAATAATCGCGTCATAGTTTTCCGCCCGTAGCGCTTCACGAAACGCTTTCCGCTCTGCTTTAACAGGCGCTGAAAACCACGCTTTACGCCAGCGACGTATCGCTACCGGAATAACCCGCTCAACGGCGGCGTGCCAGGAAGGAATTTGTGCAAAACCTTCTTCCACCACCCAGTCAAACGTAATCCCCGGGATTGCCTGCTGTGCATCGGTGAGCGCGGGCAGCGTGTGGAGAACATCGCCCATCGACGATGTTTTGACGATCAGTACCCGCATCCGTCAGGCTTCCTCTTGTAACAACAGCGTGTTGAGTTCTTCCAGCACGAGTTGTGGCGTAATGTCGACCAGGCTCTGGTGATAACCCTCTGCGGCGTCACCTTTACGCACTTTGTGATAACCCGTAATCAGGCGGATCACCCGCGCTTTATGGGAAAGCGGCGGTGTGAAGTCCGGGCTGCTCGGGCCATACAGTGCAACCAGTGGGCGATTAAGCGCTGCCGCAACGTGCATCAGCCCTGAATCATTAGTGACAATGGCTTTACAAGCCGCAATCAGGATAACCGCTTGATCAAGCTGCGTTTCCCCTGCCAGATTACGACACCACGACTGCTGCTCGGTATTCAATGCCGCAAGGATCTCATTACCCGCTTCATGATCTTTAGCCGAGCCAAACAGAACCACCTGATAACCTTCATCAATGAGCTGTTTCGCCAGTTCCGCGTAGTGGTAGTGCGGCCAGCGTTTTGCCGGACCAAACTCTGCACCAGGGCAAAAGCCAATCATCGGGCGTTCTGATGAGAGGGAAAATTGATTACAGGTATACGATTTTTCACCTTCGCTCACCTGTAGCTGCGGCCATAGCAGTGGCTGCGGCAGATCTTGTGCTGTGCGCATAATGCCTTTGTCGTAGGCCAGCGCGACATAGCGTTCCACCATCAGTGGCCAGGCTTCTTTATCAAGTACGCGAACATCGTTGAGTAAACCATAGCGCATTTCACCACGCCAGCCGGTGCGATGAGGAATACCTGCGAAGAAAGGCACTAATGCTGATTTAAAGGAGTTGGGTAAGACGTAGGCGCGGTCGTAACGTTTTTCGCGCAGGCTATGCCCCAGCTTGCGGCGTTCGCTAATCTCCAGCGCCCCATGACCGAGGGGCATGGGAATGGCTTCGTTGACTTCCGGCATCCGCGACAATAACGGACGGCACCAGGCAGGTGCCATCACGTCGATTATCGCCTGGGGATAGCGCGCCTGGAGCGTACGATAGAGACTTTGCGACATCATCATGTCGCCAACCCAAGACGGGCCGATCACCAGTATTTTCATTCAAAGCTCTTATGCGTCGCGATTCAACCAGGCCATATATTCCGTTACGCCTTCGGCAACGGTTTTGAATGGTTTGTCATAACCCGCAGCACGCAGGTTAGTGAGATCTGCCTGGGTGAATGCCTGATAACGGCCTTTCAGTTTATCCGGGAACGGAATGTATTCGATCTGGCCTTTCTTGTGATAAGCCAGCGTCGCATCCGCCACGGCCTGGAAAGATTCTGCACGACCGGTGCCGAGGTTAAAGATGCCGGAAACGCCATTTTCCAGGAACCACAGGTTCACATCAGCCACGTCGCCCACGTAGACGAAGTCGCGTTTAAAGTTTTCGCTACCTTCGAACAGTTTCGGTGATTCACCGTTGTTAAGCTGAGTGTTGAGATGGAAAGCGACGCTCGCCATGCTGCCTTTATGGCCTTCACGCGGCCCATAAACGTTGAAGTAACGGAAACCGACAATCTGCGAGTTCGCTTCTGGCAGGATTTGACGAACATATTCATCAAACAGGAATTTTGAGTAACCGTAGACGTTCAGTGGTTTTTCGTATTCGCGGGATTCGATAAAGTCGGAGGTGCGTCCGCCATAGGTGGCTGCGGAAGATGCATACAGGAATGGGATTTCGCGTTCCAGACAGTAGTGCAGCAGCTCTTTGGAGTATTGATAGTTGTTATCCATCATATACTTGCCATCCCACTCGGTGGTGGAAGAGCACGCGCCTTCATGGAAAATCGCTTCGACATCACCGAACTCTTCGCCAGCCATAATCTGGATCAGGAAGTCTTCCTTATCCATATAGTCTGCGATATTCAGATCCACCAGGTTCACAAACTTGGTGCCGTCTTTCAGGTTGTCCACCACCAGAATATCGGTGATGCCTTTATCATTCAGGGCCTTAACGATGTTGCTGCCGATAAAGCCCGCGCCGCCGGTAACGATGATCATAACTGTAACCTTCGAATTATGGAGTCAGAGACAATCTCAGACACGAATACTTCTATCATATCACTACACGGCGTTGGCTTCAGCCATTCACCGAAAGTGAGAATGATGGGCGTTATTTATTCTAAATTTTACAGAAGTGTTAACGCGTCATCTCGTCGCGACCTGTAAGTTTGGGTAATATGTGCGGGAATTTGTCCTGTCTGGAGAGTCGCAATGCGTGGAGAATTTTATCAGCAGTTAACTAACGACCTGGAAACCGCAAGGGCGGAAGGGTTGTTTAAAGAAGAGCGCATTATCACGTCTGCGCAACAAGCGGACATCACTGTGGCTGATGGAAGCCACGTCATTAACTTTTGTGCCAATAACTATCTCGGGTTGGCGAACCATCCTGAGCTGATTGCGGCGGCAAAGGCGGGAATGGATTCTCACGGTTTCGGGATGGCTTCAGTACGTTTTATTTGCGGTACTCAGGATAGCCATAAAGAGCTTGAGCAGAAACTGGCAGCATTCTTGGGTATGGAAGATGCGATTCTCTACTCATCCTGTTTTGACGCCAACGGTGGTCTGTTTGAAACGCTGCTGGGCGCAGAAGACGCCATTATCTCTGACGCGCTGAATCACGCTTCGATCATTGACGGTGTGCGTCTGTGCAAAGCCAAACGCTATCGCTACGCCAATAACGATATGCAGGAGCTGGAAGCGCGGCTGAAAGAAGCGCGTGAATCCGGGGCGCGCCATGTGTTAATCGCCACCGATGGTGTGTTCTCTATGGATGGCGTAATTGCCAACCTGAAAGGAGTTTGCGATCTCGCGGATAAATACGACGCTTTGGTGATGGTCGATGACTCTCATGCTGTCGGTTTTGTCGGTGAAAACGGCCGCGGTTCTCATGAATACTGCGACGTGATGGGCCGTGTCGATATCATCACCGGCACGCTGGGTAAAGCGCTGGGCGGTGCTTCCGGCGGTTACACCGCGGCGCGCAAAGAAGTGGTTGAGTGGCTGCGCCAGCGTTCTCGTCCGTACTTATTCTCCAACTCGCTGGCACCGGCCATTGTCGCCGCTTCCATTAAAGTGCTGGAGATGGTCGAAGCGGGCAGTGAACTGCGTGACCGCCTGTGGGCGAACGCGCGTCAGTTCCGTGAGCAGATGTCAGCCGCTGGCTTTACCCTGGCGGGTGCCGATCACGCCATTATTCCGGTCATGCTTGGTGATGCTGTAGTGGCACAGAAATTTGCTCGTGAGCTGCAAAAAGAGGGCATTTACGTTACCGGTTTCTTCTATCCGGTCGTACCGAAAGGTCAGGCACGTATTCGTACCCAGATGTCTGCGGCGCATACTCCTGAGCAAATTACGCGTGCGGTCGAAGCGTTCACGCGTATTGGTAAACAACTGGGCGTTATCGCCTGAGGATGTGAGATGAAAGCGTTATCCAAACTGAAAGCGGAAGAGGGCATCTGGATGACCGACGTTCCTGAACCGGAACTCGGACATAACGACCTGCTGATTAAAATCCGTAAAACAGCCATCTGCGGGACTGACGTTCACATCTACAACTGGGATGAGTGGTCGCAAAAAACCATTCCGGTGCCAATGGTCGTAGGCCATGAATATGTTGGTGAAGTGGTTGGTATTGGCCAGGAAGTGAAAGGCTTCAAAATTGGCGATCGCGTTTCCGGTGAAGGCCATATTACTTGCGGTCATTGCCGTAATTGCCGTGGTGGTCGTACTCATCTGTGCCGCAACACGATCGGCGTTGGCGTTAATCGTCCGGGTTGCTTCGCTGAATATCTGGTGATCCCGGCATTCAACGCCTTCAAAATTCCCGACAATATCTCCGACGACTTAGCTGCGATTTTCGATCCGTTCGGTAATGCGGTACACACGGCGCTGTCGTTCGATCTGGTTGGCGAGGATGTGCTGGTTTCTGGTGCGGGGCCAATTGGTATTATGGCGGCGGCGGTAGCAAAACACGTCGGCGCACGCAACGTGGTGATCACCGACGTTAACGAATACCGTCTGGAGTTGGCGCGTAAAATGGGCATCACTCGCGCGGTTAACGTTGCCAAAGAAAACCTCAATGATGTAATGGCAGAACTCGGCATGACCGAAGGGTTTGATGTTGGTCTGGAGATGTCCGGTGCGCCAGCGGCGTTCCGCACCATGCTGGACACCATGAATCACGGCGGTCGTATTGCAATGCTGGGTATCCCGCCGTCTGACATGTCTATCGACTGGACAAAAGTGATCTTTAAGGGCTTGTTCATTAAAGGCATTTACGGCCGTGAGATGTTCGAAACCTGGTATAAAATGGCGGCGCTGATTCAGTCTGGTCTGGATCTCTCGCCAATCATTACCCATCGTTTCTCCATCGATGATTTCCAGAAAGGCTTTGACGCCATGCGTTCTGGCCAGTCTGGGAAAGTTATCCTGAGCTGGGATTAACACAAAAAAGGGCTGGCATTCCAGCCCTTTTTCCTGAGGATAATCCGTTAAATATGTAAAATCTTGTCAGTACAATAAAGAATAAGTAATTGCGCTGTTCTCTTATATAGCTGTTCTCATTATCTCTCTAACCTGAAGTTACTCTCTCACCCGTAAAAATAATATCTCACCGGCTTAATAGTTTCTTAATGCAAAGCCTGTACAAAGGAACGGTAATTTCAGAGGTCGTCGGTAACTTATGATGAACAGCACCAATAAACTTAGTGTTATTATCCCGTTATATAATGCGGGCGATGATTTTCGCACGTGTATGGAATCTTTAATTGCGCAAACCTGGACTGCTCTGGAAATTATTATTATTAACGATGGTTCAACGGATAATTCTGTTGAAATAGCAAAGCATTACGCGGAAAACTATCCGCACGTTCGCTTGTTGCATCAGGCGAATGCTGGCGCATCGGTAGCGCGTAATCGTGGGATTGAGGCGGCGACGGGCAAATATGTCGCTTTTGTCGATGCAGATGATGAAGTCTATCCCTCTATGTACGAAACGCTGATGACAATGGCGCTAGAGGACGATCTCGACGTGGCGCAGTGCAATGCTGACTGGTGTTTTCGTGATACCGGGGAAACCTGGCAATCTATTCCCACCGATCGCCTTCGCTCAACCGGCGTGTTAACTGGCCCGGACTGGCTGCGGATGGGGCTTTCTTCCCGCCGCTGGACTCACGTTGTCTGGATGGGCGTTTATCGCCGCGATGTTATTGTAAAAAATAACATTAAATTTATTGCCGGATTACATCATCAGGATATTGTCTGGACAACAGAATTTATGTTTAACGCGCTGCGCGCGCGATATACCGAGCAACCATTATATAAATATTATCTGCATAATTCGTCAGTGAGTCGTCTGAATAGACAAGGGAATAAAAACCTTAATTATCAACGCCACTATATTAAAATCACGCGTCTGCTGGAAAAATTAAATCGCCAGTACGCCGACAAAATTACGATTTATCCGGAATTTCATCAGCAAATAACGTATGAAGCATTGCGCGTTTGCCATGCGGTACGTAAAGAGCCGGATATTATTACCCGCCAGCAGATGATTGCCGAGATATTTACTTCCGGCATGTATAAGCGCCTGATTACTAATGTGCGCAGCGTGAAGGTGGGTTATCAGGCGTTGCTGTGGTCTTTCCGCTTATGGCAATGGCGCGACAAAACACGGTCGCACCATCGCATTACGCGTAGCGCCTTTAATTTGCGCTAGCGTTAAGTTTTGCCGCTTCGGGCTGTTTGCCCCAGCCTTGCCACTGATGCTGGAAGTAAACGATCAGTGTGCTCTGGCTGATGCTTTCGCTTAATACTTCAAAGAAGCGATTAGCATAAACCGGTTCCAGCGGTTTCTTCGGTTTACACAGCTTCACACCACGGAACGGATTACGCGGCGCGTTGGGCACGGTGTTTTTCGGCGGAGTCGATGTATCGACCTGCGGTTCATTCAGCAAGCTGCTGGCTTTCACCAGCGTAATGTCTGGCGGCAGGTTATAAACCATCTGCTGCAGCACACGTACCGTTGAAGGGTGAGGATGACCAATGGCGATCGTCGAACCGTTGCGACGCGCCAGTTCAATTGCGCGATTAAACTGCACACGAATATCCGCTTCGTTTTGCGAATCGTCGAGGAATACCTTCCGTTTAATAACTTTCACGCCAGTACCTTGCGCAGCGCGCATCGCCTGGGTATTGCCGATGGTTACGCTGTCGAGGAAGTAAAGATTGTAACGTGCCAGCGCCTGCATCACTTTCTGCATACCAAACAGGTTCGAGGTCATCTTGCTGCCCATGTGGTTGTTGATCCCCACAGCATAGGGCACGTTATTGACTGCACTGCGAATGATGCGCTCAATTTCGTCGCTACTCATTTCCGGGCGCAACGTATTTTTTTCCAGCGGCTGTTTACTCAATGGTGCCATCGGCAGATGAATCAACACTTCGTGACCGCTGTTATGCGCTTTGGTCGCCATCTCTCTGGCGTGCGGCGAGTCGGGTAGCACGGCGACGGAGATAGCGGATGGCATCGCCAGCACCTGGTTTTCGTTGTGCGGGCGATAGCCAAAATCATCAATAACGATGGCAAGTTTGCCAGCAAGTACGGGGGAGGAAAGCGCCAACAGAGCGGCAAATGCAAGAACGTTACGACGAAATGGAAACAAAACTTATCTTCCCAACCACGGCTGTGGATTGACCGCCTGACCCTGGCGGCGAATTTCGAAATAGAGTGAAGGCCGACCCTGACCGCCACTGCTGCCCACTAGTGCAATTGGCTGACCCGCGCGAACCTGCGAGCCAACGCTCACCAGTGCGCTCTGATTATAGCCGTAAAGACTCATATCGCCTTTACCGTGCTCAACCACCACCACCAGACCGTAGCCTTGCAGCCAGTCAGCCAGAATTACTCGACCGTCGGCAATCGCTTTAACTTCAGTGCCTTCAGAAGCACCAATAACCATCCCTTTCCAGCGCAGCTCGCCCTGTAGCTGTTCGCCATAGCGATGCAGTGTTGGCCCACGAACAGGCCAGAATGCCTGACCACGCGGTGCACCTAAACCACCGGTACGGGACATCAGCGATTTTTCGCTTTCGGTTGGTTTGTAGGTGGTGCCTTTGCGCGTCGCTTCTTTCTGCCTGTCGCGCACTGCCTGGGCTTCGCGCGCTTCACGTTCAGCACGTGCTTTCGCTGCCGCTTCTGCACGAGCAATGCTATTGCGCAGACGAGATTCGTTGGCGCGCAGCTCGCTTAACTGTTGCTGACCTTGTTGAATGGAAGACTCCAGCCCTGCCAGCGTCTTCTTACGCTCATTCAGCGCCTGGGTCAGCTTCGCCTGTTGGGCGCGCTGTTCATATAACAGTGTTTGTTGTTCGCTCTGTTTCTCTTCCAGTTCAGCACGCTGCATGGCAACTTCTGCGCGCGTCTGCTTCAGCTCAGCGATGGTTTCTTGTCGTGCCTGGTTGAGGTAACCGAAGTAAGCCTGCAAACGCTGGCCGCGCTGGCTTTCTTCACCGCTAAGAATGAGCTGAATACCGGTATGCTCACCCTGACGAAACGCGGCATCCAGTTGCGCGGCGAGGCTGCGTTCCTGAGCGGCTTTTTGCTGCTCCAGCTTAGCAATTGACGCGTTCATCTCATCAATCTGTTTATTCAGTTGATTGAGCGTGTTTTGCGTTTCGCGCAGCTTACGGGTGGCTTCAGAGATCGCCTCTTCCTGCTTTTTCAATTGTGCGAGCAGGCTTGCGCGTTGTTGCTGTTGTTGGCGTACCGCGCGCTCTTTCGCGGCGATATCGGCCTGAATAGACTTGAGTTGGTCGCGGTCATCCGCCTGGGCGGAAAAAGTGCACAACAATACGCCAGCGCTAAGAACGCTGGCGTAAATGATGGGCCTGACTGCAAACCTGCGCGGTTTCGTGGCCCGTGTCATGGTATTAATCGCCTTTCCCCTCATGGGGAGGGATTATTCCACGATGAACAGCGGCTTACCAGTCATCTCTTGCGGGATTTCCATACCCATTAAAGAGAGCATGGTCGGCGCGATGTCAGAAAGTTTGCCACCTTCAACCGCTTTCACGTTCTTATCGCCAACGTAAATCAGCGGAACAGGCAGGTTGGTGTGCGCCGTGTGCGCCTGACCGGTAGCCGGATCGCGCATCTGTTCAGCGTTACCGTGGTCAGCGGTGATCAGCAGTTGACCGCCAACAGATTCAACGGCTTTCGCCACTTCATCCACGCAGTGATCCAGCGCTTCTACCGCTTTAACTGCCGCTTCCATCACCCCGGTGTGACCTACCATGTCGCCGTTCGGGTAGTTACAGATGATGGTGTCGTATTTGCCGCTCTTGATTGCCGCAACCAGTTTTTCGGTCAGTTCTGCGGAGCTCATTTCCGGTTGCAGGTCGTAGGTCGCGACTTTCGGTGAGTTGATCAGAATGCGATCTTCGCCTTTGAACGACTCTTCTACGCCGCCGTTAAAGAAGAAGGTGACGTGGGCATATTTTTCGGTTTCGGAAATACGCAACTGAGTTTTGTCATTTTTCGCCATCCACTCACCGAAGGTGTTAACCAGAGAGGCTGGTGGGTAAGCCACTGAGGTTTTGATGTCGGCGGCGTATTCGGTCAGCATCACGAAATCAACGTTAACCACTTTCTTACGGGCGAAACCGTCGAAATCAGCGTTAACGAACGCGCGGGTGATTTCACGGGCACGGTCAGCACGGAAGTTCATGAAAATCAGTGCGTCGCCGTCTTCCATTGCTGCATCTGGCTGGCCTTCGGCACGGATGACAGTCGCTTTCACGAATTCATCGTTTTCGTCACGAGCATAAGCGGCCTGCAAACCGGCAACGGCGGTATCAGCCTGGAATTCGCCCTGCGCCAGAGTCAGCAGGTCATAAGCTTTTTCAACGCGATCCCAACGGTTGTCGCGGTCCATCGCGTAGTAACGACCAATAATGGACGCTACGCGGCCTTTACCCAGTGCGGCAAATTTCTCTTCGAATTTTTTCAGAGAAGCTTCAGCGCTGCGCGGTGGGGTGTCGCGACCGTCGAGGAATGCGTGCAGATAGATTTTTTCTGCGCCACGTTCAGCGGCCAGTTCTACCATTGCCATGATGTGATCTTCGTGGCTGTGTACGCCGCCAGCGGAGAGCAGACCCATAATGTGTACAGCTTTGCCCGCGTTTTTCGCTTTATCTACCGCGCCAGTTAGCACCGGGTTAGCGAAGAACGCGCGATCTTTGATTTCAACGTCCAGACGAGTCAGGTCCTGATACACGATGCGGCCGGCACCCAGGTTAACGTGACCTACTTCGGAGTTACCCATCTGACGGTCAGGCAGACCGACTTCCAGACCGGAAGCGTCGATCAGGGTATGCGGACGATTGGCCCACAGTGCATCCATTACCGGGGTTTTTGCACTAAAAATGGCGTTATCCTGCTGTTCTTCGCGATAGCCATAGCCATCCAGAATCACCAGTACCATAGGTTTTTTAGAAACCGACATTGCGACAACCTCATACTCAAGAGTCAAAATTTGCGTAATTTTACTACAGCTGAATCGATAAAATAGCCTCTGAAGATCAAATTATGACGCCGCACAGTGAAAGCCGGGGGCTGATTTGCGATTTTTTTTCGTAGCGCCCCGCAAAATTGCATTCCAGTGCACGCGCTGGCTGTATTTGCCGCAACGCGCAGGTATACTCCTTTCCTGGTTTTTTTAATCACTACGTCGGGAGTTGTTACCCCCCATGCAAGAAATTATGCAATTTGTCGGCCGCCATCCCATGCTGAGTATCGCCTGGATCGCGTTACTGGTGGCGGTCCTGGTTACTACGTTCAAAAGCCTGACCTCGAAAGTGAAGGTGATTACACGTGGTGAAGCGACGCGTCTGATCAACAAAGAAGACGCTGTGGTTGTGGATTTACGCCAACGTGATGACTTCCGTAAAGGCCATATCGCTGGCTCTATCAATTTGTTGCCGACCGAAATCAAAACCAACAATGTTGGTGAGCTTGATAAGCACAAAGACAAACCGGTTATCGTGGTTGACGGTTCTGGCATGCAGTGCCAGGAGCCAGCAAACGCGCTGACGAAAGCTGGGTTTGCGCAAGTATTTGTGCTGAAAGAAGGCGTAGCTGGCTGGGCTGGCGAGAACTTGCCTCTGGTGCGCGGCAAATAATTTACCTGTCGTTTTTTATGCCGCTGATAGTTAGCTGCAATTATGCCCCCAGTGACTTATTGATATAAGCTTCTGGGGATATTCTATTTTGTCGCTACCCTGCAACATAAAACAACAGGTAAAAAACAGGAGCTAAATTATGGCCAATGTTGAAATTTATACCAAAGAAACCTGCCCTTATTGCCATCGTGCGAAAGCATTGCTGAGCAGCAAGGGCGTGAATTTCCAGGAACTGCCGATTGATGGCAACGCCGCTAAGCGTGAAGAGATGATCAAACGCAGTGGCCGCACCACGGTTCCGCAGATTTTTATTGACGCACAGCACATTGGCGGCTGTGACGACTTGTATGCATTGGATGCACGTGGTGGACTGGATCCTCTGCTGAAATAACGTGTGAACGTTGGCATTACATTGCGCAGTATTTAAGGACAACACTTAAGGGTTTTCTACACATGTCAGAACAAAACAACACCGAAATGACTTTCCAGATCCAGCGTATTTATACCAAGGATATTTCTTTCGAAGCGCCGAACGCGCCGCACGTTTTCCAGAAAGATTGGCAGCCAGAAGTTAAACTTGATCTGGATACGGCATCTTCCCAACTGGCAGATGACGTTTACGAAGTGGTACTGCGTGTTACCGTAACGGCATCCCTGGGCGAAGAAACCGCGTTTCTGTGCGAAGTTCAGCAGGGCGGTATTTTCTCCATCGCGGGTATCGAAGGCACCCAGATGGCACATTGCCTGGGCGCATACTGCCCGAACATTCTGTTCCCGTATGCTCGTGAATGCATCACCAGCATGGTATCCCGCGGTACATTCCCGCAACTGAACCTTGCGCCGGTTAACTTCGATGCTCTGTTCATGAACTATTTACAGCAGCAGGCTGGCGAAGGTACTGAAGAACATCAGGATGCCTGATGAACCAACGTAATGCTTCAATGACTGTGATCGGTGCCGGCTCGTACGGCACCGCTCTTGCCATCACCCTGGCAAGAAATGGCCACGAGGTTGTCCTCTGGGGCCATGACCCTGAACATATCGCGACGCTTGAACGCGACCTTTGTAACGCCGCGTTTCTCCCCGATGTGCCTTTTCCCGATACGCTCCACCTTGAAAGTGATCTCGCCACTGCGCTGGCAGCCAGCCGTAATATTCTCGTCGTCGTACCCAGCCATGTCTTTGGTGAAGTACTGCGGCAGATTAAACCGTTGATGCGTCCTGACGCGCGCCTGGTATGGGCAACCAAAGGGCTGGAAGCGGAAACCGGGCGTCTGTTACAGGACGTGGCGCGCGAAGCGTTAGGCGATCAAATTCCGCTGGCGGTTATCTCTGGCCCCACTTTCGCGAAAGAGCTGGCAGCAGGTTTACCAACGGCTATTTCGCTGGCCTCTACCGACCAGGATTTTGCTGACGATCTCCAGCAACTGCTGCACTGCGGCAAAAGTTTCCGTGTCTACAGCAACCCGGATTTCATTGGCGTGCAACTTGGCGGCGCGGTGAAAAACGTCATTGCGATTGGTGCGGGGATGTCTGACGGTATCGGTTTTGGGGCGAATGCGCGAACGGCGCTGATTACCCGTGGCCTGGCTGAAATGTCGCGTCTGGGCACGGCGTTGGGTGCCGAGCCTGCCACCTTTATGGGCATGGCAGGCCTGGGTGATCTGGTGCTTACCTGTACCGACAACCAGTCGCGTAACCGCCGCTTTGGCATGATGCTCGGTCAGGGCATGGATGTACAAAGTGCGCAGGAGAAGATTGGTCAGGTGGTGGAAGGTTACCGCAATACGAAAGAGGTTCGCGAACTGGCGCATCGCTTCGGCGTTGAAATGCCAATAACCGAGGAAATTTATCAAGTATTATATTGCGGAAAAAACGCGCGCGAGGCAGCATTGACACTATTAGGTCGTGCACGCAAGGACGAGCGCAGCAGCCACTAAACCCAGGGAACCTTTGTTACCGCTATGACCCGGCTCGCGCAGAACGGGCCGGTCATTACCTCATCGTGTGGAGTAAGCAATGTCGTGTGAAGAACTGGAAATTGTCTGGAACAATATTAAAGCTGAAGCCAGAACGCTGGCGGACTGTGAGCCAATGCTGGCCAGTTTTTACCACGCAACGCTACTCAAGCACGAAAACCTGGGGAGTGCATTGAGCTATATGCTGGCGAACAAGCTGTCATCGCCCATTATGCCTGCCATTGCTATTCGCGAAGTGGTTGAAGAAGCTTATGCCGCCGACCCGGAAATGATCGCTTCTGCGGCCTGCGATATCCAGGCGGTGCGTACCCGCGACCCGGCAGTCGATAAATACTCAACGCCATTGTTATACCTGAAAGGTTTTCATGCCTTGCAGGCGTATCGCATTGGTCACTGGTTGTGGAATCAGGGCCGCCGTGCACTGGCAATTTTCTTGCAAAACCAGGTATCTGTGACGTTCCAGGTCGATATCCATCCGGCGGCAAAAATTGGTCGCGGTATCATGCTCGACCACGCGACGGGCATCGTCGTTGGTGAAACGGCGGTAATTGAAAATGACGTGTCGATTCTGCAATCCGTGACGCTCGGTGGCACAGGTAAAACCAGCGGCGATCGTCACCCGAAAATTCGTGAAGGCGTGATGATTGGCGCTGGTGCGAAAATTCTCGGCAACATTGAAGTTGGTCGTGGCGCGAAGATTGGCGCAGGTTCCGTGGTGCTGCAACCAGTGCCGCCGCATACCACTGCCGCTGGCGTTCCGGCGCGTATCGTCGGTAAACCAGACAGCGATAAACCGTCAATGGATATGGATCAGCATTTCAACGGCATTCACCATACGTTTGAGTATGGCGATGGGATCTGATGTCCTGTGATCGTGCCGGATGCGATGCTAACGCATCTTATCCGGCCTACGGTAACTAATCTCTCAACACCGCCCCCGGATACCCCAACTGCCGCCAGGCTTCATACACCACCACCGACACCGCATTGGACAGGTTCATGCTGCGGCTGTCCGGCACCATTGGAATACGAATTTTTTGTTCAGCGGGCAGGGCGTCAAGGATGGTTGCGGGTAAGCCACGTGTTTCCGGGCCGAACATCAGATAATCGCCATCCTGATAACTTACGGCGCTATGTGCGGGCGTACCTTTAGTGGTAAGGGCAAACAGACGCTGGGGATTTTCCGCCTCAAGAAACGCGCTATAGTCATGATGACGCGTAACGGCGGTAAATTCGTGGTAGTCCAGCCCCGCGCGGCGCAGGCGCTTGTCGTCCCAGGCAAATCCCATCGGTTCGATGATATGCAGACGAAAGCCGGTATTAGCGCAAAGACGAATGATGTTGCCAGTGTTTGGCGGAATTTCTGGTTCGTAAAGTACGATGTTTAGCATACTGCCCCCTTAGTGCGGGGGCAGGATAGCAGATATTAATCTAACCCTTAAGCTGCATTCCCTTTCGCCATCGGAGCCAGTGCCGCAGGCAACTCTTTACCCAGCCCCTGAACCAGCGAGTCTTCCGTGATTTCGCTAATCGATTTCGCGCCAGTCAGCGTCATCGCCACTTTCATCTCTTTCTCGATCAAATTCAGCAAGTTTGCCACGCCCGCCTGGCCCGCCGTGGCCAGTGCATACAGGAAAGCACGGCCCAGCAGTACGGTATCGGCACCGAGTGCGATCATACGCACAACGTCAAGCCCGTTACGAATGCCGCTATCCGCCAGAATCGCGATATCGCCTTTCACCGCATCTGCAATAGCAGGCAGTGCGCGGGCGGAAGAGAGCACGCCATCCAACTGACGACCGCCGTGGTTAGAAACTACAATGCCATCCGCGCCAAAACGGACTGCATCCCGGGCATCTTCCGGATCGAGGATCCCTTTGATCACCATCGGGCCATCCCAGAAATCACGGATCCACTCAAGGTCTTTCCAGGAGATGGATGGATCGAAGTTATTCCCCAGCCAGCCGATGTAATCTTCCAGTCCGGTCGGTTTACCGAGATAAGCTGAGATATTACCTAAATCATGCGGACGACCGTTCAGACCCACATCCCAAGCCCATTGCGGATGAGTCACCGCCTGCAAGTAGCGGCGCATTGCGGCATTCGGACCGCTCATACCCGAGTGTGCGTCACGGTAGCGTGCGCCCGGCGTTGGCATGTCAACGGTGAAAACCAGCGTCGAACAACCCGCGGCTTTTGCCCGTTCCAGCGCGTTACGCATAAAGCCGCGATCGCGCAGTACATAAAGCTGGAACCACATTGGGCGCTTGATGGCTGGTGCAACTTCTTCAATCGGGCAAACGGAAACCGTCGAGAGAGTAAACGGAATGCCATGCGCATCTGCCGCTTTTGCTGCCTGGACTTCGCCGCGACGCGCATACATGCCGCACAAGCCCACCGGAGCCAGCGCTACTGGCATCGACAATTTCTCATTAAACAGCGTCGTTTCCAGGCTTAAGTCAGACATGTTTTTCAGAATGCGCTGGCGCAGCGCCACGTCGGACAAATCTTCTACATTGCGGCGCAGGGTGTATTCAGAATATGCGCCGCCATCCATATAGTGGAACAGGAACGGCGGCAGAATGCGTTGTGCGGCGGCGCGATAATCGCTGGCTGCGGAAATAATCATGCGTTTTTCTCCCTCGAATGCTCATGATGCTCACCGGGCAGGCGGGTAATGCGTGCGCGGCGTGCCTGATCTTCATCGAATCGTTTTATGGTGGTGTGGACAAAACTGAGATGCGCCATCATCGCTTTACGCGCACCGTCGGCATCACCAGCAAAAATGGCGTCAATGACTGCCTGATGCTGTTCAGTCAGTTGCGAAAAAACGGGCGGAACCAGATACATCCGCTGGCGACTTTGCATTACCGAGGACTGCAGGACATCAAAGAAACCGCGCATGGTCTGTAGCAGAACAATGTTATGTGAGGCTTCGGCAATCGCCAGATGAAAACGAACGTCTGCTTGTGAGGCGAGGTCCGGGTCTTCGCTGAGCGTTGCCTCAAAGCAAAGCTGAATTTTCTCTTTGTCGCCAGGCGTGGCGCGCATCGCCGCATGCCAGGCGGTGCTGGCTTCAATGGCGTAGCGGGCTTCCAGAATATCGAAGCTGTAATCCGGATCATCGGCCATCAGCGTTTTCAGTGGTTGGACGATGTTTTGCTCCGACCATGCATCATGACGCCAGCGAATAAACGTCCCGCCGCCGCGTCGGCTGAGCAGCACGCCTTCGCTTACCAGTTTTGCCAGCGCCTCGCGTAATGAATTACGCGACACGCCGAGCTGCATCGCCAGTTGACGTTCAGCGGGCAACTTCATGCCCGCCTCCAGATTTTTTTCATCAATCAGCGCCCGCACACGATCTGCTACCTCGTCTGACAGGCGTCTGGGTATAACCATCATTAAGGAATCATCCACGTTAAGACATAGGCCTGCAGCGTGGTGATCACGCCCACCATACAGGTGAAGATCAGGCTGTGTTTGACAGTAAAGCGGAACAAATCAGACTCTTTGCCAACCAGGCCTACTGCCGCACAGGCGATGGCGATAGATTGCGGAGAGATCATCTTGCCGGTGACGCCGCCGGTAGTGTTGGCTGCAACCAGCAACAGGTCAGAGACGCCAATTTGTTGTGCTGCTGTGGCTTGCAGAGCGGCAAACAGGGCGTTAGATGATGTATCCGAGCCGGTCAGGAATACACCCAGCCAACCAAGGAATGGCGAGAAGAAGGTGAATGCGTGGCCGGTGTGTGCCAGAGCCAGCGCCAGTGTTGACGACAACCCGGAATAGTTCGAAATAAAGGCGAACGCCAGCACCATACCAATGGAGTAGATGGGCAGCGCCAGCTCTTTCAGCGTGTTGCCGAAGGTGCTGATAGCGTCAGACGGTTTCATTTTCAGCCAGATAACAGAGAGCAGCGCAGCAAACAGAATGGCGGTGCCGGTGGCAGAGAACCAGTCGAATTTAAACACGGCTGCATAGGCGGTGGCTTCGCTGACCACCGGCGGCATACGAGCAACCAGTTTATCGAGGTACGGCACCGGAATGTTGATGACCCACTCATACAGCGCTCCGCCCGAAGCGAACAGGGCTTTAAACGGTGGAATACTCCACAGTGTTACGGTGGCGGTCAGGAACAGGAACGGTGTCCAGGCACGCAATACCTGACCTGCGGTGTAACCGGTGTGAGCCAGCGTCATATCAACCTGTGACGCCCCCAAATCACCGAAGCGGAAAACGCGCACCGGCTGCCAGCGTTTGAGGAACAGTGTCAGGCAGAGTAGCGATACCAGCGAAGAGATAATGTCCGGCAGTTCCGGCCCAATGAAGTTGGAACTGAGGTACTGTGCGATGGCAAACGAGCCACCCGCAACCACGACCGCAGGCCAGGTTTCTTTGATACCGCGCCAGCCGTCCATAATTGCCATGATCCAGAACAGCACGATAATAGTCATAAATGGTAGCTGGCGGCCTACCATCTGGCCAATCTCAAAGCTGTCGATGCCTGTTACCTGCCCGGCAACCAGAATCGGAATACCCATTGCGCCAAATGCCACCGGTGCGGTGTTAACAATCAGGCACAGCCCGGCGGCGTACAGTGGTTTAAAGCCCAGGCCGACCAGTAAGGCTGCGGTAATCGCGACCGGTGCGCCAAAGCCTGCAGCCCCTTCGAGAAATGCGCCGAAACAGAAACCGACGATCAGCATTTGCAGGCGCTGGTCAGGGGTTATTGAAAGAATGGACGAGCGGATGATGTCAAACTGCCCGGTTTTCACCGAGATCTTATAGACGAATACCGCTGCAATAATAATCCACGCGATCGGCCACAGGCCGTAGAAGAAGCCATAAACCACGGAGGCCAGCGCGTTGGCGACCGGCATTTTATAGAACAGTAAAGCTACCGCCAGAGCGATAGTGACCGTCCAGGTGGCGGCGACGTATCCTTTCAGTTTGAGCTTAATCAGCGCAAAGAAGAAAAACAGGATGGGAAGCGATGCTATCAGGCTGGAAAGCCAGATATTCCCGGCGGGATCATAGTTTTGTTGCCAGAGATTCATTGCAGGTCTCCTGGAGGCCACGCACATCGTGTAATGAGTCTGTTGCTCATCTCCTTGTCACACGTTGTGTAAAAGTGGCACTGCCAATTTTGTTGTGTAGGGATAATGACAATGAATGGTTAACCAAATGTTATGTGATGGCAACGTTAATGTGAGTTTGAATTGATGAACTGTGAACCAGAGGCCAGATAAGGGAAGAATTGGTAGGGCCAATTTGGGGTGAGGAAGGTGTCTGGTAAAGAAAAGGGCAATCCTCATCAGAGAATTGCCCGCAGATTGTTGACCTGGTGCACCTTATTTTGCCGGATGCGGCGTGAACGCCTTATCCGGCCTACAGGAATTTGTGGAATCCTCCTGTAGGCCGGATAAGCGTAGCGCATCAGGGTTTACCCATTCGTTAATGGATAATTACCACTGAATACCGGCACCGAGTGCGGCGGAGTATTCGCCCTGGCTATTGGTACTACCTTGTAATTTGTAGACCCAACGACCGTTGGCACTCACCATCGATACACCTAAAGCAACAGCCGATTCACCGTTATAAGTACCGCCACCAATAGAAGCCATGCTGGCACCTGGCGTGTAGGCCTGAGGCAGACCAGTCATCGCCATTGCCGAAGCGATACCACCGCTCATTTTTTTCTCTACGCCCTTCACTTTGTTATCCATTTCAACCATTTTCTGGTCTGTGTAGCTATTGGTATCCTGGATACTTTGTTTTAGCTGTGCGTAGTTAACCGCATCGTGATCGTTCACAGCGGCTGACACATTACTGATTTGCGTCGTGCCCCCCTTACCATCACCCAGGTTTAACGTACTGTAGTTAATCGTACCGTCTTCATTCGTACTGTAACGAACACCACCCTCAGTGGACGATTTCAACTGTGCGACGTTCACTGCATCAGTGTCATTTTTACCGGCAGCAACATTGGTGATGCGGCGCTGATTAGTTGATGACCCCACAGATATGGTATTGGTTTCATCGGCGATCGAACCTGTACCTAAGGCTACACTGTTATCTGCAGCAGCGATTGATCCTGAACCGATAGCGACGCTGTCCGCCCCCTGTGCATTGGCATCCGCACCGGTTGTATTTGCCTTGAAGTATTTCGTACTTCCGGTAGTAACAATATCGCCAATACCATTCTCGATGTTGGTAACACGGGTATCGAGATTGCTCACCTGATTGTTCAGGTTATTGATACTGGTCGTGTTGATCTCAACGCGCGCATCCGTCACTTTCAACTGGCCAACATTAACCGCATCGGTATCCTGTGAGCCCGCTGCCACATTAGTGATTTGCCTCTGACCATTGGTGCTGCCTACAGAGAATTCACCCACCGAGTTTTGCGGGGCATCCATATTGTAAGCGGTATAGTTGCTTTGGGCCCCAACGGTGGTTTGAGAACCATTACCCATTGCAATGCTGTTAGCATGGTTCGCGCGAGCACTGGAACCGATAGCGATACCGTTAATTGCGTCCTGTACCACTAAGGAGCCAAAACCAATACCAATTCCGGCATCACCATTGACCACTGTTTTTGCACCCATCGCCAGAGAGTCCGTCCCAACGGCCAGTGAATCCTCTTCTTTCGAGTTTGAGTGGAAGTACTTAGCAGGAGTGCTTGCAACTGAACCTATCGCATTTTGCAACTGACGGACAGTGACGACGTCATGAGCCTCTGAACCATCTGCGACGTTAATGATTTGGCGATAACTTTCACCATCTTTACCTACAGATAGCGCACCGAGTAATTCGCCATCAGTGGTGTCATAACCAATGACAACCCCGTTTTCCGTTACGCTGCCAGAACGGGAGCCCTTGACGATGACACGGTCAGAGGTTGAGCCACTGCCCAGTGCTATACCGGAGTCGATCGAGCTGACGCTGTCTCGACCAATAGCGAGGCTGTTTTCACCCGATGCGGTCGCGTTATAACCCAACGCGGTAGAGCCGACGCCCGCTGCGCTGGCATCTATAAAGGTCAAGCCGGTATCGTTTGTACGGACGTAATTTACACCTGCACCATGCTCTTCAATATAGGTCGTACTGGTGTCGCCAGCGAGCTGGTTAATCATATCGCTATTCTGGTTGATGAGCACATTTGTGGCATACAACTGAGAACCATTAACCGCATCGGTGCTATCAACCGCCACGTTACCGGCTTTTACATTAGTGATTTTACTGGTGGTATCACCATCGTGGGCCGCACTAAAGGCACCTGCGTTATCATCCCAAATCATTGCATCATCAAGCGTCGAGTCTATCGCGCTCAGTGCATCACCTACATTATCGTAGTCAGTATTAGCGATAGTATAGGCTGGTGCGTTGATTGTGCCGTCAGCATTAACAGTGGAACCACCGCCAAGAATGTCACTAATAGAGTTGCTTACATCATAGAGCTGTCCACCGTTCACTGCGTCTGCGCTGTCTTTAGAAATTGAACCGGCGGCGACGTTAGTGATTTTACTGGCACTACCACCATGACTGGCTGTGAATGTGCCTGTTTTGGCATCCCAGGCAAGGGCATCACCGAGTGAGGCTACAACTGAGGAGTCAATAGCGGCTAATGCTTCACCTACGTTATCGTAATCAGTGCCCCCGATATTATAGGTTGGTCCAGTAAACACGCCGCTTGAATCAACAGAGGCATTTCCACCCAAATAGTTAGCGATAGAACTGCTCAAACCATACAGTTGTCCGCCATTTACGGCATCGGTACTTGACGACGATAGTGTTCCCGCCGCCACATTAATGATTTTGTTGGTGGTGCTGGTGCCGTGTTTGGCACTGAACGCCGTACCATTCCACTGCAGGGAATCATCTTCCAGACCCGTGATTGTGGTATTGATATCCGCGACATCATTGGTCAGGTTGGTGATGTTGGTGGTGTTGGTGGCAACGTTATCGTTTGTCGTTTTCAGTTGCGAGCCGTTGACGGCATCGGTACTGGTGTCTGACAGGTCACCGGCCATGACGTTGGTGATTTTGTTGGTGGTGCTGGTGCCGTGTTTGGCACTGAACGCAGTACCATTCCACTGCAGGGCATCATCTTCCAGGCCCGTGATCGTGGTATTGATATCCGCGACATCATTGGTCAGGTTGGTGATGTTGGTGGTGTTGGTGGCAACGTTATCGTTTGTCGTTTTCAGTTGCGAGCCGTTGACGGCATCGGTACTGGTGTCTGACAGGTCACCGGCCATGACGTTGGTGATTTTGTTGGTGGTGCTGGTGCCGTGTTTGGCACTGAACGCAGTACCATTCCACTGCAGGGAATCATCTTCCAGACCCGTGATTGTGGTATTGATATCTGCGACATCATTGGTCAGGTTGGTGATGTTGGTGGTGTTGGTGGCAACGTTATCGTTTGTCGTTTTCAGTTGCGCGCCGTTGACGGCATCGGTGCTGGTGTCTGACAGGTCACCGGCCATGACGTTGGTGATTTTGTTGGTGGTGCTGGTGCCGTGTTTGGCACTGAACGCAGTACCATTCCACTGCAGGGCATCATCTTCCAGGCCCGTGATCGTGGTGTTGATATCCGCGACATCATTGGTCAGGTTGGTGATGTTGGTGGTGTTGGTGGCAACGTTATCGTTTGTCGTTTTCAGTTGCGAGCCGTTGACGGCATCGGTGCTGGTGTCTGACAGGTCACCGGCCATGACGTTGGTGATTTTGCTGGTGGTGTTAGTGCCGTGTTTGGCACTGAATGCCGTGCCATTCCACTGCAGGGCATCATCTTCCAGGCCTGTGATTGTGGTGTTGATATCCGCGACATCATTGGTCAGGTTGGTGATATTGGTGGTGTTGGTGGCAACGTTATCGTTTGTCGTTTTCAGTTGCGAGCCGTTGACGGCATCGGTACTGGTATCTGACAGGTCACCGGCCATGACGTTGGTGATTTTGCTGGTGGTGTTAGTGCCATGTTTGGCGCTGAATGCCGTACCATTCCACTGCAGGGCATCATCTTCCAGGCCTGTGATTGTGGTGTTGATATCCGCGACATCATTGGTCAGGTTGGTGATGTTGGTGGTGTTGGTGGCAACGTTATCGTTTGTCGTTTTCAGTTGCGCGCCGTTGACGGCATCGGTACTGGTGTCTGACAGGCTACCGGCCATGACGTTGGTGATTTTGCTGGTGGTGTTAGTGCCATGTTTGGCGCTGAACGCAGTACCATTCCACTGCAGTGCATCATCTTCCAGGCCTGTGATTGTGGTGTTGATATCCGCGACATCATTGGTCAGGTTGGTGATGTTGGTGGTGTTGGTGGTAACGTTATCGTTTGTCGTTTTCAGTTGCGAGCCGTTGACGGCATCGGTACTGGTGTCTGACAGGCTACCGGCCATGACGTTGGTGATTTTGTTGGTGGTGCTGGTGCCGTGTTTGGCACTGAATGCAGTGCCATCCCATAGCAGAGAATCGTCCTTCAGATCTGTCACCGCCGTATTGGTGGTGTTGATTGTCGAATTCACTGCATCAAGAGCATCACCTACATTGTTGTAGGTCCCTGAGGAAATAGTATAGGTTGGCGCATTAACGGTTCCGTCAGCAGCATTCACGCTGGCATTGCCGCCTAACCGGTTTGCTACCGATTGGCTAAGCGCAAAAATCTGCGAGCCATTGACGGCATCGGTACTTGTTTTGTTGATGATGCCTTTATCAACAAATACAATTTTTCGCTGGTCCGTATTGTTACCGACAGAGATAACATTGTCTTCCGCTGCGAGAGCACCCGCACCAAGCGCGACGGAATTATTTCCTGATGTTCTGGCTCCATTACCCAGAGCGACGCTGTTGTTTCCGCTCACAAAGCTGTCCTGCCCTAGCGCGACAGCCCCTGTCCCGTTCGACTGGCTGTTATAGCCCATAGCAACAGAACCGGCTTTGGTCGCCTCACTTGCTTGGCCTATCGCGAGTGAATACAAGCCATTGGCTTCGCTGTCTTTGCCTATCGCGGTGGCATAATCACCGTTAGCATGAGCGCTATTCCCCAACGCAAGGGAATACTCTTTGGTTGCTTGAGCCGCACTTCCGATTGCAATAGCCCGGCTGCCAGTAGCTACAGTTGCTTGCCCCAACGCTACCGATCTTTCTCCAGACGCATTGCTACTGAAGCCTAATGAGGTTCCCCCCACGCCAGAGAACGCACTTTGCCCTATTGCAACACTTGATGTATTGGATCCTCCACTTGGCCCTGTTTGTGCTGATGTTGCGACTGCCCCTATACCAATGGCAATCCAGCCATTACTAAGTGGAGTAGCTTCAGCAGATTTACCGCCATCAAGAGCGACTTCTGCATGTGCTCCAGACGACAACAACCCACCGACAACTAACGCAGAAATTAACAGCTTACTGCGCCCGCTCTTCTTCCCACGGCTTTTTGCCGTTTCGCTGGCAACGCTATAACTGCCCGTCGCCGGGTTCCAGATAACTTTAAATATTTTGTTCATTATTGATGCTCTCTATTCCTTGATATAAGCGCAGAAACCGCATTTATTTTTTGCTTTTTCTCTGTCGGGATTCCGCAGAGTGAAGGTCGTCGAACTGAAGGTTTGCCATATTGATGGCGAGTTTCAGGTATTTCAGATTATTGGGAGATACGCCTTTCAGCGTCAGATTAATGTCTTGCCATTGACCTGGTAATAATTTCAGCGAGGAGTTCATTGAGGTACTGAAAAGTAATTGCTGCCATTTTGTTAAGTCTTTAGGATCGGCAGGTTTTTCATTGCCCCATGTAGCATGAAAGCCAATATTTGATACGGGAATGCTTAATAGGTTAACCAGCGAAATACGAATAACGCTGCCATTTTCAACCGCATCGACAGACAGTACCCGACCTGCTAAACCGACAGAGCCGTTATTTAAAATGAAGTATTGGGTTTGTGCTGGGTTAAATTCAGTGAAGATAAATTCGTCCTGTTTGTCTTTGACTGCCTTTACGATGCTGGCAAGAGTTTTGGTACTGCTTATGATGCTATTTTGTTGTTTTTCAATAATTTCAATTTTATTTTTATATTGTTCTTGCTGCTTTTTTAGAGTGTCTATTTGACCTTGTTGCAACGCTTGCTGTTTGGTGAACTCATCAATTGCGTTTACTTTTTCAGTATTGTCACACCCTGTTAATGCGCAGAGTGACGATATTGTTAACACTCTTAGTACTGCTTTCTTCATGTTCATAGGATGAATTCCTTTTCATAATCCTGATGCTTTGATAACTACGTTGTAGTTATTTTTTGTATGAATAATTTAATATTTCATATTCACAATAAAAATTTATGAGAGAGTTTTCGAATTAATGGGTGCTGAGAGTGTGTTATTAGATGTCAAACTATTTTAGTTTGTAGATACTAATAACCTAATCTCGCGAATTTTAATGACCGGTGTCAATTCATGTCAAATGTTTAACGGAGTTAAGGTGAGGAGGGTAAGAAGTTAATATTTGTATGGTAAATGTTTTGTGACGATAAATGTGACACTGGCTGGAAAACATAAATAATTAATCATTGGAATGTAAATAATCATACTTATTATTTATATATAGCTCTTTTATTACGCAGCATATTTTCAGAATTTGACTTGTGATGTTCATGCAGACAGTCGGACAAAATTGAACATGCAATGCTAAGAATGTTAATAATTTTTAGTATTTGAAAGGGGCTCCTGCATGTGCCAGCAGGAGCGAGTAAATCGTGAGAGGCTGTGATTACAGCGACCAGAAAGGAACTTAAAACGCGGTCTTTGAGAACCCTGTCATCTCTTGCAGGCCCATTTCACGGCCCAGCTCTGTCATTGGGTGCACCACCACCAGCCCACGAACACTCTTCTTCAGTTTGCCCATGTCCGCTTGCTCTTTTTTAGTAATCGCACGCTGGAAAGGCATTTTCATCAGCTTTTGTGCTTCTTTGCTGAGTTTTTGGCTGTGAACGTCACGCAGACGAGCAATTTCAGCTTCCAGCGTGGCTTTCTCTTTTTCCAGTTCGGCATATTTGTCTGCGGCTTCAACTAGCGACAGGTCGGCCTGTTGGTGACGGATGGCGTCCAGGCGATCGCTAAGACGTTTAATTTCGTTTTTTTCGACTTCTTTCATGTGATGGCTTCTGATAAAGATAAATTTATAGTCCTAGTATGCGTGACGGGGTGCTTTGTTCACAACCGATGGTATTGTAATAGTTTTGCTGGGTAACCAATTTTGCGTTCAGAAAAGAATGTAATTTATTGATTAATAAAAAGTAATAAGCAAGCAAGGACAAACGTTGTAGATTTCGCACGTTTTCCTTAATGCCATTTTTACCGGGATCTAAACTAAAATTGGCGGCCGCGCATTCCCGGCGCGGGGTAATTCGGAGATATTATGATGGGCAAAATAGGTGAAAACGTTCCGCTTTTTATCGATAAAGCCGTAGATTTCATGGCATCTAGCCAGGCGTTCCGGGAGTATCTGAATAAACTTCCCCCTCGTAACGCGATCCCGTCCGATATACCTGAGGAAAGCGTGCCGTTATATCTCCAACGCCTGGAATATTATCGTCGGCTTTATCGACCGAAGCAGGTAGAGGGGCAGCAGTAAGCGAGCATTGCTTACTTTTGAAAGGCTTTTTTTAAGCTGATTTTGGAAATCAGCTCTGTCAGTGAAAGGACCATTGTTGATCGCACAGCTTGTTGATAGCGTTGAACTTGCATCGCGTACAAACTGGAGTCTGCTGGTTCAAACTGTGGCGGCGGTGGTAGCGCCGCCACGCAATGCAGTTCGCCAAATGGCCCAAGAATTTCATCATCGGTAAACGCGTACTCGTTGCCGTCGTGGTTCAGCTCTTCCCGCAGTGCCATCAACAGTTCCGCATCTTCGTATTCATGGCGACTGATTACGCCAAGCCCATAAATCAGCTTTAAGCGCACGGACAGATCGCCCAGCGGGCCATTGCCGTCGAGTAACGGTTCTACAGCATACTTCACCGCGTAATCGTCTTTGCGGAATACCTGAAGCACCAGAAGATTCACCGCCTCGGTCAGGAGATCGACGGCGGTAATCAGAAAGCTTCGCACGGTTTTGCCAGCATTCAGACGCTCAAGCACACGGTTTTCAAAGGCCTGGGTTTGTTCCATTGTTGCCTGCATATCTGACAATCTGTTATTCGGGCGCAGGGACCCCTGCGCCTGGTCCACCATTATTGCATTGCGTTATAAGCGGTTACCGCTTCTGTGACAACCTCGCTGTTGGCATCAAGCCCGGAAATCTGTGCCAGCGCAGCCTGCGGCCCTTTGTCGGCAATCAGCGCAGCCAGTTCCTGAGCCTGTGGATCTTCTTCACTGCGGAAGTGCATGGCGGCAGCAATACCCTGAATCAGGTTTTTGTGCGGTAAACCGTACTCCAGCGTACCCAGCAGCGGTTTTACCAGACGATCTCCGGCGCTCAGTTTACGCAGCGGCTGACGGCCTACACGCTCCACATCATCTTTCAGATACGGGTTTTCAAAACGGCCGAGGATTTTCTGGATATACGCAGCATGTTTATCAGCATCAAAACCGTAGCGCTTGATTAGCACCGCGCCGCTTTCTTCCATCGCACCTTTTACCACCGCACGGATTTTCTCATCGAGAATTGCGTCACGAATGGTCTGATGACCCGCCAGTTTTCCGAGGTACGCGGTTATAGCATGGCCCGTATTCAGGGTGAAGAGTTTACGCTCAACAAATGCCATCAGGTTGTCGGTTAGCTCCATACCTGGGATGTTTGGCAGCGCGCCTTTGAATTGAGTTTTATCGACAATCCATTCGCTGAAGGTTTCTACCGTCACTTCCAGCGGATCGTTGGTTGCAGAAGCAGAAGGTGGCACGATGCGGTCAACGGCGGAATCGACAAAGCCAACGTGTTCTTCAACCCACGCTTTTGCTTCTTCCGGCAGGGCATTCATTACATGGCCTTTCAACTGAGTGGTGCCGCGAACCATGTTTTCACACGCGATGATGTTCAGTGGGGATGCATTACCTTGTTCTTTGCGTTTCACCAGCCCTTTAGCAATCGCCGGAGCAATTCGTTCCAGCACGACCGGGCCAACGGCGGTAGTGACTAAATCGACCTGAGCGATTAAATCCACCACGTCATCACCAATACTGCTGACGGCATCAACGCCGGAAACGGTATCGACCTGCTCGGTTTCACCGACCACATGAACCTGGTAGCTATGACGGGCATTCAGGGCATCAAGTACCACCTGATTGACATCGGCAAATGTCAGTTGAATACCCGCATCAGCCAGCAGTTTACCGATAAAGCCACGACCGATGTTACCTGCGCCAAAATGTAATGCTTTCATAGTATTAACCTTCATCAATGTTTTTACCCGAGAGGGCTGGGGTGAGGCATTTCCCTCACCCAAACCCTCTCCATGAGGAGAGGGGCCGAGATATTGCCGGATGCGGCGTAAACGCTTTATCCGGCCTACAAGAACGAGCAAATTCAATAAATGGCACTTTGTTTTGTAGGCCTGATAAGCGTAGCGCATCAGGCAATTAGCCCCACCTTCTCCATGTGGAGAGGGTGGGAATGGGTTACTTACGACCAGCCAACAGTTCCAGCACTTCGTCCACGCTGGTGGTGTGTGCCAGACGCTCAATGACGGACTCATCATCCAGCGCGTTGGTCAGGCTGGTGATAACCTGAATGTGCTCGTTGTTACGGGCAGCAATACCAATCACCAGACGGGCAATGTCATCTTCTTCTTCACCGAAGCGCACGCCTTCCGGGTACTGACAGAACACGACGCCAGTTTTCAGCACGCGATCTTTCGCTTCAACCGTACCGTGCGGCACGGCGATAGACTCACCCAGATAGGTCGGGGTCAGTTTTTCACGATCCAGCATTGCCTGTACGTATTCCGGCTCAACGTAACCGCCTTTCACCAGTTGTTCGCCAGCAAAGCGAATAGCTTCTTCTTTAGTTGCCGCTTTACGACCGAGGAAGATGTTCTCCGCGCCCAGTTTGAACAGGTTGGCGTTAGAATCGTCAAAGCTGTCTTTCAGGCTGTCTTTCACTTTCTCTTCGTTTTCAGTATGGCGCTGGGCAGCAACCAGACGTTCGGTCAAGCTGGTGTACAGGCCACTGTCGAGGAAGTTAGTCAGCGAAATATGCTGAGCCTGCGGAACCTGACGCATAGCGCGCTCGGTCAGATCACGGTGAGTGATGACGAGGTCCACATCTGGCGGCAGGTTATTGATCGCGCTGTTAGTGACGGAAATCTGTGACAGACCGGCATCCTGAATTTTCTTACGCAGCACACCTGCGCCCATTGCACTGGAACCCATACCAGCGTCACAGGCAACGATGATTTTACGCACGTGGCTCAGGTCGTTAGTCACATCACCAGCAGACAGCGGAGACGCGCCTTTAGCCTCAGCTTTCATGTCCTGCATACGGCGAGTTGCCGCTTCAATATCGTCTTCCTCTTTCACTTTGCTGGTTTTCAGCAGAATGGCAGAGACAACGAAGGAAACCGCCATTGCCGCACATACACCCGCGATGTTAGCGAAGTAAGCACCTTTTGGCGTCATCGCCAGTACCGCGAGGATAGAACCCGGAGATGCCGGAGAAACCAGACCACCGCCCAGAATAGTCAGCGTAAACACGCCAGTCATACCGCCGAGGATAACGGCGAGGATCAGACGCGGATTCATCAGCACATACGGGAAGTAGATTTCGTGGATACCGCCCAGGAAGTGGATGATTGCCGCACCGCCCGCAGACTGTTTAGCGCTACCACGACCAAAGAACATGTACGCCAGCAGAACGCCCATACCCGGACCCGGGTTTGCTTCAATCAGGAAGAAGATGGATTTGCCCATCTCATGGGACTGCTGAATACCCAGCGGCGAGAAGATACCGTGGTTAATGGCGTTGTTAAGGAACAGGATTTTCGCCGGTTCAACAAAGATAGACGCCAGCGGCAGCATGTCATGGACAACCATGAAGTTAACGCCCGCAGCCAGCATTTTAGACAGGGCTTCAACCAGCGGACCAATCCCCATGAATGCCAGAATCGCGAGGATCATCCCCATGATACCGGCAGAGAAGTTGTTCACCAGCATCTCAAAACCGGATTTGATCTTACCATCTACCCAGCGGTCGAAATGCTTAATGCACCAGCCGCCCAGCGGGCCTGCAATCATAGAACCGAGGAACATCGGCATATCTGCGCCGACGATAACGCCCATGGTGGTGATAGCACCGACCACGCCGCCACGTTCACCACCTACCAACTTACCACCGGTATAACCGATCAGCAGCGGCAGGAGATAAGTGATCATCGGCCCGACCAGCTTCGCCAGCGTTTCGTTCGGTAACCACCCTGTTGGAATAAATAACGCGGTGATGATACCCCACGCGATAAACGCGCCGATATTTGGCATCACCATGTTGCTGAGGAAACGACCAAAGCTTTGCACTTTGATCTTAATATCGGATGACATAAAAACACCCCTTCTTATGTTTGCTGTCGCGCAGGCTGGAAGCCCGAGGTTTTTTGTTAATGTGGCGGCAGAGGTAGCCGGACCTTGTAGATACTGCGAAATCTGGCACTGAATCGGTTAACTGTCCAGTCGACGGTCTTTTGTGTGATATAAATCACATAAATATAGGGGGTAGAGAGGTAATTGACGTGATATTCATCACAAAATACTTGTGTAAAAAAACAACAAGGCGGTGATTTTCGCTAAAAATGGCATTTAAATGTGAGGTTTGTCACGTTTTTTCTTTGATGGTTTGTTGAATTTTTGTGATCTAAATCACAAGATATTTTCTTAAGTCGTTCACCCGGTGTGATCTACGGCATGTTCTGGCTCTGCCTTAAGGCCGTTATGTCACTGAGTAACTCATCACCGCTTAAAATTATTCTTCGGTGTGATGGCGAGAATCGCAAACCCGGATTATTGTCAAATAATCAGCCCGACGCCCATCTGGCTGCCAGCCCATAACAACTCTGATAAGCGTGAATCCGAGGCAGCTATGTTTCTAAACTATTTCGCGTTGGGAGTGCTGATTTTCGTCTTTCTGGTGATCTTTTATGGAATCATCGCGATACATGACATCCCCTATTTGATTGCCAAAAAACGCAACCATCCTCATGCCGACGCCATTCATACCGCAGGGTGGGTCAGCTTATTTACGCTCCACATTATCTGGCCGTTCCTGTGGATCTGGGCCACGCTTTACCAACCGGAGCGCGGCTGGGGGATGCAGTCGCATATTACACCGCAAGAGAAAACGCCTGACCCAGAAATTGCCGCGCTTTCTGATCGCATCTCCCGGCTGGAGCAGCAACTCGCTGCTGAGAAAAAACCTGACTACTCCACGTTTCCGGAGATCTAATCATGGATCTGTTGATTGTCTTAACTTACGTGGCGCTGGCATGGGCGATATTTAAAATCTTCCGTATTCCGGTGAATCAGTGGACGCTGGCGACGGCGGCGCTCGGTGGCGTGTTTCTGGTGAGTGGTTTGATTTTATTGATGAACTATAACCATCCCTATACCTTTATGGCGCAAAAGGCGGTGATTGCCATCCCCATCACGCCCCAGGTCACAGGGATTGTTACTGAAGTCACGGACAAAAATAATCAGCTTATTCAAAAGGGCGAGGTGCTTTTTAAGCTCGACCCGGTGCGTTATCAGGCGCGGGTAGACCGACTTCAGGCCGACCTGATGACGGCGACACATAATATTAAGACGCTGCAAGCGCAGCTCACTGAAGCGCAGGCTAACACCACTCAGGTTTCAGCGGAGCGCGACCGGCTGTTTAAAAATTATCAACGTTACCTGAAAGGTAGCCAGGCGGCGGTGAATCCGTTTTCGGAACGTGACATCGACGACGCGCGGCAAAATTTTCTCGCCCAGGATGCGCTGGTGAAAGGTTCCGTGGCGGAGCAGGCGCAGATCCAGAGCCAACTCGACAGCATGGTCAACGGCGAGCAGTCGCAGATTGTCAGCTTAAGGGCGCAACTTACCGAAGCGAAATATAACCTTGAGCAGACCATTATTCGTGCACCGAGCAATGGCTATGTTACTCAGGTGCTAATCCGTCCAGGCACTTACGCGGCAGCTTTGCCGCTGCGTCCGGTGATGGTCTTTATCCCTGAGCAAAAACGGCAAATTGTCGCCCAGTTCCGGCAAAACTCGCTGTTGCGTCTGAAACCCGGCGATGATGCGGAAGTGGTATTTAACGCGCTGCCGGGGCAGGTATTCCACGGCAAACTGACCAGTATCTTGCCGGTGGTGCCTGGAGGTTCGTACCAGGCGCAGGGGGTACTGCAATCATTAACGGTCGTGCCTGGAACTGACGGTGTGCTGGGAACCATCGAACTGGACCCTAACGCTGATATTGATGCTTTACCTGATGGTATCTACGCCCAGGTGGCGGTTTACTCCGACCATTTCAGCCATGTTTCAGTGATGCGGAAGGTGCTGCTGAGAATGACCAGTTGGATGCATTATCTTTATTTGGATCATTGAATGTTGGGGTATTGAGTCGCATAAATGTGGTTGAGAGCTAAAAAAGTTGCAAATACAGGACATGAGTATTCGCTGTTCGGCCTACGAAACTCGTGTCCTTTTTGTCTAGTCCACTGAGCATATAAACGCTCCCCTGATACCAGAAAGTGGACATTTAATTTTTTCTTTTTACCTTGAGAGAAAACTGTTTCGGTGTAATACCAAAGTAACTTTTGAAGTTTCGAATGAAATAAGATGTGCTTGTATATCTGTAAATAGACCCGTTTTAGTTCCATGCATTTTTTGAGAGTCCGGCTAAATATTACGGTTGTTGATAAGTTAATCGCAGAGAACAATATTCTGTATGTGAAACCGACTAAACCGCTTAACGAAATGTCTGTCGGTGATATTCCGTTGATCACGGCAGAAAATGGAACCAACAATACCCAGGCGTTTAAAACTGTGACTCAACAAATGGGTTTTCACTCAATGACCCCTGATATTGAGGTGGTAAATACTGACAGTGCCACACAGTGGCGTCTGAAAGGATTCGATGTTCAGCGTAATAATGCTGCACTCAGTGAAAGTCAGCGCTTTATGGATATCCGGTACAGAAACTTCCTATCTGAGGTGAATAACCTTAACCGACGTATGGGTGATCTACGCGATACCCAAGGAGAAGCCGGTGCCTGGGCACGGTTTATGACCACTTCTGGTTCAGGTGAGGGGGGATTCTCTGATCGTCACATGCATCTGCAAATTGGTGCCGACAAAAAACATCACTTTGATGGAGGCGATCTTTTTACAGGTATCATGATGACTGTTACTGACAGCAAAGCCAGTGGCGAAAGTTACCAGGGGAAAACCCGCTCTGTAGGCGGCGGTTTATACGCATCCACCCTGTTTGATTCAGGATTGTATATTGATGTGGTCGGAAAATATGTCCACCATCGTGACGATTACACAATGCAAACATTAGGGCTTGGTAAGGCAGACGATACTGCCCACTCATGGTATTTAGGCGCAGAAACCGGCTGGCGCTATCAGTGGAAGCCTGATGTCTTTATTGAACCGCAGGTTGAACTGGTCTACGGCACGTTGTCAGGCAATACCTTTAACTGGCAATACAACGGCATGGATATCAGCATGAAGCGTAAAACGGCAAACCCCCTGATTGGCCGTACTGGTGTGGAATTCGGAAAAACGCTGGATGGTCACGACTGGCAGGTTACAGCGAAGGCAGGTTTAAGTTATCAGTTTGACCTGCGGAATTCTGGCACCACTACTTACCGTGATTTTGCTGGTGAGTCCACCGTGTACAACGGTAAAGATGGTCGTATGTTAGCCAACATTGGGATTGATACACGCATTAAAGACAATACCCGTATCGGCCTGACCGTTGAGAAATCAGCATTTGGTAAGTACAACGTCGATAATGCTATCAATGCGAATATCCGCTATTCATTCTGATATTTAAAAAGATCGTTTCATTTACAAGGCCCGGTATGTGTACGTATCGGGCCATCTTGTGTTTGTCATCACGCTCATATCAATAACATCTGCCCTTTTTTTTAACCCTGGGTCATACTCATATTTTGTTAACAAAAAGGAAACATAATGAAACTCATCGGTAGCTACACCAGCCCGTTTGTACGCAAACTTTCTATTCTGTTGTTAGAAAAGGGCATTACTTTCGAATTTATCAATGAACTGCCCTATAACGTAGACAACGGCGTGGCGAAATTTAACCCGTTAGGGAAAGTGCCGGTGCTGGTGACCGAAGAGGGCGAATGCTGGTTTGATTCGCCAATCATTGCCGAATATATCGAATTAATGAACGTTGCTCCGGCGATGCTGCCGCGCGATCCGCTAGAGTCGTTGCGAGTGCGTAAGATTGAGGCGTTGGCAGATGGCATTATGGATGCCGGGCTGGCTTCGGTGCGTGAGCAGGCGCGCCCGGCGGCGCAGCAGTCTGAAGATGAGCTGTTACGCCAGCGGGAGAAAATCAACCGCAGTCTGGATGTGCTGGAAGGATATCTGGTCGATGGCACGCTCAAAACCGATACGGTCAATCTGGCGACTATCGCTATTGCCTGTGCCGTCGGGTATCTCAATTTCCGCCGCGTTGCGCCGGGCTGGTGTGTGGACCGCCCACACTTAGTCAAACTGGTCGAGAATCTCTTTAGCCGCGAAAGCTTCGCTCGCACCGAACCGCCAAAGGCTTGATGCGCGATATGTCCTCCAGACACTTCTCACGTTACAATCTGCGGTTATGTTAAACGCCCTTCTCCGTGTGAGAGGGCCTTGATGAGCCTGGTTTCCTATGACAACCGAAACGCGTTCCCTCTATAGTCAGCTTCCCGCTATTGATCGCTTATTGCGTGATAGTTCCTTCCTTTCTTTACGTGATACTTATGGCCACACTCGCGTGGTGGAGTTGCTGCGTCAGATGCTTGACGAAGCGCGAGAAGTAATTCGCGACAGTCAGACGCTACCCGCGTGGTGTGAGAACTGGGCGCAAGAAGTCAATGCCCGACTGGCGAAAGAGGCGCAGAGCGCGCTGCGTCCGGTGATCAACCTGACGGGAACGGTGCTGCATACTAATCTTGGTCGGGCATTGCAGGCGGAAGCGGCGGTGGAAGCTGTTGCGCAAGTTATGCGTTCACCGGTGACGCTGGAATATGATCTGGATGACGCCGGACGTGGGCATCGCGATCGCGCGCTGGCACAGTTGTTGTGCCGCCTTACTGGCGCGGAAGATGCCTGCATCGTCAATAACAATGCAGCAGCGGTGCTGTTAATGCTGGCAGCAACTGCCAGCGGCAAAGAGGTGGTGGTTTCTCGCGGTGAACTGGTGGAGATTGGTGGCTCGTTTCGTATCCCTGACGTAATGCGTCAGGCAGGCTGTACCCTGCATGAAGTAGGAACCACCAACCGTACCCACGCTAATGATTATCGTCAGGCGGTGAATGAAAATACCGCGCTGTTGATGAAGGTGCATACCAGTAACTACAGCATTCAGGGGTTCACCAAAGCGGTAGACGAAGCGGAGTTGGTGGTGCTCGGCAGAGAGCTGGATGTTCCAGTAGTGACTGATTTAGGCAGCGGTTCGCTGGTCGATCTTAGCCAGTACGGTTTGCCGAAAGAGCCGATGCCGCAGGAGTTGATTGCCGCGGGCGTCAGCCTCGTGAGCTTCTCCGGCGACAAGCTGTTAGGCGGGCCACAGGCAGGGATTATCGTCGGTAAAAAAGAGATGATCGCCCGGCTGCAAAGTCACCCGCTGAAGCGTGCATTACGCGCAGATAAAATGACCCTCGCGGCGCTGGAAGCCACGCTGCGTCTTTATTTACACCCTGAGGCTCTGACAGAAAAATTACCGACCCTGCGTCTGCTTACCCGCAGCGCAGAGGTCATTCAAATCCAGGCGCAACGTTTACAGGCTCCCCTTGCCGCACATTACGGCGCGGAGTTTGCGGTACAAGTTATGCCATGCTTGTCGCAGATCGGCAGTGGTTCGCTGCCTGTTGATCGCCTGCCGAGCGCGGCATTAACGTTTACACCTCATGATGGACGCGGTAGCCACCTTGAGGCATTAGCCGCCCGCTGGCGTGAATTGCCGGTGCCAGTGATTGGCCGCATTTACGACGGGCGTCTGTGGCTGGATTTACGCTGCCTTGAAGATGAGCAACGGTTTTTGGAGATGTTGTTGAAATGATTATTGCGACTGCCGGACACGTTGACCACGGCAAAACGACATTATTACAGGCGATTACTGGCGTAAATGCCGACCGTCTGCCGGAAGAAAAAAAGCGTGGCATGACCATCGATCTCGGCTATGCCTACTGGCCGCAGCCGGATGGACGCGTTCCTGGATTTATTGATGTTCCCGGCCATGAAAAGTTTCTTTCCAACATGCTGGCGGGCGTTGGTGGTATCGATCATGCGCTGTTAGTGGTGGCGTGCGATGACGGCGTGATGGCACAGACCCGTGAGCATCTGGCGATTTTGCAGCTTACCGGTAACCCGATGCTGACGGTCGCGCTGACCAAAGCCGATCGCGTGGACGAAGCGCGCGTTGATGAGGTTGAACGCCAGGTAAAGGAGGTGCTGCGGGAATACGGTTTTGCTGAGGCAAAACTGTTTGTCACCGCAGCGACTGAAGGAAGGGGAATTGATGCTCTGCGCGAACATCTGCTTCAGTTGCCGGAACGTGAACACGCCAGTCAGCACAGTTTCCGCCTCGCTATCGACCGTGCTTTTACCGTAAAAGGTGCCGGGCTGGTGGTGACGGGTACGGCGTTAAGTGGGGAAGTGAATGTTGGCGATTCATTATGGTTGACGGGGGTAAATAAACCGATGCGCGTGCGTGCTCTCCATGCGCAAAATCAACCAACAGAAACCGCCCATGCCGGGCAGCGTATTGCGCTTAATATCGCCGGTGATGCGGAGAAAGAACAGATTAATCGAGGCGACTGGCTGCTGGCAGATGTGCCGCCAGATCCGTTCACGCGGGTGATTGTCGAGCTTCAAACCCATACGCCGCTGACCCAGTGGCAGCCGCTGCATATTCACCACGCCGCCAGCCACGTTACGGGGCGTGTTTCGCTGTTGGAAGATAACCTTGCCGAACTGGTGTTCGACACGCCGCTGTGGTTGGCGGATAACGATCGCTTAGTGCTACGCGATATATCAGCCCGCAACACGCTGGCGGGTGCCCGCGTGGTGATGCTCAACCCGCCGCGCCGCGGTAAACGTAAGCCGGAATATCTGCAATGGCTGGCGTTACTGGCACGGGTGCAGAATGATGCCGAAGCGCTGGCTGTTCACCTGGAGCGCGGTGCGGTGAATCTCGCGGATTTTGCATGGGCGCGTCAGCTCAACGGCGAAGGGATGCGCGAATTGCTGCAACAGCCGGGCTATATTCAGGCCGGTTATAGCTTGCTGAATGCACCGGTTGCTGCTCGCTGGCAGCGTAAAATTCTCGACACATTAGCGGCTTATCATGAACAGCATCGCGACGAACTAGGGCCGGGACGCGAACGTCTGCGGCGCATGGCGTTGCCGATGGAAGATGAAGCCCTGGTACTGTTGCTGATTGAAAAGATGCGCGAAAGCGGCGAGATCCACAGCCATCACGGCTGGCTGCATCTGCCGGATCACAAAGCCGGATTTAGCGAAGAGCAGCAGGCTATCTGGCAAAAAGTGGAACCGCTGTTTGGCGACGAGCCGTGGTGGGTACGCGACCTGGCAAAAGAGACGGGAACCGACGAGCAGGCAATGCGCCTGACGCTGCGCCAGGCGGCACAGCAGGGGATAATTACGGCGATCGTCAAAGATCGTTATTATCGCAATGATCGAATTGTCGAGTTTGCCAATATGATCCGTGATCTCGATCAGGAGTGTGGCTCGACCTGCGCGGCGGATTTCCGCGATCGCTTAGGCGTTGGCCGAAAACTGGCGATTCAAATTCTGGAATATTTTGACCGGATTGGCTTTACGCGTCGCCGTGGAAATGATCATTTATTACGTGACGCATTATTATTTCCCGAAAAATAAGGAAATGATTAATTCATAACAAATATGAATTAATACAAAATTCTTATTAATATTAAGGAAGCACGTTGTATGATGAATATAACGTGCTTTTTATTAAAAATATTTTAATAAACGGGAATGTCGATCATATTTTCGAATGAAAATACTTTGTAATCTGCCAGCCCTTTTTACTCTTCCCGGAGTGTTTTATGGCAGCTTCAACCTTTTTTATTCCTTCAGTGAATGTCATCGGTGCTGATTCATTGAATGATGCAATGAATATGATGGCAGAATATGGATTTCGCCGTACATTAATTGTTACTGACAATATGTTAACGAAATTAGGCATGGCGGGTGATGTGCAAAAAGCACTGGAAGAACGCAATATTTTTAGCGTTATTTATGATGGCACCCAGCCGAACCCAACCACGGAAAACGTCGCGGCAGGTTTGAAATTACTAAAAGAAAATAATTGTGATAGCGTGATTTCCTTAGGTGGTGGTTCTCCGCACGACTGCGCAAAAGGTATTGCGCTGGTGGCAGCCAACGGTGGTGATATTCGCGATTACGAAGGCGTTGATCGCTCTGCAAAACCGCAGTTGCCGATGATTGCCATCAATACCACTGCGGGCACTGCGTCTGAAATGACCCGTTTCTGCATCATCACCGACGAAGCGCGTCACATCAAAATGGCGGTTGTGGATAAACACGTGACTCCGCTGCTTTCTGTCAATGACTCCTCACTGATGATCGGTATGCCGAAATCACTGACTGCCGCTACCGGGATGGACGCCTTAACGCACGCCATCGAAGCGTATGTTTCTATTGCGGCAACGCCGATCACCGACGCTTGCGCATTGAAAGCAGTGACCATGATTGCCGAAAACCTGCCAGTAGCAGTAGAAGATGGCAGCAACGTTAAAGCGCGTGAAGCAATGGCCTACGCTCAGTTCCTCGCGGGTATGGCGTTCAACAATGCCTCTCTGGGGTATGTTCATGCGATGGCGCACCAGTTAGGCGGTTTCTACAACCTGCCGCACGGCGTATGCAATGCCGTTCTGCTGCCGCATGTTCAGGTGTTCAACAGCAAAGTTGCCGGTGCGCGTCTGCGTGACTGCGCGGCGGCAATGGGCGTGAACGTGACGGGTAAAAACGACGCGGAAGGTGCAGAAGCCTGCATTAACGCTATTCGTGAACTGGCGAAGAAAGTGAATATCCCTGCGGGTCTGCGTGACCTGAACGTAAAAGAGGAAGATTTTGCGGTGCTGGCGACCAATGCCCTGAAAGACGCCTGCGGTTTTACTAACCCGATTCAGGCAACTCACGAAGAAATTATGGCGATTTATCGCGCTGCGATGTAATCACCTTCCCGTAACGGCTGGCAAATTGTCAGCCGTTTTTTATCAACTATCTCTGTAATCCTTGCCCGTAAATTTGTGATTGCCGTCGTAAAGCTATCACCGGCTGGCGAAGATTTCACCAACCATGTCTACCCTTGTTATACCTCACACAGCAAGGAGACTACCATGACCAACAATCCCCCTTCAGCACAGATTAAGCCCGGCGAATATGGTTTCCCCCTCAAGTTAAAAACCCGCTATGACAACTTTATCGGCGGCGAATGGGTCGCGCCCGCCGACGGCGAGTACTACCAGAACCTGACGCCAGTGACCGGGCAGCTTCTGTGCGAAGTGGCGTCTTCGGGCAAACGCGATATCGATCTGGCGCTGGATGCAGCCCATAAAGCGAAAGATAAATGGGCGCATACCTCGGTGCAGGATCGTGCGGCGATTCTGTTTAAGATTGCCGATCGGATGGAGCAAAATCTGGAACTGTTGGCGACGGCAGAAACCTGGGATAACGGCAAGCCCATTCGTGAAACCAGTGCTGCCGATGTGCCGCTGGCAATTGACCATTTTCGCTATTTCGCTTCGTGTATTCGGGCGCAGGAAGGCGGGATCAGTGAAGTGGATAGCGAAACCGTGGCTTATCACTTCCACGAACCGTTAGGTGTGGTGGGGCAAATTATCCCGTGGAACTTTCCGCTGTTGATGGCGAGTTGGAAAATGGCTCCGGCGCTGGCGGCGGGCAACTGTGTGGTGCTGAAACCGGCGCGACTCACTCCACTTTCGGTGCTGCTGCTGATGGAAATCGTGGGTGATTTACTGCCGCCAGGCGTAGTCAACGTGGTCAACGGCGCTGGTGGCGAAATTGGCGAATATCTGGCGACCTCAAAACGCATTGCTAAAGTGGCATTTACCGGCTCAACGGAAGTCGGTCAGCAGATTATGCAGTACGCTACCCAGAACATTATTCCGGTGACGCTGGAGCTGGGCGGTAAGTCGCCAAATATATTCTTTGCTGATGTCATGGATGAAGAAGATGCTTTCTTCGACAAGGCGCTGGAGGGCTTTGCATTGTTCGCCTTCAACCAGGGCGAAGTCTGTACCTGTCCGAGTCGTGCTTTAGTGCAGGAGTCTATCTACGAACGCTTTATGGAACGCGCCATCCGTCGTGTTGAAAGCATTCGTAGCGGTAACCCGCTCGACAGCGTGACGCAAATGGGCGCGCAGGTTTCTCACGGACAACTGGAAACCATCCTCAATTACATTGATATCGGTAAAAAAGAGGGTGCGGATGTGCTTACCGGCGGGCGGCGTAAGCTACTGGAAGGGGAACTGAAAGACGGCTACTACCTCGAACCGACGATCCTGTTTGGTCAGAATAATATGCGCGTCTTCCAGGAAGAGATTTTTGGCCCGGTGCTGGCGGTGACGACATTTAAGACGATGGACGAGGCGCTGGAGATTGCCAACGATACGCCATATGGCCTGGGCGCAGGCGTCTGGAGTCGTAACGGCAATCTGGCCTATAAGATGGGGCGCGGCATTCAGGCTGGGCGCGTGTGGACCAACTGTTATCACGCTTACCCGGCACATGCGGCGTTTGGCGGCTACAAGCAGTCGGGTATTGGGCGTGAAACCCATAAGATGATGCTGGAGCATTATCAGCAAACTAAGTGTCTGCTGGTGAGCTACTCGGATAAACCGTTGGGGCTGTTCTGATGTGAAAAACGGGTTGCATCGGGTATTCATTGCCTGATGCGACGCTTGCGCGTCTTATCATGCCTACATGGCTCATGCAATATATTGAATTTGCATGATATTGTAGGCCGGATAAGGCGTTCACGCCGCATCCGGCATAAGCAACGCGCACGTTATCACTATCTGCGACGCTTGCGCGTCTTATCGGTTCAAATGTTTACGTCTTGAATAGCTGAATATTTATTGAACTAAATTGCGAGTATCCTCACATCTTTTCAACAAGTTACTGCACACCATTATTCTTCTTCCGAGCGACATTCCTGAGTCAACTTTATCCACCTGACGGCCTATATAAATCGCGCTATCGTGATTGCTACCAAAACATCTGGCTCAGCGGGTGCAGGACTTTATTGGCGGGCAATGGCTGCTGGTAGATATCAATATGAATCAGTTCGAAGGTCGGGCTGAACGAATCAATATTACAATGCCGAAAGGGTTACTGAACAAGATTGATACCTACGTGCGCAATCATCCTGATTACGCCAGCAGAAGTGCGTTTCTGGCAGAAGCTGCCGGACGAGATTACCGACAGCCCAATGATCGATCGTTATGAGAGTTTTATGTTTGTCACTGGTGTGAGCTGGCGTTTTTAATTGACCAGGGAGATGTTGGATAAATTGCGTTAGCAAAATCTATATTAATCAGTTGTAATTACGGTGTCGGAGGGGTATCCGGCACCGCAATGGATTACGGCAGATAAAACACTTCTTGTAGCTCGCTACTGATCGGGCTGTTATTCGGATTAGCGGGCATAACGTCAGTCATATATTTCCACCAACGTTGGCAAACGTCAGTGCTGGCAACCGCATTCCAGCGTTCTTCAGATTCAATTTCCACGCTGGCAAACAGCAAATTTCGCGCTTTATCGAGATAGATAGCGTAGTTGTGCGCGCCGTGAGATTTCAATACCGCTTCCAGTTCCGGCCAGATCGGGTTATGCCGACGTTGATACTCGTCGTGGGCGTCGGGGTTTACCTGCATAACAAAGGCTTTGCGGATCATGTTTACTCCTTACAGCGCCAGCGCGCTAGCCAGTGGCGTAACGCCGAAACGTTTGCCGAGGGCTATCAACTCCTCACGGCCGATGGTCTGTTTCATGCCGCCCATCGAATACACTTTTACCAACACTTCCGCCGATTTTTCTGCGGTATCGATCAGGCCAAACGCTTCGTCCAGCGTCGGACCGCTGCCGAAGACGCCGTGGAATGGCCAGAGTACCAGTGAATGTTTTTGCATTTCTTGCGCGGTGGCCTGGCCGATTTCGTCCGTGCCTGGCACCATCCACGGCAGAATGCCGACACCATCCGGGAATACCACCAGGCACTCGGTGCTGCCTTCCCACAGTTGGCGGGTGAAAACAGCCGTGTCGTTTTCCAGCACATAGGTGAGGGCGATGAGGTTGGTGGCATGGCAGTGCATGATCACCCGATCTTTACCGTTGGTGGTTTTAATGCGTTCGCAGTGGGAGAGGAAATGAGCCGGAAGTTCGGAGGTCGGAACGGCTTCGTTGGTTAGCCCCCAGAGAATGTGGTATCCCGCACCGTCGCTGTCGACTTTTACGATGCCTAAATTGGCAGCGGGATCGAGCTGGACGTTACGGAAGAATTTGCCGGAACCGGTGACGATAAACGGTGTATTTGCCAGTAAAGGCATTGGCTGACTGAGCGGGATATAGCGCGGTTGTGGATGGAAATTGTCGTGATAAGGCGCGATATCGGCGTCATCCAGGCGCAGCGTCAGGTTGCCGCCGTTGCGCTCGTCCCAACCTTTCAGCCAGGCATCGGTGGTGGCTTTGATCATTCCCTGGACAAACCAGGACTGGGTAATGTTTTGCATGTTCTGTGTTCCTGTAAATTCGGTGTTGTCGGATGCACGACCTGTAGGCCGGATAAGGCACCTGTGCCGCATCCGGCACTCAATGCCTGATACGTCTTATCAGGCATATAACTGTTGCTGACCTGTAGATCGGATAAGTCACTTGTGCCGCATTCAGCGGTATTTACCCGCGTTGACGCAAAATCGTGTTTTCATAAGCCCGCACGCTTTCCAGCCACTCGCTACCCACTGGCGTATCATGACGCTGGCAATACATTTCCCATACCGCCTGCCACGGCAACGATTTCTGCTCTTCCAGCAACGCCAGTCGCGCGGTGTAATCGCCTGCCGCTTCCAGCTTGCGCAGTTCGGCTGTCGGTTCTAACAACGCACGCAGCAGAGCTTTTTTCATATTGCGTGTACCAATGACCCACGCGGCAATGCGGTTGATGGAGGCATCAAAGAAGTCGAGGCCGATATGTACCCGGTCAAACAGGTCATGACGGACGATCTCGCTGGCGATCGCCTGGGTTTCATCATCCAGCAGCACGACGTGATCGCTGTCCCAGCGTACCGGGCGGCTGACGTGCAGCAGCAACTGCGGCACATACAACATGGCGGCGGAAATCTTGTCGGAAATGACTTCAGTCGGGTGGAAGTGTCCGGCATCCAGGCACAGCGCAGTCTGGCGGCTGGTGGCATAACCCATATAAAACTCATTAGAGCCAACCGTATAGCTCTCCGCGCCAATGCCAAACAATTTGCTCTCTACGGCGTCGATATGGTGCGCCGGATCCAGCTTTTCGCTGATCACTTCATCCAGTGCTGCCAGCAAACGCTGGCGCGGGGCAAGGCGGTCAATGGTGATATCTTTCATGCCATCCGGGATCCAGATGTTCATCACTGATGGCGTGCCGAGTTGTTCGCCAAAATAGGCCGAAACGCGGCGGCTGGCCTTACAGTGATCAATCCAGAACTGGCGAATGCGGTCGTCGGCATGTGAGAGCGTAAAGCCATCGGCGCTTAGCGGATGCGAGAAACAGGAAGGGTTAAAATCCAGACCGAGTTGATTAGCTTTCGCCCATTCAACCCAGTTTTTGAAGTGTTCAGGTTTGATTTGGTCACGCGAGACTGGCGTGTCTGACTCCAGATAGATCGCATGTAAATTAAGCCGTTTCGGCCCCGGAATCAGCCGCATAGCCTGTTCCAAATCGGCACGCAGCTCTTCGGCATTGCGCGCTTTTCCCGGGTAGTTGCCGGTGGCCTGAATCCCTCCAGTCAGCGAACCTTCCGGGTTTTCAAAACCAGAAACATCATCGCCCTGCCAGCAGTGCATTGAAACGGGTAAGCGATCAAGTTGGCGCAGTGCCTCCTCGACATCAATTCCTACCGCCGCGAAACGCTGTTTCGCCAGTTCCCAGGCCTGTTCCAGTTGAGTGGTCATGCGCAAAGCTCCTTAGTCTGTCGTGTAGAGCGAAACTGCGCCACATAGTGGGCAATTTCACTGTCAGGATTAGGGGTAAAGGTGGTCAGATTCGCAGTGGCGCTTACCACCTGACGGAAATCATCCACATTGTTGAGTTCATCCAGCGCCATTAACTGGATGCCGATATTGCCGAGCGTTGAAGCTTCTACAGGCCCGGCGATCACCCGAGTACCGCAGGCATCGGCGCACAACTGGTTGAGTAGTACGTTTTGGCTGCCGCCGCCGACAATATGCAGTTGCGAGAAATCTTCACCGCGTAGCTGTGCCAGTTCATGCAGCACATCGGCATACAGCACTGCCAGACTGTCGAAAATACAGCGCGCCAGTTCAGCATCACTTTCTGGGATCGGTTGCGCCGTTTCCCGACACGCAGCCTGAATTTCGCTGCACATCGCGTCAGGATTAATAAAGCGATCGTCATTGGGATTGATGATGAAGCGGCAGGCCGGAAGCGCCTGTGTCGTAGCGATAAGTGCCGGGAGATCGTTGATTTGCCGTTCCTGAAGCACCCGCTGAAGCAGCCATAAGCCCATAATATTTTTCAGCACCCGATAGCGACCTTCCGCACCACCTTCATTGGTGATGTTGGCTGCCAGCGCCGCATCATTGGTGAATGGCGTCTGGCTTTCGAAGCCCATCAATGACCAGGTTCCGGAGGAGAGGTAAGCGGCGCGTGATCCGTTTAACGGCGAAGCGATAACCGCGCTGGCGGTATCATGGCTGGCAACGGCGACCACAGGAATTTCATTACCCTGCGGACAAATCCAGTGACCAATGACATTGCCCGGATGCGTCGGGCGGCCAAACCAGGCTTTGTTGGCACCGCTCCACGCCAGCAGGGAGTCATCCCAGTCATCGCTATTGATATTGACCAGTTGCGTGGTGGTGGCGTTTGTGTACTCCCAGTTCATCTTGCCGGTCAGGCGATAACTAAAGTAATCCGGCATTAGCAGAGCGTGAGCAATGTGTGGAATAAGTTCGGGTTGTTGCTCTGTCAGCGCACGTAGCTGATAGATCGTATTGAAGGGCAAAAACTGAATGCCGCTACGCTGATAAATATCGCGCTTTCCATATTGCTGTTGTGCCAGCGCCATCAGACCACTGGTGCGGCTATCTCGATAAGCAACAGGCAGACCCACGCGCTGACCGTGTTGGTCGAGTAGTACATAGTCCACGCCCCAGGTATCAATACCGATGCTATCGATACGAATCCCTTCCTCACAAACCTTGTTTAGCCCAAGGCGAATGGCGCTCTCCAGGCTATCCACATCCCAGGTGACATAGCCGTTCCGGTTATGCAGTCCATTGTTAAATCGGTGGATTTCACGCAGCATCAGGCTGCGACATTCACGGGAGTAACGCGCCAGCATCACGCGCCCACTGGATGCGCCGAGATCGACGGCGACACAATTGCGAAAGGTCATAATGTGATCCTGCTGAATTTCATTACGACCAGTCTAAAAAGCGCCCGAGTTCGCTACCTTCTTGTTACTGACAGGAAAATACACCACTGGCAACCAGGGAAAGATGAACGTGATAGCGTTCACAATTTTCTGAATTGTGGTGGTGTGATGTTTGCCGCATTTCCTGAAAATTCACGCTGTATCTTGAAAAATCGACATTTTTTACGAGTTTTGCCGTCAAAAATTTAAGGTAAGAACCAAACCGCTTGATTACTATTCCGCCATGTTGATGACATCAGGAGGCCAGTATGACCGTATTACAAAGTGTGGATTTTTTTCCGTCTGGTCACGCGTCCGTGGCGATAGAACCCCGGCTTCCGCAAGCGGATTTCCCTGAGCATCACCATGATTTTCATGAGATTGTGATTGTTGAATATGGCACGGGTATCCACATTTTCAATGGGCAGCCTTATACCATCTCCGGTGGCACAATCTGCTTCGTGCGCGATCATGATCGGCATTTATACGAACATACGGACAATCTGTGTTTGACCAATGTGCTGTATCGCTCACCGGATCGATTTCAGTTTCTCGCCGGGCTGCATCAGCTTCTTCCGCAAGAGCTGGACGGGCAATATCCGTCTCACTGGCGCGTGAGCCAAAGCGTATTGCAGCAGGTGCGGCAACTGGTTTCGCAACTGGAACAGCATGAAAGGGCGAGTGATTTACCCTCGAAAGCCAGTCGCGAGATTTTGTTTATGCAATTACTGCTCTTGCTGCGTAAAAACAGTTTGCAGGAGAGTATGGAAAGTCGTGAATCACGTCTGAACTTGCTCCTGGCCTGGCTGGAGGAGCATTTTGCCGACGAGGTTAATTGGGAAACGGTGGCGGATAAGTTTTCTCTGTCACTACGCACTTTGCATCGTCAGCTAAAACAGCAAACCGGTTTGACTCCCCAGCGTTACCTTAACCGTTTACGGTTGGTGAAGGCGCGTCATCTGTTACGTCATAGCGAGGCCAGCGTGACCGAAATCGCATATCGCTGCGGGTTCAGCGACAGTAACCACTTTTCGACGCTGTTTCGCCGTGAGTTTAACTGGTCACCGCGTGATATTCGCCAGGGGCGGGATGGTTTTCTGCAATAACGCGAATCTTCTCAACGTATTTCCACGCCAGATTATGAATAATCAAATGCGTTTTCTGGCTGAGGTGGCACGGTGGTTCATCAGTTAATCCTTCGCAAAAAAGATTTTTTTGCCAGCGAACAGCAGGCGGTCGCTGTTGCTGACCGTTATCCGCAGGATGTCTTTGCCGAACATACACATGATTTTTGTGAACTGGTGATCGTCTGGCGCGGTAATGGTCTGCATGTGCTCAACGATCGCCCTTATCGCATTACCCGTGGCGATCTCTTTTATATTCACGCTGATGATAAACACTCCTACGCTTCTGTTAACGATCTGGTGTTGCAGAACATTATTTATTGCCCGGAGCGACTGACGCTTAGTCTTGACTGGCAGGGGGCGATTCCGGGATTTAACGCCAGCGCAGGACAATCACACTGGCGTTTAGGTAGCGTAGGCATGGCACAGGCGCGGCAGGTTATCGGTCAGCTTGAGCACGAAAGCAGTCAGCATGCACCGTTCGCCAACGAGATGGCGGAGTTACTGTTTGGGCAGTTGGTGATGCTTTTGAAGCGTCATCGTTACACCAGTGATTCGTTGCCGCCAACATCCAGCGAAACGTTGCTGGATAAGCTGATTACCCGGCTGGCGGCCAGCCTGAAAAGTCCCTTTGCGCTGGATAAATTTTGTGATGAGGCATCGTGCAGTGAACGCGTCCTGCGTCAGCAATTTCGCCAGCAGACCGGCATGACCATCAATCAATATCTGCGGCAGGTCAGAGTGTGCCATGCGCAATATCTTCTCCAGCATAGCCGCCTGTTAATCAGTGATATCTCGACAGAATGTGGCTTTGAAGACAGCAACTACTTTTCGGTGGTGTTTACCCGGGAAACCGGGATGACGCCCAGCCAGTGGCGTCATCTCTGTTCCCAGAAAGATTAATTCGCCATGCCCATACCAACGATGTTGGCGGCGACAATAATCACCACACAGCCGAGGCTCAACACCGTTACCGGACGGCGACCCGCATTGTTCCACTCTTTCAGAACCAGACCGACGATACCGCCGCACAGAACGTAGAAACTCATATGCAGCATCCAACTGATGTAGTCATATTGCGCCGGAATGCGGGCGTGACCCCAGGCATAGAAAAAGAATTGCAGATACCACATCAAACCGCCCAGCGCCGAGAGCAATATGTTGTGAATGATCAGCGGTTTTGCCAGCGAGAAGTCGGCTTTTAGCGACAAATCTTTCACTTTTGCCAGACGAATAAAACAGAAACCGAGGTTAATAATCGCGCCGCCGCCCATGATGACAACATAGCTTGGCAGAGCGACATACAATGGATCAACACCCAACGCGGCAGCCGCTTCATGCATTGGTTTTGCGGCGTTCATCGCAAAGGACATCCCTGCAGAGAAAATGCCGCACATCACCGCCAGTACCAGCCCTTTTTTCAGGTTGAACTCTTCGGCTTTAATGCCCATTTTGCGCTCTTTCAATTGCCCGGCGCGGGTCACAATTCCCACGCCAATCAGCGCTACCAGCACGCCGAGCAACGTCATTCGCCCACCGTCGGTATTAATTAACACATCGAAATTGCCGTTGATAATTGGCGTCATCAGTGTACCGACGATCAACGTAATGCCAATGGCGATACCTATCCCCATCGACATGCCGAGATAACGCATGGTCAGGCCGTAGTTGATATTACCAATCCCCCACATTGCGCCAAACAAAAATACCGGCAGCAAGGTAGAGAGGCTGAACGAGCTATAATATGCCCAGAAATCAGGTAGTAGCATGGCGCTGATAGCCCACGGCAGAATAATCCACGAGACAATTCCACCGACTGACCACATGGTTTCCCATGACCATTTTTTTACTTTTTTGAACGGAGCGTAAAAACAGGCTGCACTGGCCGCGCCGATCAAATGCCAAAAAATCCCCATCGTAATCGCGTTACTCATTTTCTTATCCTCATCATTTTTCGTCGCGTCACATCTCCGACGAGATGAGTGTAAAAATCGTGCTGTCGATTAACCTTTCGCCTGTTGCCGCCGTTGCCGATTTACTGGCAATCACGGCATTAAGTGGGTGATTTGGCTCACATCTCTGGCATTTTCCTGCAAAACCATATCCTTACGAAAAGTACGGCATTGATAATCATTTTCAATATCATTTAATTAACTATAATGAACCAACTGCTTACGCGGCATTAACAATCGGCCGCCCGACAATACTGGAGATGAATATGAGCTACACCCTGCCATCCCTGCCGTATGCTTACGATGCCCTGGAACCGCACTTCGATAAGCAGACCATGGAAATCCACCACACCAAACACCATCAGGCCTACGTCAACAACGCTAACGCGGCGCTGGAAAGCCTGCCAGAATTTGCCAACCTGCCGGTTGAAGAGCTGATCACTAAGCTGGATCAACTGCCAGCAGACAAGAAAACCGTTTTGCGCAACAACGCAGGCGGCCATGCTAACCACAGCCTGTTCTGGAAAGGCCTGAAAAAAGGCACCACCCTGCAGGGCGATCTGAAAGCGGCTATCGAACGTGATTTCGGTTCCGTTGATAACTTCAAAGCAGAATTTGAGAAAGCGGCAGCTTCCCGCTTTGGTTCCGGCTGGGCATGGCTGGTGCTGAAAGGCGATAAACTGGCGGTGGTTTCTACTGCTAACCAGGACTCCCCGCTGATGGGCGAAGCTATCTCTGGCGCTTCCGGCTTCCCTGTTCTGGGTCTGGATGTGTGGGAACACGCTTACTACCTGAAATTCCAGAACCGCCGTCCGGACTACATTAAAGAGTTCTGGAACGTGGTGAACTGGGACGAAGCAGCGGCACGTTTCGCCGCGAAAAAATAATCGCATATTGCCTGCTGCAATGAGGCGTTAACGCCATTTGCCAGCATAAAAAACAAACCATCGCAGATAGCGGTGGTTTTTTTGTGATCAATTTCAAAATAAAAACAATGATCCTATAAAAATAAAACAACGTTTCAATTGGTGTGGTTTTGATCACTTTTATTGCTCTGTTGAATGTCTATCTTCGTTTCCATCAACACTGATGCACCGTGAAGGACGTATGCATCAGCCTATAAAAATATGCCGATAGGTGATGAAAATGCAGATAAAACGCACGATAGAGAAAATCCCAGGGGGGATGATGCTCATCCCGTTGTTCCTTGGCGCACTGTGTCACACCTTCTCGCCAGGGGCGGGAAAATACTTTGGCTCATTCACTAACGGGATGATTACCGGCACGGTGCCGATTCTGGCGGTGTGGTTTTTCTGCATGGGGGCGTCGATCAAATTAAGCGCGACGGGAACGGTGTTGCGTAAATCCGGCACGTTGGTGGTAACCAAAATTGCTGTTGCATGGGTGGTTGCGGCAATTGCCTCGCGCATTATTCCCGAACATGGCGTTGAAGTCGGATTCTTTGCCGGACTTTCAACGCTGGCGCTGGTGGCGGCAATGGATATGACCAACGGCGGGCTTTACGCTTCGATCATGCAACAGTATGGCACCAAAGAAGAGGCCGGAGCGTTTGTGTTGATGTCGCTGGAGTCCGGGCCGCTCATGACGATGATTATTCTGGGAACCGCCGGAATTGCCTCGTTCGAACCGCATGTTTTTGTCGGTGCGGTATTACCGTTCCTCGTAGGCTTTGCGTTAGGGAACCTTGACCCTGAGTTGCGAGAATTTTTCAGCAAAGCAGTCCAGACGCTGATCCCGTTCTTTGCCTTTGCATTGGGCAATACCATTGATTTAACCGTGATTGCTCAGACTGGTTTGCTGGGGATCTTGCTGGGTGTGGCGGTGATTGTCGTGACCGGTATTCCATTGATTATTGCTGATAAGTTGATTGGTGGTGGCGATGGTACTGCCGGAATTGCGGCTTCCAGTTCTGCCGGTGCTGCGGTGGCTACGCCGGTACTGATTGCAGAAATGATCCCGGCCTTTAAACCTATGGCTCCAGCAGCAACCTCACTGGTGGCAACGTCGGTGATTGTGACTTCGATTCTGGTGCCGATTTTGACTTCTGTCTGGTCGCGTAAAGTTAAAGCCAGAGTGGCGAAGATCGAAATATTAGGTGCGGTGAAATAATCCCCCATCCATTTAAATCAAGGGGCCGGATGGTTTGTCGTCATCCGGCTTCTTGCGTTATCTGACAAAGACCTCGTCAATTGTTCGACATTCACTTTCGCTTAACTCGCCACCCGCATTGCGTGATACTCCAGTGCAATAACCAAACTTACGCGATACCACCGTCTTGATAGTAGTGACAAAATCCTCACCAATGGCGTAGATGGACATATAAGTGCCAATCTGTTGCTGAATCTCTTGTAAAGCCGCCAGGTCGCCGCGTTTGAAGGCTTCACGGGCTTCGACAAACAGTTCCGGCATAACGTTGTTCAGGCCGGATATTATCCCCGCGCCACCGGCTAGCAGATTAGGAATGTAATACTCGTCATAGCCCGAAAGTACAGCAAAATCAGAACGAACAGACTGTGTTGCCTGAATCATGCTGCGGGTGTGTGACTGGCAATCGACAGTGTCTTTAATCCCGGCAAAGTGAGGAAATTCACTCGCCAGCGTGGCGACCAGGTCTGGGGTTAAATCACAACCGGTCCGCGCCGGGAAGTTATATGCGAACCATTTTCCCCGTAACTCGCGACCCAGATGGCGGAAATAGCTTAATAATTGCTTCGCCGTCTGGCCGTAGTAGTAAGGCGGCAGGATCATCACTGCATCATAGCCTGTGCGATACGCTTCTTGTGCCATCACCAGTACATCGTGAGTGCAGGTGGAAGAAACGTTAGCGACCATTTTTAATGTGCTCATGGTACGCGCCTCGCGGATAAGCATGAGTCTCTCTTCGAGGGTGAAAGAGGCAAATTCACCAATGCTGCCCATCAGCAATATCACATCAATGTTGGCTTCCGTTAATCGCTGCAGATGTCGCTTCAGCCCGTTAAGATCCACATTACCGTCTTTATCCATTGGCGTAATGGAAGGACACCAGACGCCAGAAAACTGTGTTTGCTCGGTCACGTTGAACACTCCTTATAATGAAATGGCGTTTCAAATTCATCTCATTGATAACATTTCTAAGGCGTCATCATGTGAACCGTGCTCTCATTTTGCGCGCCTGACGTAAAATAAATATGGTCTAATGGGGAAATTTCTCGGTGGAGAGGGAACAGATGCGATATCCAGTTGATGTATACGCAGGCAAGGTTCGGGAATATCCGGAAAGCCGTCCAAGTGCGATTGCGAAAATCCAGGTCGATGGCGAGTTGATGTTGACAGAGCTGGGGCTGGAAGGTGACGAGCAGGCAGAGAAGAAAATTCATGGCGGACCAGACAGGGCGCTGTGTCACTATCCTCGTGAACATTATCTTTATTGGGCGCGGGAATTTCCGGAACAGGCGGATTTGTTTGTTGCGCCTGCGTTTGGTGAAAACCTCTCAACCGACGGTCTGACGGAAAGCAATGTTTATATTGGCGATATTTTCCGCTGGGGCGAGGCTTTGATTCAGGTTACCCAACCGCGGTCACCGTGCTTTAAACTCAATTATCATTTTGACATCAGCGATATGGCGCAGTTGATGCAAAATGCCGGAAAAACTGGCTGGTTATATAGCGTGATTGCGCCGGGGTTGATATCTGCAGATGCGCCGCTGGAGTTGGTTTCCCGCGTCAGTGATGTCACCGTGCAGGAGGCAATAGCCATTGCGTGGCATATGCCGTTTGATGATGAGCAGTATCACCGTTTACTCTCCGCTGCCGGGCTGTCGAAAAGCTGGACGCGGACGATGCAGAAGCGCCGACTTAGCGGCAAGATTGAAGATTTTTCGCGGCGTTTGTGGGGAAAATAAAAAGCGGAGAGTAGGCCTGATAAGACGCAACCAGCGTCGCATCAGGCATCCGCTCAAATGCCGGATGCGGCGTAAACGCCTTATCCGGCTTATAAAAGCTGTCTGCGCGGTGTTTAGCTCCGCTTATACAGCGGCAGCCAAATTACCAGCCGTAAACCGCCCAGCGGACTGTCTTCAGCTTTCACCCAACCACGGTGCTGCTGGATGGCGGTTTCGACAATCGCCAGCCCCAGACCCGTACCGCCAGATTCACGATCGCGCGCTTCATCGGTGCGATAAAACGGACGGAAAATCTGTTCGCGATCTTCCGGGCTAACGCCAGGACCATCGTCATCCACCGTAATGGTGATACCGTCTTTATCTACCGCGAAGCCCACTTCAATCTTCGTATGGGAATAACGCAGGGCATTACGGACAATGTTTTCCAGCGCACTTTCCAGGGCATTTGGGTTGCCGTACAGCGGCCACGGCCCTGGCGGGAAGTTAACGGTAAACGACTTGCCCATCTGCTCCGCTTCGAACGCTGCGTTATCCAGCACTTCGCTCCACAACTGGTTGGCTTTGATGGTCTCGCTTACCAGCGCGTTTTTCTGCTGATTACGTGACATCACCAACAGGTCGTTGATCATGCTGTCCAGACGTTGTGCTTCGGTTTCAATGCGCTCCAGTTCCTTACTTTCGCCACTACGACGGCGTAGTAACGCCGTACCCAGTTGCAGACGCGTCAGCGGCGTGCGCAGCTCGTGAGAGATATCAGAAAGCAGGCGCTGCTGGGAGGTCATCATGCGTTCCAGCGCAGTCACCATCTGGTTAAAACTGGCACCTGCGGCAAGAAATTCTTGTGGCCCCGCTTCCAGTTCCGGGTGCTGACGTAAGTTCCCCTGAGCGACTTCATCGGCAGCGTTTTTCAGCTTGCGCGCCGGTTTTGCCAGACTCCAGGCCAACCACAACAGCAACGGAGTACTGACCAACATGGTGACAATTAACAGTAATAGCGGGCGGTCAAACAGTAAGTTGATGAAATCGGATTGAGAACTGCTGGCCGGGCGAATCAGATAAAGTTGGTAATTATCTTCACCGTCGCGCACAGAGAACGGCCCGACCAGTTCCACGCGACCATACTTTTTCTTCTGCGGGTGATCGGCGTTATCCGCCTGACCAATAAAGTTGCGAATGATCTGCATTTCGCTGCGTTCAGCACCGATCACGCGGCCTTCGGTGGTTACCAGCAATAAACGCTGACCAGGTGGTGCCCATTTATCAATGGCACGGAACAGGCGACGCCACCACATTAAATCGTTGGGGGGATCGTTCGCCAGTTCCGCTTCGACATGCTGCTCAATCATCAGCCCCTGACGCTGTTCGCTATCCAGAAGCTCGGTCATCTGGCGTGAATCGAGCTTGGGTAACATCAAAACCAGCATCAACACCAGCGCCAGCGTCAGCCAGAAGATGGCGAAGATGCGCGCGGTTAAACTGCCTATCATGAAGCAGAAACCATCAGATAGCCGCGACCACGCAACGTTTTAAACCACGGATGCCCGTCTTTGCGATCCGGCAGCTTACGGCGCAGGTTGGAGATGTGCATATCGATAGCACGGTCGAAAGGCGTCAGGCGTTTGCCCAGCACTTCCTGGCTTAAATGCTCACGAGAAACTACCTGGCCCAGATGCTGCGCCAGCAAATAGAGCAGGGTAAATTCAGTACCGGTTAACTCCAGCGTTTGTCCGTCGAAGCTGGCTTCCTGACGACCTGGATTCAGCACTAACGCATCTACTTCCAGCGTCGGTGAACCGTTGTCGCTATTTTGCTGTTGCTCGCTCCAGTGCGAACGGCGCAGGATCGCGCGAATACGTGCAACCAGCTCACGATCATTAAACGGTTTCGGGAGATAGTCATCCGCGCCCAGCTCAAGGCCAAGAACGCGATCAAGTTCACTGCCGCGCGCTGTTAACATAATGACAGGCGTCTGGTGTGTCTGGCGAAGTGCCTTCAATGTATCGATACCATTTTTCTTCGGCATCATCACATCAAGCAAAAGTAAATCAATGCTGTCGTCCAGAAGATCAAGCGCCTGTTCTCCATCATGGGCAACAATCACGTCGAAACCTTCCATCTCGAGCAGTTCCTTTAACAGGGACGTTAGCTCTCGGTCATCATCAACTAACAAGATTTTATTCATTCTTTAATTACCTCCGAGGCAGAAATTACGTCATCAGACGTCGCTAATCCATGACTTTACGTTGTTTTACACCCCCTGACGCATGTTTGCAGCCTGAATCGTAAACTCTCTATCGTTGAATCGCGACAGAAAGATTTTGGGAGCAAATGATGCGCATAGTTACCGTTGCCGTCATGGCCTCAACGCTGGCAGTCAGTTCACTAAGCCACGCTGCTGAAGTCGGTTCAGGCGATAACTGGCATCCGGGCGAAGAACTTGCGCAGCGCAGTACGCAGAGCCATATGTTCGACGGCATAAGTTTAACTGAACATCAGCGTCAGCAGATGCGAGATCTTATGCAACAGGCCCGGCACGAACAGCCTCCTGTTAATGTTAGCGAAGTGGAGACAATGCATCGCCTTGTCACCGCAGAAAATTTTGATGAAAACGCTGTGCGCGCTCAGGCAGAAAAAATGGCGAAAGAGCAGATCGCTCGCCAGGTTGAGATGGCTAAAGTCCGCAACCAAATGTATCACCTGTTAACGCCGGAGCAGCAAGCGGTTTTAAACGAGAAACATCAACAGCGAATGGAGCAGTTGCGCGACGTGACGCAATGGCAAAAAAGTTCATCGTTGAAGCTATTGAGTAGTAGCAACTCACGTTCCCAGTAGTAAACCCTGTTTTCCTTGCCATAGACACCATCCCTGTCTTCCCCCACATGATGTGGGGGTTTTTTTTATCAATCACTTACATGCAATCAATAGTAAAAACAGTCATTTATCGAAAGCTGTAAGGGTCTGGAGCGGTTTCAAAATTTCTTGAGTGTGGACACTATGTGGACACTCAGAGGGGAAATTTATAACGTCACTCCGCCTTTTAGTGGATTCAGAGCGACGGCGTTCTGCAGGTAGTCAGGCGCAAGATGCGCATAGGTCATTGTCTGCTGAATGCTCGCATGCCCCAGAATCTGTTGCAGTGCAATTATATTGCCCCCATTCATCATGAAATGGCTTGCGAATGTATGCCGCAGAATGTGGGTTGCCTGATTGGGAGGTATGTCAGGTTTTACTCTGCGTAAAATCCCGCAAAACTTCTCATAATCGACCTTGAACAATTTGGCGCTGGCCTCCTCTTTAACTTTTTTCTCCAGTTCCTCAGATATCGGCACTGTTCGCTTTTTACCGTTTTTGGTTTTCAGGAAGGTAACCCTGCAACTTGTAATCTGTGCTGGTTTTAGCGTGGCAACTTCCGTCCATCTTCCTCCAGTGCTCAGACATAAAAGCGCGACAAGTAAGTCATCACCAGTCAAAACATTTAGCAGTTTTTCGATTTCTGCTTTTTCCAGGAACGTCATTTCAGGGTTAGCCTCCGTCAGTGGCGGCAGTCCGTGAATTGGGTGTTGCCCGGAAAATTCATCTAATTGAATTAATTTTGTGAACATGCCGGATAATCGGTACATGTCGCGGTTTATCGTTGCAGCACTGATGCCATCACGTAGTCGCATGGAGCGATAATCCATCAAAGCCCTTTTGTTCATCCGACTCACTGGTATATCACCTATGCCGCTGATGGTTTTGAGCAGATGATTAAACTCTTTTGTCCCATGCTCGTGGTTTTGCCCGTGGTATTTCCACCAGATGTCGAGCAATTCTGTCAAAGTTCGGCGGTCTGCTCGCTGGCCTCCCCATTCTTTCTGACTGGCATTGGCGATTGTGTATCGCTCAAATGCTAGTGCTTCAGCTTTTCTTTCAAATTTCCTGCGGATGCGCTTTCCATCGCGACCGCGAGGCCTAATATCCACTTCATAACGTCCATCATCGAGCTTTCTGATACTCATAAAGCCCTCCGATGAGCACGTGTTTTCTTGTTGTTTGACCCTTTATGGTTGTGTGGTGAATATTTTTTTACCAGTAACATGCATTTTATGTGCATGTAATTTCGGTAAATAGTTAGCCAGTTTTGCGGTCTGAGTGTGACGAGGTTGTTTCTTCTTGCCCAGAGTGTGCGACGACCGGGGAAATCTGCCCGGCTTCTGGCGCAACCTCATCTGTCATAATCCACAGTGTATATTTTTTAAACAGAGGCGTGTTTACCACTTGCTTTACGATTTGTAGTCCAGGCTCTTTATGTCCCCCTTCGTAATTTTTCAATGAGCTAAGTGCTAATCCGCTAAGTTCGCAAAATTTTTTTTGCGTTAATCCCTCTGCTTTGCGGATTGCGCGAAGTTTCTCCGATATTTTCATTTGACATGGTTCCCTTATGGAGACTATATTCCCCTCAAAAGGTACTTGTTTGGAAACCTTTTGGGGCGTGAGTCCAGCCAGTCAGGAGCGTTCCTGAGCGGTTTTGAAAGGGCTGGAACAAATAAGATTAGCACGACAGGTGTGTTTTATGGACGCAAACAACTATGTAATTCAGTATCCGATTGACGCGGTACATCCTGATAAGTTCGCAGAATTGCTCGGAAAACCGCGTACTGCGGTTGTTGAAATGATTAAAGCTAATAAGCTGCCGGTTGTTGAGTTTCGTGATCCAAACAAACCAAATGCTCGCGCAGGCGACAAGCTGGTTTTCATTCCTGAGTTCAATCGCGGTGTGCATGAGGCGTTTTATAACCGACCGGTTGAACAGCGTGATGCATGGCTTTTGTGGATGGGGTTGTGATTATGAATGAGCCGCGTTGTATTGCTCAGTTATTGCGTAACGAAAGCCCCAGGGCGATTGACTTCACCATCACCCATGGTAAGGGGCGTAAGGGAATCATTATCCGCACCAAAAAACAGAGTCCGTTAAAAAAGGCTCTGACCTTTCTGAAAAGCCGGAGGGTCTGGAAATGACAGTGATGACGCTCAATCTCGTTGAAAAACAGCCAGCAGCTATGCGCCGGATAATTGGTAAGCATCTGGCCGTCCCTCGCTGGCAGGAGACATGCGATTATTATAATCAGATGATGGAACGCGAACGGCTAACGGTTTGCTTCCATGCGCAGTTAAAACAGCGTCACGCAACGATGCGTTTTGAAGAAATGAACGACGTCGAACGTGAACGGCTGGTTTGTGCAATTGATGAATTGCGTGGGGCATTCTCAAAACGCCGTCAGGTTGGCGCAAGTGAGTATGCATATATTAGTTTTTTAACAGTAAGTCAGCGTCGCACTTTATTTATGCACGCACGACTGACAGAAAAAGAATTTAACCAGCCGTACTGGCGAATTAATGAAGAATCATGTTACTGGCGTGATGCTTTATTCCGTGCATTACGTGAATTATTCAGTCTGTTTGAGTATGCACCGACAATTCTGACGTCGGTAAAACCAGAGCAATATCTGCATTAAGTAATTAACCAGAGTTTTTAACGCACTTAATTGTGCGGGCTTCTTTTTGCCTGGAGAAAGTCATGCATACAGTTTCTGAAAATCAGTGCGGTAAATACGCATTAATGCTGCAACAGGCCAGAACCGAAGCACAGGCCGACGCAGCAACGCGCTTTTCGTCTCATCTTGATGCCATGATTCGCCACATCACAAAGGCGGAGTTATCCCGCGTGGAGATAGTCGAGTTGCTCAGTCAGGAGTCTGCCAAATTCCATAATCTAGGACTCAATAAATAACAGGAAAGTTGGAGATGACAAATACAAAATGGTTCAGGAAACGCTTAACAGATTATCAACTTTCATTACTTAAAAAATTAGATGACAAGACTCCACTACATCCATCAAGCGATGTCTTCCGCTCCTGGCCTAGTCGTGTGGAAAAAGCATTTATAGCAATGGGGAAATGGGGGCTTGTGACCAAATCAAGAGAAGGTTTCTGTATTACCGATAATGGCCGGGAAATGATTGATTCTGCGGAGAGGGCATATAGCGAATGAAAAATATATTGCTTAATAACTGGCTGAAGATTTCAGTTATGAAAAATGGTGATTTGTCTCTAGCTGATATTAAACGCGATAAAAACACTGGGGATATGGTTGAATCAACTATAGCCATTTATGCGGATAAATTAAATCTCCTGTCTGATGTGGTCAATTTACTTGTTAAACGCGCTGTATTTCATAAGCAAATTTCCTCCGTGGATGAACTGACAAAATTAACGACAGAAGTCACCAGCTATTGCGCTGATGAATTTAAGAAACTGAACGACAAAAGGAACTGGTAATGCCGGACAACGTAGATTTTATTCAGGAACAACAAGCTGAATTACTGGAGCGCCAGATTAACGCGGCAAGGGTAAAACATTGCGGTGCTTCTGCGCTGGTTTGCGAAGAGTGTGACGCGCCAATACCTGCTGCCCGTCGTGCGGCTTATCCGTCAGCCACGCGTTGTGTTTCCTGCCAGTCAGTCTTTGAAGCAAAAAACAAGCATTACCGGAGAATGGCATGAGTATTCGTATCGAAATTGGCGAACGTTATGTCGTTACCAGTGACAGCTTTCAGTTTATTCTCCACGAGAAAAAGAGAGCGGAAAGCGGTAAAAACGCCGGCCAGGAATGGCTGGCGGTGGTTGGTTATTACCCGAAATTAAGCCAGCTCGTTTCCGGCATGATGCATCACGATATTCTGACCGGAAGCGCAAAATCTTTTGCTGATTTAAACGCGCAGGTTGAGCAACTCAGCAAGCGTTGTTCAGAGGCTTTTGGCTCACATGACCGTTAAAGCCTCCGGGCGTTTTGTCCCTCCGTCAGCATTTGCCACAGGCACCGGTAAGGCGTTTACCGGTGCTTATGCATGGAACGCGCCACGCGAGGCTGTCGGGCGCGAAAGACCCCTTACACGTGACGAGATGCGTCAGGTGCAAGGTGTTTTATCCACGATTAACCGCCTGCCTTACTTTTTGCGCTCGCTGTTTACTTCACGCTATGACTACATCCGGCGCAATAAAAGCCCGGTGCACGGGGTTTATTTCCTCACATCCACTTTTCAGCGTCGTTTATGGCCGCGCATTGAGCGTGTGAATCAGCGCCATGAAATGAACACCGACGCGTCGTTGCTGTTTCTGGCAGAGCGTGACCACTATGCGCGCCTGCCGGGAATGAATGACAAGGAGCTGAAAAAGTTTGCTGCCCGTATCTCATCGCAGCTTTTCATGATGTATGAGGAACTCTGCGATGCCTGGGTGGATGCGCATGGCGAAAAAGAATCGCTGTTTACGGATGAGGCGCAGGCACATCTGTATGGTCATGTTGCTGGCGCTGCACGTGCTTTCAATATTTCCCCGCTTTACTGGAAAAAATACCGTAAAGGGCAGATGACCACGAGGCAGGCATATTCTGCCATTGCCCGCCTGTTTAACGATGAGTGGTGGACTCATCAGCTTAAAGGCCAGCGTATGCGCTGGCATGAGGCGTTACTGATTGCTGTCGGGGAGGTCAATAAAGACCGTTCTCCTTATGCCAGTAAACATGCCATTCGTGATGTGCGTGCGCGCCGCCAGGCAAATCTGGAATTTCTTAAATCGTGTGACCTTGAGAACAGGGAAACCGGCGAGCGCATCGACCTTATCAGTAAGGTGATGGGCAGTATTTCTAATCCAGAAATTCGCCGGATGGAGCTGATGAACACCATCGCCGGTATTGAGCGTTACGCCGCCGCAGAGGGTGATGTGGGGATGTTTATCACGCTGACCGCGCCGTCAAAGTATCACCCGACACGTCAGGTCAGAAAAGGCGAAAGTAAAACCGTCCAGCTAAATCACGGCTGGAACGATGAGGCATTTAATCCAAAGGATGCGCAGCGTTATCTCTGCCGTATCTGGAGCCTGATGCGCACGGCATTCAAGGATAATGATTTACAGGTCTACGGTTTGCGAGTCGTCGAGCCACACCACGACGGAACGCCGCACTGGCATATGATGCTTTTTTGTAATCCACGCCAGCGTAACCAGATTATCGAAATCATGCGTCGCTATGCGCTCAAAGAGGATGGCGACGAAAGAGGAGCCGCGCGAAACCGTTTTCAGGCAAAACACCTTAACCGGGGCGGTGCTGCGGGATATATCGCGAAATACATTTCGAAAAATATCGACGGCTATGCACTGGATGGTCAGCTCGATAACGATACCGGCAGGCCGCTGAAAGACACTGCCGCGGCTGTTACCGCATGGGCGTCAACGTGGCGCATTCCGCAATTTAAAACGGTTGGCCTGCCGACAATGGGGGCTTACCGTGAACTACGCAAATTGCCTCGCGGCGTCAGCATTGCTGATGAGTTTGACGAACGCGTCGAGGCTGCACGCGCTGCCGCAGACAGTGGTGATTTTGCGTTGTATATCAGCGCGCAGGGTGGGGCAAATGTTCCGCGCGATTGTCAGACTGTCAGGGTTGCCCGTAGTCCGTCGGATGAAGTTAACGAGTACGAGGAAGAAGTCGAGAGAGTGGTCGGCATTTACGCGCCGCATCTCGGCGCGCGTCATATTCATATCACCAGAACGACGGACTGGCGCATTGTGCCGAAAGTTCCGGTCGTTGAGCCTTTGACTTTAAAAAGCGGCATCGCCGCGCCTCGGAGTCCTGTCAATAACTGTGGAAAGCTCACCGGCGGTGATGCTTCGTTACCGGCTCCCACACCTTCTGAGCACGCCGCAGCAGTGCTTAATCTGGTTGATGACGGTGTTATCGAATGGAATGATCCGGAGGTTATGAGGGCGCTCAGAGGTGCATTAAAACACGGACTGAGAACACCAAATCGTCAGCAAAGAAACGGAAGCCCGTTAAAACCGCATGAAATAGCGCCATCAGCCAGGCTGACCCGGTCGGAACGATTGCAAATTACCCGTATCCGCGTTGACCTTGCTCAGAACGGTATCAGGCCGCAGCGATGGGAGCTTGAGGCGCTGGCGCGTGGCGCGACCGTAAATTATGACGGGAAAAAATTCACGTATCCGGTCGCTGATGAGTGGCTTGGTTATTCAACAGTATCCGAATGGAATTTATGATAACCAAGTTAATCTAAATAAATAATTATCTGATTGGTGTTATTTTCAGTGTTGGTAAAAACCTTGGGGTGTGACAGTTTTATGCAAATTGGTGAGTACAGGTCAGGTTGTTCGATATGTTGATAGCCGAAACTATAGAGCAATGGATAGCAATGAACTCATCATGCGGACGATTACCTGAAATAATAATTCTGGTATATAGACCATATATCTAAAAGAATTGAAAGGCGGTTTTAACTAAACTTCTGTTATTTTGTTTTAGGATAAAAACGTGGTGATGTCAATCACCACGTTATAAAAGTTACAGTTTTACTGCATAATGTATGACGGAAAATTGTTCACCATTAGCCAGGCCGTGGTGTAGCATTTTTTTTACATTCCCAAAGTTCGTGTTAATCTTTTCTGTGTTAACAAATGTTGTGTTTTCGACTTCAGGGTTTAATGTGGTGTAGTCTATACTTTTTACAAATTCAACGTAGTTATCCCACCAGGTATCGAATTTTTTTCCATCGTAATAAGTAATGAGGAATAATCTCTTTACGTCCAGAGGGTTGTAATTGACAAGCATTTTTTTGTAATGAATGGTGATATACTCCTTGTTTATCTGACTAAGCTTCATTGCTTCTAATATTGCAAACATGTTTGAGTTGTGCTCAACAATAATATCAAGTTCTCCGGCGCTCTTTCCACTTGTAGATATGCCTTCACGAGTTTGGTCTTTTATCTCGTATTCCTTCGCAAGCAAGTATTCACGGAGTAAGTCATTTAAGTCATCCTCTGTGTTCCCTTTTCGATGAAGCCGAACCAATCTCTCTAGAGACCAGGCAATATCATAATCAAGTTTTGTAAAAGACATATGTTTACCTATAATGCTTGCTGATGATTGAGGGGTTAGATGACTTATTCCCAGTAAGTGAATTTTTTGTCTGGATAAAATAGGTAAAGCCGCGCTGTACAAATTGTTATCAGCAGTTAATATTGTTTTGTCGTTTGTGGTTATAGCACATGAAATAGCTGAAACTACATAATCATGTATTGAAGATGATATATTGGGAGAAGAAAGTAATAGTTTACCTTGGCAACTGTCTGATTTTATGGCTTTCTCCCAAGTTTGGTAGAGCAAAAAAGCTGATTTGTCGTTATTAAGACTTAATAAATATTGTTGTTCAATTATTCCTGCCTCATCTAAAACGATCTGGTTCTGCGGATTCATTAAAACACCCATAAAAATCGAAATAAAAGTGTCCATATTTTTGATGTGAAGCCCCATGAATTCAGGGCTTATACAATGAGTGTAAAACATTTATAACAGACCTTTATTTTTAAGATGTTTTTTAACTTTAAAATTCTGGATTTGAAGTGTGTCTTGAATTTCAATGTCTAAAAAATCCGCAGGCCAAGTTATATCTCCATCCTCGGTAATAGGAATCACTTTTAAACTAGTGACATTATCTTCAGATTTTCTTTCAAGATTGCAAAGCATTACATCATTTGGTGTAAGGCTCGATTTAGTATCAACAATACGCAATCTGATTCTTCTGATTAGAGCGTCACTGTGAGTTTCAATAATAAATCTTTTTTTCTCTTTTAATGCAATGTGAATTAAAGCATCAGTGAGCCATGCTTGCATTTTGGGGTGTAAGTGAATTTCTGGTTGTTCTATAATAGTGATGGAATTTTTAGGGGACAAATAAGCTTGAACCAAAATAGGTAAAACCTGAGATATGCCAAAACCTACATCTGTTAACTCTAGAGAGATGGAATCTTGGGTGATGTTGATCTTATGAATGATGTCATTAACCATGACGACATCTACTTCAAGATTGAACTTTGCCAGTAAAATATTAATTTTATTTTTTATTTCTGGATTTTTCTTTAACACCTCAGCCAGTTCATTACCTTCCAGAACATTAAGAAAAGTATGCTGTATAGACTTGTCTAAAAGATAGTAGCGTTGAGGGAATGCCCTTAATGGGCTGACATGATTTATTTTTACACCATTAAACTCAGAGATAAATGCTTTTGTTAGCTTCTCAAGATAGTTGCAGAATAAACTAGCGAATGGGTCAAGGGACACAATGTGTTTGTCAATGAAATTAACGTTTTGAATTTCATCTATAAGGGATAGTGAATTGAAATTGATTAGTTTCGATATCTCTTCTCGGGATTTGCTTAAGTGAGTTCTTTTAATAACGTCAGAGCGTAAAAAGAATTTCCCTTTAGATATACCCAAGCTGGTGATGCATTCGCCTAAGTGATTATGAAAAGCGCACCCGGTTATTTTTAGTTGGTTTGATTTTTTATCAAAGCAAAAATCATAATCAATTCGTTTGGGGGATATTTTTTTTGCACTAAGAGATGCTAATGACATTAAGCTGCTTTGAATGTTTTCGAAAGAAACAATATTAACAAACTCTGCTAGTCGATCGAGATGTGGACGGGATTTTTTTGCAACATCCTCAGGTAGTTGTCTGTATTTTGATAATAATTCGCAAACACCATCAGAAATGGCTTTAAGTTGTGCAGAGTTGTAAGTGTCTCTAAACATATAGTTTGATTCGATTTTATCAATAGTTTTTAACGTGTCATTAAAACTATTGTTCATCAAATCACTGCTGGGTGTTGTTGATGCCGCACTTTTTAATACTTGTCCCAAATATCTGGCAAGTGAAAAATAGAAGTCAATAAAATCTCGCTTGCTTTTGTGAATGTCGTATCGCAAGGATTGTTGGTTTGATATTTCAAATGAAAAACTTAAGGTGTTTTTGGGGTTTTTTTCTCTGATGATATTCAGAGATTCCCCCATGCCAACCTTATTTCCATTTAATCTTAGTGCTGATTCGGAAATGTTTATTGTTTCTGCTGTTTGTGAAAACATCAAAAGTGAATTGATAAGTGCGCTTTTTCCACAGCTATTTGCTCCTAATAACACCGTTATAGGCTTAATCTCGAACGAGAAATCCTTAAATGCTTTGTAATTTTTTCCTGAGAATTTTGTTAACATGTTTAAGTCCTTGTATAAAAAGCCCAAGTATATAATGTGTTTTGACAGTATGGAATGCAAGCTTGCTCTAAAAAATCATGGGATTGTCAAGGGGGGCATGACGGTGCATGAAAATGCATACGTTATGTCCGATAAATTTTGTGCGTATATTATTGCCATCAAAATGCATGGAACCAGAATGCATTTGCATTAAAACCGCCCTACGAAGCGGGCGGGCGAGGCGGGGAAAGCACTGCGCGCTGGCGGTGGTGCTGATTTTATTTTTTCAGCGTCTGAGCGCGTCGTGATGGCGTTTAGATTGTGCGCCGGGGCGTTGGTGTGTCTGCGGGATTTTTTGTGCGGTGATGAGCGTGTGAGGGCGTGATGGCGGGGTGTAAAAAAGCCGCCCGCAGGCGGCGATGTTCAGCCGTTGTCAGTCTCCAGTGAGTAGTTTTTAAAGCGGATGACCTCCTGGCCGAGCCAGCCGTTTATTTCCCGAATCCTGTCCTGTAGCGGGATAAGCTCATTGCGGACAAAGACCTTTGCCACTTTTTCAATATCACCCAGCGACCCGACGTTCTCCGGCTTGCCGCCCATCAACTGAAAGGGGATACGGTGCGCGTCCAGCAGGTCAGCGGCGCTGGCTTTTTTGATATTAAAAAAATCGTCCTTCGTTGCCACTTCACTGAGCGGGATAATTTTAATGCCGTCGGCTTTCCCCTGCGGGGCATAGAGAAACAGATTTTTAAAGTTGTTGCGGCCTTTCGACTTCACCATGTTTTCGCGGAGCATTTCGATATCATTGCGATCCTGCACGGCATCAGTGACGTACATGATGTATCCGGCATGTGCGCCGTTTTCGTAATACTTGCGGCGGAACAGCGTGGCTGACTCATTCAGCCAGGCAGAGTTAAGGGCGCTGAGATATTCCGGCAGGCCGTACAGCTCCTGATTAATATCCGGCTCCAGCAGGTGAAACACGGAGCCGGGCGCGAAGGCTGTCGGCTCATGGAAGGACGGCACCCACCAGTAAACATCCTCTTCCACGCCACGGCGGGTATATTTTGCCGGTGAGGTTTCCAGTCTGATGACCTTACCGGTGGTGCTGTAACGCTTTTCCAGAAACGCATTACCGAACACCAGAAAATCCAGCACAAAGCGGCTGAAATCCTGCTGGGAAAGCCACGGGTGCGGGATAAACGTTGAAGCCAGAATATTGCGTTTGACGTAAATCGGTGAGCTGTGATGCACGGCAGCACGCAGGCTTTTTGCCAGACCGGTAAAGCTGACCGGTGGCTCATACCATCTGCCGTTACTGATGCACTCGACGTAATCCAGAATGTCACGGCGGTCGAGTACCGGCACCGGCTCACCAAAGGTGAATGCCTCCATTTTCGGGGCGCTGGCGGTCATTGTTTTTGTCGCAGGTTGCGGTGTTTTCCCTTTTTTCTTGCTCATCAGTAAAACTCCAGAATGGTGGATGTCAGCGGAGTGCTGATACCGGCGGTGAGTGGCTCATTTAACAGGGCGTGCATGGTCGCCCAGGCGAGGTCGGCGTGGCTGGCTTCCTCGCTGCGGCTGGCCTCATAGGTGGCGCTGCGTCCGCTGCTGGTCATGGTCTTGCGGATAGCCATGAACGAGCTGGTGATGTCGGTGGCGCTGACGTCATATTCCAGACAGCCACGGCGGATAACGTCTTTTGCCTTGAGCACCATTGCGGTTTTCATTTCCGGCGTGTAGCGGATATCGCGCGCGGCGGGATAGAACGAGCGCACGAGCTGGAATACGCCGACACCGAGGCCGGTGGCATCAATACCGATGTATTCGACGTTGTATTTTTCGGTGAGTTTGCGGATGGATTCAGCCTGGGTGGCAAAGTCCATGCCTTTCCACTGGTGACGCTCAAGTATTCTGAATTTGCCACCGGCCACCACCGGCGGTGCCAGCACCACGCATCCGGCACTGTCGCCACGGTGTGACGGGTCGTAGCCAATCCATACCGGGCGGGAGCCGAACGGATTGGCGGCAAACGGCGCATAGTCTTCCCATTCTTCCAGCGTGTCGACCATGCAGCGTTGCAGCTCCTCGAACGGGAACACCGACGCCTTGTCGTCAACAAATTCACACATGAACAGATTTTTAAAATCATCGGCGCTGTTTTCGCGTTTGAGCTGCTCAATGTCGAACAGCGTGCAGCCGCCTTTCAGCGCATCCTCAATGGTGACAATCTGCCGCCACTGACCGTCCGCACAGAGAAGCCCACCGGCAAGGGCGTTATGACTGACGTCGATTTCCACGCGTTCGGCGGCGCTGGCGCGTCCCCGGTTGAACAGTTCACCCGACCAGAACGGGTAGGCGTCGTGCGCCAGCGTGGACGGGGTGGAGAAATAGGTCGAGCGCAGGTGACTCTGTGAGGCCATACCTGATGCCACCTTACGCAGTACCTGAAAATTCGGGATCCAGAAAATCTCGTCGACGTACAGGTCGCCATTATGGCTCTGCGCGGTGTTGGAGTTGGTGCCGAGAAAAATCAGTTTTGCGCCGTTATTGCCCAGGACAATCGGGTCACCGGTCAGGTCAACGTCAACCAGCCGGGCAAAGGCGATGATGTATTCGCGGAACACATACGCCTGCGTTTTACTGGCCGACAGAAAAATCTGGTTATGGCCGGTTTTCAGGGCGCGCAGCAGCGCCTCGCGGGAAAAATAAAACGTTGCGCCAATCTGGCGGGATTTCAGGATATCGCGGATGCGGTGCTCAAGCCCGGCACGATACCAGTGCAACTGATAGTCGAAAGACTGCTCAAAGAAAATCTGCTCCAGCTTTTCGATGGCCTCGTCACTGAAAAAATTCTTTTTCGGTTTGCGCCGCCCGCCTTTGTTGCGGTTAGCGACGTTCGGATTAAGGTCTGCCTCGTTGCCGGTCTGGCTGTAGCGGTTGACCCGTGCCAGTCGTTCAATCTGGCGTCCCAGCAGGTCAATTTCCTTGAAGTCACCGCCGGTTTTCTGCGGTTTGATGATGAGCTGGGTCAGCCGCGCTTCCAGACTCATTTCGACACGGCTGATGGGGGCAACACTGTCCCAGCCGTCGCGCTGTTTCCAGCTCTGCACCGTCGGGCGTTTCATCTGCAACATGGCGGCAATCTGCGGCACGGAAAACCCCTGCCAGTACAGCAGCGCCGCCTGACGACGCGGGTCGTGTAAAAGAGTGGTGTCTGTGGTGATGGTCATGAATACCTCGCCGTGATGAATACACGGCAAGGCTACTGAGTCGCGCCCCGCGATTCGCTAAGGTGCTGTTGTGTCAGTGATAAGCCATCCGGGACTGATGGCGGAGGATGCGCATCGTCGGGAAACTGATGCCGACATGTGACTCCTCTAATCACTATTCAGGACTCCTGACAATGGCAAAAAAAGTCTCAAAATTCTTTCGTATCGGCGTTGAGGGTGACACCTGTGACGGGCGTGTCATCAGTGCGCAGGATATTCAGGAAATGGCCGAAACCTTTGACCCGCGTGTCTATGGTTGCCGCATTAACCTGGAACATCTGCGCGGCATCCTGCCTGACGGTATTTTTAAGCGTTATGGCGATGTGGTCGAACTGAAGGCCGAAAAGATTGACGATGATTCGGCGCTGAAAGGCAAATGGGCGCTGTTTGCGAAAATCACCCCGACCGATGACCTTATCGCGATGAACAAGGCCGCGCAGAAGGTCTATACCTCAATGGAAATTCAGCCGAACTTTGCCAATACAGGCAAATGTTATCTGGTGGGTCTGGCCGTCACCGATGACCCGGCAAGCCTCGGCACGGAATACCTGGAATTCTGCCGCACGGCAAAACACAACCCTCTGAACCGCTTCAAATTAAGCCCTGAAAACCTGATTTCAGTGGCAACGCCTGTTGAGCTGGAATTTGAAGACCTGCCTGAAACCGTGTTCACCGCCCTGACCGAAAAGGTGAAATCCATTTTTGGCCGCAAACAGGCCAGCGATGACGCCCGTCTGAATGACGTGCATGAAGCGGTGACCGCTGTCGCTGAGCATGTGCAGGAAAAACTGAGCGCCACTGAGCAGCGCCTCGCTGAGATGGAAAACGCCTTTTCCGCACTTAAGCAGGATGTGACTGACAGGGCGGATGAAACCAGCCAGGCATTCACCCGCCTGAAAAACAGTCTCGACCACACCGAAAGTCTGACCCAGCAGCGCCGCAGCAAGGCCACCGGCGGTGGCGGTGACGCCCTGATGACGAACTGCTGACCGGCGTCAGTCAGTCCGGGAAAACCTTCACGATTAACCCTTAATTTCAGGAAAAACTATGCGCCAGGAAACCCGCTTTAAATTTAATGCCTACCTGTCCCGTGTTGCCGAACTGAACGGCATCGACGCCGGTGATGTGTCGAAAAAATTCACCGTTGAACCGTCGGTCACCCAGACCCTGATGAACACCATGCAGGAGTCCTCTGACTTTCTGACCCGCATCAACATTGTGCCGGTCAGCGAAATGAAAGGGGAAAAAATTGGCATCGGTGTCACCGGCTCCATCGCCAGCACCACCGACACCGCCGGTGGCACCGAGCGTCAGCCGAAGGACTTCTCGAAGCTGGCGTCAAACAAGTACGAATGCGACCAGATTAACTTCGATTTTTATATCCGCTACAAAACGCTGGACCTGTGGGCGCGTTATCAGGATTTCCAGCTCCGTATCCGTAACGCCATTATCAAACGCCAGTCCCTTGATTTCATCATGGCCGGTTTTAACGGCGTGAAGCGTGCCGAAACCTCTGACCGCAACAGTAATCCGATGTTGCAGGATGTGGCGGTCGGCTGGCTGCAGAAATACCGCAATGAAGCCCCGGCGCGCGTGATGAGCAAGGTCACTGACGAGGAAGGCCGCACCACCTCTGAAGTCATCCGCGTGGGTAAGGGCGGTGATTATGCCAGCCTCGATGCACTGGTGATGGATGCGACCAACAACCTGATTGAGCCGTGGTATCAGGAAGACCCTGACCTTGTGGTGATTGTGGGGCGTCAGCTACTGGCGGACAAGTATTTTCCCATCGTTAACAAAGAGCAGGACAACAGCGAAATGCTGGCCGCTGACGTCATCATCAGCCAGAAACGCATCGGTAACCTGCCGGCGGTACGCGTCCCGTACTTCCCGGCGGATGCGATGCTCATCACGAAGCTGGAAAACCTGTCCATCTACTACATGGATGACAGCCATCGTCGCGTGATTGAGGAAAACCCGAAACTCGACCGCGTGGAGAACTACGAGTCAATGAACATTGATTACGTGGTGGAAGACTACGCCGCCGGTTGTCTGGTGGAAAAAATTAAGGTCGGTGATTTCTCCACACCGGCTAAGGCGACCGCAGAGCCGGGAGCGTAACCGATGACGAGTCCCGCACAGCGCCACATGATGCGGGTCTCGGCAGCGATGACCGCGCAGCGGGAAGCCGCCCCGCTGCGACATGCAACTGTCTATGAGCAGATGCTGGTCAAGCTGGCCGCAGACCAGCGCACACTGAAAGCGATTTATTCAAAAGAGCTGAAGGCCGCGAAAAAGCGCGAACTGCTGCCGTTCTGGTTGCCGTGGGTGAACGGCGTGCTGGAGCAGGGCAAAGGTGCACAGGATGACATTCTGATGACGGTCATGCTGTGGCGTCTGGATACCGGCGATATTGCCGGTGCGCTGGAGATTGCCCGTTATGCCCTGAAGTACGGTCTGACCATGCCGGGTAAACACCGCCGCACCCCGCCGTACATGTTCACCGAGGAGGTGGCGCTTGCGGCCATGCGCGCTCACGCTGCCGGTGAGTCTGTGGATCCCCGCCTGCTGACGGAGACCCTTGAACTGACCGCCACGGCTGACATGCCTGATGAAGTGCGCGCAAAGCTGCACAAAATCACCGGTCTGTTTCTGCGTGACGCTGGTGATGCCGCCGGTGCGCTGGCTCACCTGCAACGTGCGACACAGCTCGACTGTCAGGCAGGCGTCAAAAAAGAGATTGAACGACTGGAGCGGGAGCTGAAACCGAAGCCGGAGCCGCAGCCCAAAGCGGCCACCCGCGCCCCACGTAAGACCCGGAGCGTGACACCGGCAAAACGTGGACGCCCGAAAAAGAAAGCCAGTTAACAACCGAATGCGCCCCGCGCCAGGGCGGCACGCCGGTCATTGAGGGTGAATCACCTGACACTGCACCGGCGTCCACCGCCCGACTTTTCAGAGGTAGTCATGATGACGCTGATTATTCCGCGAAAGGAGGCTCCCGTATCCGGTGAGGGTACGGTGGTCATCCCGCAACCGGCAGGCGACGAGCCGGTGATTAAAAACACGTTCTTTTTTCCCGATATCGACCCGAAGCGCGTCCGGGAACGTATGCGCCTTGAGCAGACCGTCGCCCCTGCCCGTCTGCGTGAGGCCATCAAGTCAGGCATGGCTGAAACGAATGCGGAGCTGTACGAGTACCGCGAACAGAAAATTGCCGCCGGTTTTACGCGTCTGGCGGACGTTCCGGCGGACGACATCGACGGTGAAAGCATCAAAGTTTTTTACTACGAGCGCGCCGTGTGTGCGATGGCGACCGCATCGCTTTATGAGCGTTATCGCGGCGTGGATGCCAGTGCGAAAGGCGACAAGAAGGCCGACAGCATTGACAGCACCATTGATGAGCTGTGGCGGGATATGCGCTGGGCGGTGGCGCGCATCCAGGACAAGCCGCGCTGCATCGTGAGTCAAATCTGATGAAGACCTTTGCGCTACAGGGCGACACGCTCGACGCCATTTGTGTCCGCTATTACGGGCGCACTGAGGGCGTGGTCGAGGCCGTGCTCGCCGCAAATCCGGGACTGGCTGAACTGGGGGCGGTGCTGCCACACGGCACCGCCGTCGAACTGCCCGACGTTCAGACCGCGCCCGTGGCTGAAACTGTCAATCTGTGGGAGTAACGCATGACAGCAGAAGAAAAAAGCGTCCTGTCGCTTTTCATGATTGGGGTGCTGATTGTTGTCGGCAAGGTGCTTGCCGGTGGTGAACCCATCACCCCGCGTCTGTTTATCGGGCGCATGTTGCTCGGTGGTTTTGTCTCGATGGTTGCCGGTGTTGTTCTGGTGCAGTTTCCTGACCTGTCACTCCCTGCGGTGTGCGGCATCGGCTCCATGCTGGGTATCGCCGGTTATCAGGTGATTGAGATTGCCATTCAGCGCCGCTTTAAGGGCAGGGGGAAACAGTAATGCCGGTAATTAACACGCATCAGAATATCGCCGCCTTTCTCGACATGCTGGCCGTGTCCGAAGGGACGGCGAACCATCCGCTGACGAAAAACCGGGGCTATGACGTGATAGTCACCGGACTGGACGGGAAGCCGGAAATTTTCACCGACTACAGTGACCACCCGTTCGCGCATGGCCGACCGGCGAAGGTGTTTAACCGTCGCGGTGAAAAGTCCACGGCCTCCGGTCGCTATCAGCAGCTTTACCTGTTCTGGCCGCACTACCGCAAACAGCTTGCCCTGCCGGATTTCAGTCCGTTGTCACAGGACAGACTCGCCATTCAGTTGATCCGCGAACGCGGTGCACTGGATGACATCCGGGCGGGACGCATTGAGCGCGCCATTTCACGCTGTCGCAATATCTGGGCGTCCCTGCCGGGTGCCGGTTACGGTCAGCGTGAGCATTCACTGGAAAAACTGGTCACCGTCTGGCGTACCGCTGGCGGCGTACCGGCTTAAACGGAGTAAACACCATGAAGAAATTATCCCTTTCACTGATGCTGAACGTGTCGCTGGCGCTGATGCTGGCACTGTCCCTGATTTACCCGCAGAGCGTGGCCGTCAGTTTTGTCGCCGCCTGGGCGATTCTGGCGACGGTTATCTGTATGGTTGCCGGTGGTGTCGGCGTGTATGCCACTGAGTATGTGCTGGAACGCTACGGGCGGGAGCTGCCGCCGGAATCGCTGGCCGTGAAGATTGTCACGTCGCTGTTTTTGCAGCCGGTGCCGTGGTGCAGACGGGCGGTGGCTCTGGTAGTGATGGTGGCGACGTTTATCTCGCTGGTCGCTGCCGGGTGGATTTTTACCGCGCTGATTTATCTCGTGGTATCGGTGTTCTTCCGGCTGATACGTACGGCCTGCCGTCAGCGTTTTGAGGGGCGGGAACCATGTCAAAGCTGATGATTGTGCTGGTTGTGTTGTTATCACTGGCGGTGGTCGGTCTGTTTCTGGCGAAGCATGAAAACGCCAGCCTGCGCACCTCGCTGGACAGGGCGAATAACGTCGCCAGTGAACAGCAGACGACCATCACCATGCTGAAAAATCAGCTTCATGTTGCCATCACCAGAGCAGATAAAAACGAGCTGGCGCAGGTGGCACTGCGTCAGGAACTGGAGAACGCCGCGAAGCGTGAAGCACAGCGCGAGAAAACCATCACGAGGTTACTGAATGAAAACGAAGATTTTCGCCGCTGGTACGGTGCTGACCTGCCTGATGCTGTGCGTCGGTTGCACCAGCGCCCGGCCTGCGCCGACGCCAGTGATTGTCCACAACGCCTGCCCGAAAGTGAGCCTTTGCCCGATGCCGGGCAGTGACCCGCAGACGAACGGCGATTTAAGTGCCGATATCCGGCAGCTTGAGAACGCGCTGGCACGCTGTGCCAGCCAGGTAAAAATGATTAAACACTGCCAGGACGAAAACGATGCTCAAACCCGACAGCCTGCGCAGGGCGCTGACTGATGCCGTCACGGTGCTGAAAACTAACCCCGATATGCTGCGGATATTCGTGGATAACGGGAGTATTGCCTCCACACTGGCGGCGTCGTTGTCATTCGAAAAGCGTTACACGCTCAATGTGATTGTGACCGACTTTACCGGTGATTTTGACCTGCTCATCGTGCCGGTGCTGGCGTGGCTGCGGGAAAATCAGCCCGACATCATGACCACTGACGAAGGCCAGAAAAAAGGCTTCACATTTTATGCAGACATCAACAATGACAGCAGCTTTGATATCAGTATCAGCCTGATGCTGACCGAGCGCACGCTGGTCAGTGAGGTTGACGGTGCGCTGCATGTGAAGAATATCCCGGAACCTCCGCCGCCGGAGCCGGTCACCCGCCCGATGGAGCTGTATATCAATGGCGAACTGGTGAGCAAGTGGGATGAATGAGTTTAAGCGTTTTGAAGACCGGCTGACCGGACTTATTGAGTCGCTGTCACCGTCAGGGCGTCGGCGGCTGAGTGCCGAACTGGCGAAGCGTCTGCGGCAGAGTCAGCAGCGTCGGGTGATGGCACAGAAAGCCCCGGACGGCACACCCTACGCGCCACGCCAGCAGCAGAGCGCCAGAAAAAAGACCGGTCGTGTTAAGCGAAAAATGTTTGCGAAACTTATCACCAGTCGTTTTTTGCATATCCGCGCCAGCCCGGAACAGGCATCAATGGAGTTTTACGGCGGAAAGTCACCGAAAATCGCCAGTGTGCATCAGTTCGGTCTGTCGGAAGAAACCCGGAAAGACGGTAAGAAAATTGATTATCCGGCGCGTCCTCTGCTCGGCTTTACCGGTGAGGATGTGCAGATGATTGAAGAGATTATCCTGGCTCATCTCGACCGTTAGTTGTGCCATTCCCGACACCTCATCGTCACATTGCCGCCGGTATGACCCGGCGGCATCCTTCTCGTTATGAACACTCTCGCAAATATTCAGGAACTCGCGCGCGCACTGCGCAACATGATCCGCACCGGCGTTATCGTCGAAACCGACCTTAACGCCGGTCGCTGCCGTGTGCAGACCGGCGGCATGTGCACCGACTGGCTGCAGTGGCTGACTCATCGTGCCGGGCGTTCGCGCACATGGTGGGCACCTTCCGTGGGGGAACAGGTGCTGATTCTGGCCGTGGGCGGTGAACTTGACACGGCGTTTGTTCTGCCGGGGATTTATTCCAGCGATAACCCTGCGCCGTCTGCGTCGGCGGATGCCCTGCATATCCGTTTCCCTGACGGGGCGGTGATTGAGTATGAACCCGAAACCAGTGCACTCACGGTAAGCGGAATTAAAACGGCCAGCGTGACGGCTTCTGATTCTGTTACTGCCACGGTGCCGGTGGTCATGGTGAAAGCGTCAACCCGCATCACCCTGGACACACCGGAAGTGGTCTGCACTAACAAACTGACTACCGGCACGCTGGAAGTGCAGAAGGGCGGAAAGATGCACGGCAACATCGAGCATACCGACGGGAAATTCACGTCTAACGGCGTTCAGGTGGATGACCACGGTCACGGTGGTGTTAAGTCAGGAGACAACTGGACGCAGGGGACAAAATGACAGCGCGTTATCTCGGAATGAATCGCAGTGATGGCCTGACTGTCACTGACCTTGAACATATCAGCCAGAGTATCGGCGATATCCTGCGCACGCCGGTCGGCTCACGGGTGATGCGTCGTGATTACGGCTCGTTGCTGGCGTCAATGATTGACCAGCCGCAGACCCCGGCGCTTGAGTTGCAGATTAAGGTCGCCTGTTACATGGCAGTGCTGAAATGGGAACCCCGCGTCACCCTGTCATCCGTCACCACGGCGCGCAGTTTTGACGGGCGAATGACGGTCACGTTAACCGGTCAGCACAACGACACCGGTCAGCCACTTTCGTTAACCATCCCTGTGAGTTGAAACCATGCCGATTATCGACCTGAACCAGCTACCCGCACCGGATGTGGTCGAGGAGCTGGACTTTGAAACCATTCTCGCCGAACGCAAGGCGACACTGATTTCCCTTTACCCGGAAGATCAGCAGGAGGCGGTCGCCCGTACCCTGACGCTGGAATCCGAGCCTCTCGTCAAACTGCTGGAGGAAAATGCTTATCGTGAGCTTATCTGGCGTCAGCGTGTGAATGAGGCCGCACGGGCGGTGATGCTGGCCTGTGCCACCGGTAATGACCTTGATGTGATTGGTGCCAATTACAACACCACGCGCCTGATTATCACCCCGGCAGATGATTCGACCATCCCGCCGACACCGGCAGTGATGGAATCTGACACCGATTATCGTCTGCGTATTCAGCAGGCGTTTGAAGGTTTAAGCGTCGCCGGGTCGGTAGGTGCCTATCAGTATCATGGTCGCAGTGCGGACGGGCGTGTCGCGGATATCTCTGTCACCAGTCCGTCTCCGGCCTGTGTCACCATCTCTGTGCTGTCACGTGAAAATAACGGCGTCGCATCCGAAGACCTGCTGGCTGTGGTGCGTAACGCCCTTAATGGCGAGGACGTCAGGCCGGTGGCCGACCGCGTGACCGTGCAGTCTGCCGCCATCGTTGAATACCAGATAAACGCCACGCTTTACCTTTACCCTGGTCCCGAAAGCGAACCCATCCGCGCTGCCGCCGTGAAAAAACTGGAAGCGTATATCACGGCACAGCACCGGCTGGGGCGTGACATCCGTCTGTCTGCCATTTATGCCGCTTTGCATGTGGAAGGCGTGCAGCGTGTCGAACTGGCTGCACCGCTGGCCGACATCGTGCTCAACAATACGCAGGCGTCTTTCTGTACCGAATACCGCGTCGTGACCGGAGGCTCGGATGAGTGATTCGCGACTGCTGCCGACCGGCTCATCACCACTTGAGGTCGCCGCTGCAAAAGCCTGTGCGGAAATTGAAAAAACGCCGGTCAGTATTCGTGAGCTGTGGAACCCGGATACCTGTCCGGCAAATCTGCTGCCGTGGCTGGCGTGGGCGTTTTCGGTCGACAGGTGGGATGAAAAGTGGCCGGAAGCAACAAAACGCGCCGTTATCCGCGATGCCTATTTCATCCACTGTCATAAAGGCACTATCGGCGCAATCCGACGCGTGGTGGAGCCGCTCGGCTATCTCATTAACGTAAAGGAATGGTGGGAGACAAACGACCCGCCCGGAACCTTTCGCCTTGATATCGGTGTGCTGGAAAGCGGCATCACGGAGGAGATGTATCTGGAAATGGAACGGCTGATTGCTGATGCCAAACCCGCAAGTCGTCACCTTATCGGCCTGAACATTATCCAGGACATTCCCGGCTATCTGTATACAGGCGGTGTGGTCTGTGATGGTGATGTTATTACTGTTTATCCCGGATAAGTGAGAAACAATGAGCACGAAATTTAAAACCGTTATCACTACTGCCGGAGCCGCGAAGCTGGCAGCCGCCACTGTCCCCGGCGGGAAAAAAGTAAACCTGTCTGCAATGGCCGTGGGTGACGGTAATGGCAAATTACCGGTGCCGGATGCCGGTCAGACGAAACTGGTGCATGAGGTCTGGCGTCACGCTCTGAATAAAGTCAGCGTGGATAACAAGAATAAAAACTATATCGTGGCTGAACTGGTTGTACCGCCCGAAGTGGGCGGCTTCTGGATGCGTGAGCTTGGTCTGTATGACGATGCCGGAACACTGATTGCGGTATCCAACATGGCAGAAAGCTATAAGCCAGAACTGGCTGAAGGCTCCGGACGTGCGCAGACCTGCCGCATGGTTATTATTCTCAGCAACGTGGCGTCCGTTGAGCTGAGTATTGATGCCAGCACAGTGATGGCGACGCAGGATTACGTCGATGACAAAATCGCAGAGCATGAGCAGTCCCGCCGCCATCCTGACGCCACGCTGACGGAAAAAGGCTTTACTCAGTTAAGCAGTGCAACAAACAGCACCAGTGAAAAGCTGGCGGCAACGCCAAAAGCGGTCAAGGCAGCAAATGACAACGCAAATTCACGTCTGGCGAAAAATCAGAATGGTGCAGATATCCAGGATAAATCAGCTTTTCTGGACAATGTTGGCGTTACCAGCCTGACGTTTATGAAAAACAACGGCGAAATGCCGGTTGATGCTGATCTGAATACATTTGGTCCCGTTAAGGCTTATCTGGGGATCTGGTCTAAAGCTACTTCAACTAACGCAACACTGGAGAAAAATTTCCCGGAAGATAATGCTGTCGGTGTGCTTGAGGTTTTTGCTGCCGGCAATTTTGCAGGCACGCAACGCTTTACCACAAGAGACGGCAATGTATACATGCGTAAACTCGCCAATAAGTGGAATGGCACTGATGGTCCGTGGGGCGTATGGCGTCACACTCAATCAGCTACCCGCCCTTTGAGTACGACTATAGACCTGAATACGCTTGGAGCCGCCGAACATCTTGGTTTATGGCGTAACAGTAGCTCGGCTATAGCTTCCTATGAACGCAATTATCCAGAGGAAGGCGGCTTTGCTCAGGGGATGCTTGAGATCCTCGAAGGCGGGAATTATGGAAGAACGCAACGTTATACCACTCGCCGTGGAAATATGTATGTCCGCTGCCTTGCGGCAAGCTGGGATGCATCAAATCCGCAGTGGGAACCGTGGTTAAGAGTCGGTCATCAGTCAGAGAGTCGTTATTACGAAGGTGATTTAAATGTTCTAACCGACCCCGGTATTTACAGTGTTACAGGAAAGGCAACAAACGGTCCGATGCTGGACACCGTTGGCGCGACACTACTTGGGATACTGGAAGTAATCAGACGTTTTGATGGTGTGTCTGTCTGGCAGCGTTACACAACCACAGGGAAATCAGAAACCACACAGGGGCGCACTTTTGAGCGCGTCTACGCCGGGAGCAAATGGACCGAATGGCGAGAAGTATATAACTCCTTTTCGTTGCCTCTGAATCTGGGCATCGGTGGCGCAGTGGCAAAATTATCCAGTCTGGACTGGCAGACCTACGACTTTGTGCCGGGTAGTCTGATAACCGTTCGGCTTGATAACATGGCCAATATTCCCGACGGTATGGACTGGGGCGTCATTGATGGCAACCTGATAAACATCTCAGTCGGTCCGAGTGATGATTCCGGTACGGGGCGCTCAATGCATGTGTGGCGCAGCACTGTAAGTAAAGCGAACTACCGCTTTTTTATGGTGCGTATTTCAGGAAATCCGGGAAGCCGCACGATCACGACAAGACGTGTGCCAATTATCGACGAAGCTCAGACATGGGCGGCGAAACAAACCTTCAGCGCCGGTCTTTCAGGCGAACTGTCCGGCAATGCTGCTACAGCTACAAAGCTGAAAACGGCACGAAATATTAATGGTGTCAAATTTGATGGCACCGGCGATATAAATATTAATACGCTGGTATCCCGGAATCGCGTCACAGCATTAAGCGGGAGTGCAAAGGGGACGCCTGGTATTCAGATGTATGAGGCATATAACAATGGCTACCCTTACACCTATGGCAATGTGCTTCATCTTACGGGGGTGTCCGCAGTTGGAGAAGGTGAATTACTTATCGGCTGGAGCGGCACCAGTGGAGGTTACGCGCCAGCATATATCCGTTCAAGGCGGGATACAGATGATGCTCAATGGTCTGGATGGGCGCAAATTTATACGACAGCTCATAAACCATCGCCAGGTGATATTGGCGCTTATACCAAGGCGGAATGTAATTCACGTTTTATTACAGGTATTCGCTTAGGTGGTTTGTCATCCCTTCCAACGTGGAATGGTACTGGCTGGCATGACAGGTCAGGGCATGTTCTTACTGGTGTTGTCAATAGTAATACTGATGAATTAATTGATATCGCGCAGGCAAGACCTGTTCAGTATTGTATTAATGGCACATGGTATAACGCAGGGAGTATTTAATGATGATGCATTTAAAAAATATTAAGGCAGGGAATCCAAAAACTATTGAACAATATGAATTAACCAAACGATTTAATATTGTCTGGCTATGGTCAGATGATGGTAAAAACTGGTATGAGGAACAAAAGAATTTCCAGCCAGACACTTTAAAAATGGCCTACGACGAGAACGGTATTATTCGTTGCATTGAGAAAGATGTGTCAATGCTCAACCCTGATGGCTTGAGTGTTGTTGAGTTACCGAATATAACCGCCAACCGTCGCGCTGATATTTCAGGTAACTGGATGTTCAAAGATGACACTGTAATTAAACGTGTATATACGGATGCAGAACGGCAGCAGCAAGCCGAAGTCCGAAAGTCAACCTTGCTTGCAGAAGCTGAGGCATTGATTCAGCCGCTGGAGCGTGCGGTCAGGCTGAATATGGCAACAGATGAGGAGCGCAGCCGACTGGAGGCATGGGAACGCTACAGCGTTCTGGTCAGTCGTGTGGATCCTGCAAATCCTGAATGGCCGGAACTACCACAATAAATACAGGCGGGCGGATTGCCCGCCTTTTCTTTATCTGTTGTTTCATCCCCTGACCAGTCAGGACAAATAGCGTCTCACGCCCTGTACAACTGAAAATACCACTCACCCATTAACCACGGAGTTAAACGGATGAGTGATTATCATCACGGTGTGCAGGTGCTGGAGATTAACGACGGCACCCGCGTCATTTCCACCGTATCCACCGCCATTGTCGGCATGGTCTGTACGGCCAGCGATGCGGATGTCGAAACCTTCCCCCTCAATAAACCGGTACTGATTACCAATGTGCAGAGCGCAATTGCAAAGGCCGGTAAAAAAGGCACGCTGGCGGCATCGTTGCAGGCCATCTCCGACCAGTCAAAACCGGTCACCGTTGTCGTACGTGTGGAAGACGGCACCGGCGACGACGAGGAAACGAAACTCGCGCAGACCGTTTCCAATATCATCGGCACCACTGACGAAAACGGTCAGTACACCGGACTGAAAGCCCTGCTGGCGGCGGAGTCGGTAACCGGTGTTAAACCGCGTATTCTTGGTGTGCCGGGGCTGGATACCAAAGAGGTGGCTGTTGCACTGGCATCAGTCTGTCAGAAGCTGCGCGCTTTCGGATATATCAGCGCATGGGGCTGTAAGACCATTTCCGAGGTGAAAGCCTATCGCCAGAATTTCAGTCAGCGTGAGCTGATGGTCATCTGGCCGGATTTCCTCGCATGGGATACGGTCACCAGTACCACCGCCACCGCGTATGCCACCGCCCGTGCACTGGGCCTGCGCGCTAAAATCGACCAGGAGCAGGGCTGGCATAAAACGCTGTCCAATGTCGGGGTGAACGGTGTTACCGGCATCAGCGCATCTGTATTCTGGGATTTGCAGGAGTCCGGCACCGATGCTGACCTGCTTAACGAGTCAGGCGTCACTACGCTGATTCGCCGTGACGGTTTCCGCTTCTGGGGTAACCGTACCTGCTCTGATGACCCGCTGTTCCTCTTTGAAAACTACACCCGCACCGCGCAGGTGTTGGCCGACACGATGGCTGAGGCGCACATGTGGGCGGTGGACAAACCCATCACCGCAACGCTGATTCGCGACATCGTTGACGGCATCAATGCCAAATTCCGTGAGCTGAAAACAAACGGCTATATCGTGGATGCGACCTGCTGGTTCAGCGAAGAATCCAACGATGCGGAAACCCTCAAGGCCGGAAAACTGTATATCGACTACGACTATACCCCGGTGCCTCCTCTTGAAAACCTGACCCTGCGCCAGCGTATTACTGATAAATACCTGGCAAATCTGGTCACCTCGGTTAACAGCAATTAAGGAGCCTGACCGATGGCAATGCCGCGCAAACTCAAATACATGAATGTCTTTCTGAACGGCTACAGCTATCAGGGCGTTGCAACGTCCGTCACGCTGCCAAAACTGACCCGTAAGCTCGAAAATTATCGCGGTGCGGGGATGAACGGCAGCGCACCGGTAGACCTCGGCCTTGATGACGATGCGCTGTCAATGGAGTGGTCGCTCGGGGGGTTCCCGGATTCGGTTATCTGGGAACTTTACGCTGCAACCAGTGTTGATGCCGTACCGATTCGTTTTGCTGGTTCTTACCAGCGCGACGATACCGGCGAAACGGTGGCCGTCGAAGTGGTCATGCGTGGGCGTCAGAAAGAAGTCGACACCGGAGAGGGTAAACAGGGAGAGGATACCGAATCGAAACTCCCGGTGATTTGTACTTATTTCAAGTTGACGATGGACGGTAAGGAGCTGGTCGAAATCGACACCATCAACATGATTGAGAAGGTGAACGGCGTCGACCGTCTGGAGCAACACCGCCGCAATATCGGCCTGTGATTTTCATCCGGTCAGCCAGGCTGACCGGTTAACCCCCGATTCAGAAGTGAGAAAACCATGAACAAAGAAAATGTGATTACCCTGGACAATCCGGTCAAGCGTGGTGAGCAGGTCATCGAACAGGTCACGCTGATGAAACCCAATGCCGGGACGCTGCGCGGTGTCAGTCTGGCTGCGGTCGCGAACTCCGAAGTCGATGCACTGATTAAGGTGCTGCCGCGCATGACGGCACCGATGCTGACCGAGCAGGAAGTTGCCGCGCTGGAACTGCCTGACCTTGTGGCGCTGGCCGGTAAGGTGGTCGGTTTTTTGTCGCCGAACTCGGTGCAGTGACGTTCCCGAAAAATCTCTCGGTCGATGACCTGATGGCGGATGTGGCAGTGATATTTCACTGGCCGCCATCAGAACTGTATCCCATGAGCCTGACCGAACTCATCACATGGCGCGAAAAGGCGCTCCGGCGAAGCGGAAACACGAATGAGTAACAATGTAAAATTACAGGTATTGCTCAGGGCTGTTGACCAGGCATCCCGCCCGTTTAAATCCATCCGCACAGCGAGCAAGTCGCTGTCGGGGGATATCCGGGAAACACAAAAATCACTGCGCGAGCTGAACGGTCAGGCATCCCGTATTGAGGGATTTCGCAAGACCAGCGCACAGCTCGCCGTGACTGGTCAGGAACTGAAAAAAGCCAGACAGGAAGCCGCAGCTCTGGCTGTCCAGTTTAAAAATACTGAACGACCGACAAATGCACAGGCAAAGGCAATGGAAGCCGCGCGTAAAAATGCGTCTGAGTTACAGGCGAAATATAACAGCCTGAGATTGTCGGTACAGCGCCAGCGTCAGGAATTGAGTCAGGCGGGTATTAATACCCGTAATCTGGCGCATGATGAACGAGGGCTGAAAAACCGTATCAGTGAAACCACCGCACAGCTTAACCGGCAGCGTGACGCGCTGGCGCGTGTCAGTGCACAACAGGCAAAACTTAATGCAGTAAAACAGCGTTATCAGGCCGGAAAGGAACTGGCCGGAAATATGGCCTCGGTGGGCGCTTCTGGTGTGGGGATTGCGGCGGCGGGAACGATGGCCGGAGTTAAGCTGCTGATGCCCGGTTATGAGTTTGCGCAGAAAAACTCAGAATTGCAGGCCGTGCTCGGTGTGGCAAAAGATTCCGCCGAAATGGCCGCGCTACGCAAACAGGCGCGCCAGCTCGGCGACAACACAGCCGCCTCGGCGGATGATGCGGCCGGTGCGCAGATTATCATTGCGAAAGCGGGTGGAGATGCTGCGGCTATTCAGGCGGCAACGCCGGTCACGCTGAATATGGCACTGGCGAATCAGCGGTCGATGGAAGAAAACGCGCAACTGTTGCTGGGGACTAAGGCATCCTTTCAACTGTCAAATGATGATGTCAGCCATGTGGGCGACGTGTTGTCGGCAACGATGAATAAGTCGGCGGCTGATTTTCAGGGACTCAGTGATGCACTGACTTACCTCGGTCCGGTTGCGAGGACGGCAGGTGTAAGTCTTGAGCAGGCAGCGGCCATGACAGGTGTGCTGCATGACAATAACATCAGGGGGTCAATGGCGGGTACGGGGAGTAGTGCCGTTGTCACCCGATTACAGGCTCCGACAGGGAAAGCATGGGAAGCACTAAAAGAGCTTGGCGTTAAAACCTCGGACAAAAAGGGAAATATGCGTCCGTTGTTCACCATTCTGAAAGAGATTCAGGTCAGCTTTGATAAACACAAGCTGGGAACGTCTCAGAAGGGGGAATACCTTAAAACCATTTTTGGTGAGGAAGCCCTGAAATCAGCGAACGTTTTACTGGCAGCGGCAGCAAGCGGAAAACTGGATACGCTGACCGCTACGCTGAAAGCCTCAGACGGGAAGACCGCAGAGCTGGTAAATATCATGCAGGATAACCTCGGCGGTGACTTTAAGGAGTTTCAGTCCGCTTATGAGGCGGTGGGGACTGACCTGTTTGACCAGCAGGAAGGCGCACTGCGTAAGCTCACTCAGACGGCCACGAAGTATGTGTTAAAACTCGACGGCTGGATCCAGAAAAACAAATCACTGGCGTCAACCATCGGCCTCATTGTCGGTGGCGCGCTGGCGCTTATTGGCATCATCGGTGCCATTGGTCTTGTAGCCTGGCCGGTTATCACCGGCATCAATGCCATCATCGCGGCAGCAGGCGCAATGGGGGCAATCTTCACGACGGTTGGCAGTGCTGTTATGACCGCCATCGGGGCGATTAGCTGGCCGGTTGTGGCCGTGGTGGCCGCCATTGTCGCCGGGGCGTTGCTTATCCGTAAATACTGGGAGCCTGTCAGCGCATTCTTTGGCGGTGTGGTGGAAGGGCTGAAAGCGGCATTTGCGCCAGTGGGGGAACTGTTCACGCCACTTAAACCGGTGTTTGACTGGCTGGGTGAAAAGTTACAGGCCGCGTGGCAGTGGTTTAAAAACCTGATTGCCCCGGTCAAAGCCACCCAGGACACCCTGAACCGTTGCCGTGACACGGGCGTCATGTTCGGGCAGGCACTGGCTGACGCGCTGATGCTGCCGCTTAATGCGTTCAACAAACTGCGCAGTGGTATTGACTGGGTACTGGAAAAACTCGGTGTTATCAACAAAGAGTCAGACACACTTGACCAGACCGCCGCCAGAACTCAAGCCGCCACGTATGGCAGCGGTGGTTATATTCCGGCGACCAGCTCTTATGCAGGTTATCAGGCTTATCAGCCGGTCACGGCACCGGCTGGCCGCTCTTATGTAGACCAGAGTAAAAACGAATATCACATCAGCCTGACGGGTGGTACTGCGCCGGGGACACAGCTTGACCGCCAGTTACAGGATGCGCTCGAAAAATACGAGCGGGATAAACGTGCGCGCGCCCGTGCCAGCATGATGCATGACGGTTAAGGAGGTGACGAAAAATGATGCTCGCGTTAGGTATGTTTGTTTTTATGCGCCAGACGCTGCCACACCAGACCATGCAGCGTGAATCAGATTATCGCTGGCCGTCAAATTCCCGTATCGGTAAACGGGATGCCTTTCAGTTTCTCGGTGTTGGCGAGGAAAACATCACGCTTGCCGGTGTGCTTTATCCCGAACTGACCGGCGGAAAGCTGACGATGACCACGCTCAGGCTGATGGCAGAGGAAGGCCGGGCGTGGCCGTTGCTGGATGGCACCGGCATGATTTACGGCATGTATGTCATCAGCAGGGTGAGTGAAACAGGGAGTATTTTCTTTGCAGACGGCACACCCCGGAAAATTGATTTTACGCTGTCGCTCACCCGCGTTGATGAATCACTGGCCGCGCTTTATGGCGATATCGGTAAACAGGCGGAATCGCTCATCGGTAAGGCTGGCAGTATGGCGACTAAATTCACGGGTATGACGGGGGCGGGATAATGCTGGATGCGCTGACATTTGATGCAGGCAGTACGCTGACGCCGGATTACATGCTGATGCTCGACAGCAGGGATATTACCGGCAATATCAGCGACCGTCTGATGAGCATGACCCTGACGGATAACCGGGGCTTTGAGGCTGACCAGCTTGATATTGAACTGAACGATGCCGACGGGCAGGTCGGGCTGCCGGTTCGTGGCGCTGTCCTGACGGTGTATATCGGCTGGAAAGGTTTTGCCCTGGTGTGCAAAGGGAAATTTACCGTTGATGAGGTTGAACACCGGGGCGCGCCGGATGTGGTCACCATCCGCGCCCGGAGTGCAGATTTTCGCGGGACGCTCAATTCCCGCCGTGAAGGCTCCTGGCATGACACCACGCTCGGTGCGATTGTTGAAGCGATAGCCTCCCGTAACAGGCTGGAAGCCAGTGTCGCTCCGCCACTGGCCGGAATTAAAATCCCGCACATTGACCAGTCGCAGGAGTCAGATGCGAAATTCCTGACCCGTCTTGCTGAACGCAACGGCGGTGAGGTGTCGGTAAAAATGGGAAAACTGTTGTTTCTCAAAGCGGGGCAGGGGGTGACGGCCAGCGGTAAAAAAATCCCGCAGGTCACCATAACCCGCAGCGACGGCGACCGCCATCATTTTGCGATTGCTGACCGTGGAGCCTATACCGGCGTAACGGCAAAGTGGTTACACACCAAAGACCCGAAGCCACAAAAGCAGAAGGTAAAACTGAAACGCAAAAAGAAAGAGAAACACCTGCGCGCACTGGAGCACCCGAAAGCGAAACCAGTCACGCAGAAGAAAGCGCCAAAAGTACCGGAAGCGCGCGAAGGTGAATACATGGCTGGTGAGGCTGACAACGTTTTTGCCCTGACCACGGTATATGCCACGAAAGCGCAGGCCATGCGCGCCGCTCAGGCGAAGTGGGATAAGCTGCAACGGGGCGTTGCGGAGTTCTCCATCAGTCTGGCTACCGGTCGGGCAGATATTTACACGGAAACGCCGGTCAAAGTGTCAGGCTTTAAGCGCGTCATAGACGAGCAGGACTGGACAATCACTAAGGTGACACATTTTCTGAATAATAGCGGCTTCACGACGTCCTTAGAGCTTGAGGTCAGGCTTTCTGATGTGGAGTACGAAACAGAAGGTGATGAGTGATGTGTTTTATTTATCTGTTTGTTTTATAAGGATAAATTAACTAAAATGGCACCGTCAACAAAACCGGAAGAGGTGCTCGCGATGTTTCATTGTCCTTTATGCCAGCATGCCGCACATGCGCGTACAAGCCGCTATATCACTGACACGACAAAAGAGCGTTATCACCAGTGTCAGAACGTGAATTGCAGCGCCACGTTCATCACCTATGAGTCGGTACAGCGATACATCGTGAAGCCGGGAGAAGTCCACGCCGTAAGGCCGCACCCGTTACCATCAGGACAGCAAATTATGTGGATGTGATCACAAAAATAGCCCCTCAGTTGAGGGGCTTATTTATGGTCGATGTGGACGCTATGTGGACAGTGCTTGATATAAATCCATTTATATCATCAGGTTAGGTGCTTTTTTGTGACACCATCCCTGTCTTCCCCCACATGATGTGGGGGTTTTTTTTATCCTCAATTTGCCTGTTGCTTAATGCATTGCAGATGATTTGCTTCCGTTATACTACCGTCAGTTGATAGCGGGAGTATTTATGAATCAATCTTATGGACGGCTGGTCAGCCGGGCGGCGATTGCTGCGACGGCGATGGCTTCGCTGCTATTGCTGATTAAAATTTTTGCATGGTGGTATACCGGTTCGGTGAGTATTCTCGCCGCGCTTGTCGACTCGTTGGTGGATATTGGTGCGTCACTGACCAATTTATTGGTGGTGCGTTATTCGTTGCAACCGGCGGATGACGAACATACTTTTGGTCATGGTAAAGCAGAATCCCTGGCTGCGTTGGCGCAAAGTATGTTTATCTCTGGTTCGGCGTTGTTTTTGTTTTTAACCGGGATCCAACATCTGATTTCACCGACGCCAATGAATGATCCTGGTGTCGGTATTATCGTCACAATTGTCGCGTTAGTTTGCACCATCGTTCTTGTCTCGTTTCAGCGTTGGGTGGTTCGCCGTACACAAAGTCAGGCGGTGCGTGCAGATATGCTCCATTATCAGTCTGATGTTATGATGAACGGCGCGATTTTGCTGGCACTTGCATTATCCTGGTACGGCTGGCATAGCGCAGATGCCCTGTTTGCTTTGGGTATTGGCATCTATATTTTATATAGTGCGTTACGCATGGGGTATGAGGCGGTACAGTCATTGCTGGATCGCGCGTTACCCGATGAGGAGCGGCAGGAAATTATTGATATCGTGACTTCCTGGCCGGGAGTAAGCGGCGCTCACGATCTTCGCACGCGGCAGTCAGGGCCGACTCGCTTTATTCAGATTCATTTGGAAATGGAAGACTCTCTGCCTCTGGTTCAGGCGCATATGGTGGCTGATCAGGTAGAGCAGGCTATTTTACGGCGTTTTCCAGGCTCGGATGTCATTATTCATCAGGACCCTTGTTCCGTCGTGCCCAGGGAAGGTAAACGGTTTGAGCTATCATAATGCTTGCGAAAAGAGAGCCAGACCCGCATTTTGTGTATAAATTACCGCCATTTGGCCTGACCTGAATCAATTCAGCAGGCAGTGGTTGTTATACTATCTGCATATTCGTTTGGTGTTCGATATGCAGAATCGACTTCCGGCAACAGATTTCATTTTGCATTCCAAAGTTCAGAGGTAGTCATGATTAAGAAAATCGGTGTGTTGACAAGTGGCGGTGATGCGCCTGGCATGAACGCAGCAATCCGTGGTGTCGTACGTGCGGCGCTGTCGGAAGGTCTGGAAGTCATGGGGATTTATGACGGCTATCTTGGCCTGTATGAAGACCGTATGGTTCAGCTTGACCGTTACAGTGTGTCTGACATGATCAACCGTGGTGGTACATTCCTCGGTTCTGCGCGCTTCCCTGAATTCCGCGACGAAAACATCCGCGCGGTGGCTATCGAAAACCTGAAAAAACGTGGCATCGATGCGCTGGTTGTTATCGGTGGTGACGGTTCCTACATGGGGGCAATGCGTCTGACCGAAATGGGTTTCCCATGCATTGGTCTGCCGGGCACCATCGACAACGATATCAAAGGTACTGACTACACCATCGGTTTCTTCACTGCACTGAGCACTGTTGTAGAAGCGATCGACCGTCTGCGTGATACATCTTCTTCTCACCAGCGTATTTCAGTGGTGGAAGTAATGGGTCGTTACTGTGGCGACCTGACTCTGGCTGCAGCAATCGCCGGTGGTTGTGAATTTGTTGTTGTACCGGAAGTCGAATTCAGCCGTGAAGATCTGGTAAACGAAATCAAAGCGGGTATTGCGAAAGGTAAGAAACACGCGATTGTGGCGATCACTGAACACATGTGCGATGTCGATGAACTGGCGCATTTCATCGAGAAAGAAACCGGTCGTGAAACTCGTGCAACCGTGCTGGGCCACATCCAGCGTGGTGGTTCTCCGGTGCCTTATGACCGTATTCTGGCTTCCCGTATGGGCGCATATGCGATTGATCTGCTGCTGGCAGGCTACGGTGGTCGTTGCGTAGGTATTCAGAACGAACAACTGGTTCACCATGACATCATCGACGCTATCGAAAACATGAAGCGTCCGTTCAAAGGTGATTGGCTGGACTGCGCGAAAAAACTGTATTAATGATATCGGGAAAAGGCAGATTTCTTTTGCCTGAAACCGATGACAAAAGCAAAAATGCCTGATGCGCTTCGTTTATCAGGCCTATATGAATTCTGCAATTTATTGAATTTGCAAATTTTTGTAGGCCGGATAAGGCGGTCACGCCGCATCCGGCATGAACAAGCGTACATTGTCAGCAATTTGAGGCGGATTCATTCCGCCTTTTTTACTCCCCCATATATACCCTCAGGTTATATCCAATCTTTTTTTATTCTTTAATGTTTGATTCACGTTCTGGCACGCTTTGCTTATCACAACACAACATAAGAGAACCGGGCGATGAACAAGTGGGGCGTAGGGTTTACATTTTTGCTGGCGGCGACCAGCGTTATGGCAAAGGATATTCAGCTTCTTAACGTTTCGTATGATCCTACGCGCGAGTTGTACGAACAATACAACAAAGCGTTCAGTGCCCACTGGAAGCAGCAAACGGGCGATAGCGTAGTGATTCGTCAGTCGCACGGCGGCTCAGGTAAACAGGCAACGTCGGTGATTAACGGCATAGATGCTGATGTAGTGACGCTGGCGCTGGCTTACGACGTGGATGCGATTGCTGAACGTGGTCGAATTGATAAAAACTGGATCAAACGTCTGCCGGATAACTCCGCGCCGTACACCTCCACCATTGTCTTCCTGGTGCGCAAGGGTAATCCGAAGCAAATCCATGACTGGAACGACCTGGTTAAGCCCGGTATTTCAGTGATCACGCCTAACCCGAAAAGCTCTGGTGGCGCACGCTGGAACTACCTGGCAGCGTGGGGATACGCGCTGCATCACAATAATAACGATCAAGCGAAAGCACAGGATTTCGTGCGGTCGTTGTATAAAAACGTTGAAGTTCTGGATTCCGGCGCGCGTGGCTCTACTAATACTTTCGTCGAACGTGGTATTGGTGATGTGCTGATAGCCTGGGAAAACGAAGCACTGCTGGCAACGAATGAATTGGGGAAAGATAAATTCGAAATCGTCACGCCGAGCGAGTCTATTCTCGCGGAACCGACGGTGTCGGTTGTCGATAAAGTGGCGGAGAAAAAAGGCACCAAAGAGATCGCAGAAGCCTACCTGAAATATCTCTATACCCCAGAAGGTCAGGAGATTGCAGCCAAAAACTATTACCGTCCGCGCGATCCGGAGATAGCGAAAAAATATGAAAACGCTTTTCCGAAGCTGAAATTGTTTACCATCGATGAAGAGTTTGGCGGCTGGACGAAGGCGCAAAAAGAGCATTTTTCTAACGGTGGTACGTTCGACCAAATCAGCAAACGTTAATTTTGTTGAAGGTAACCAGGCCCGGAGGCATCTTGCGACCGGGTTTTTTATTTGTCACGATTTTGCGTTACCCTTGCATCTCTTTGAGGTACAGGGAAAAAACGATGAAAAAAACGGTTATTTTCATTTTGGTGATGATAGTTATCGCCGTTGCTGCGGGTTTCGGCTACTGGAAATTTACCGGTGATTCGGAGGTATTACGTAAGATTGTCCTTGAGCAATGTTTGCCCAATCAGCAGCAAAACCAAAACCCTTCGCCATGTGTGGAGGTAAAACCTAATGCCGGGTATGTGGTTTTAAAAGACATTAACGGCCCACTGCAATATCTGTTGATGCCAACGTATCGTATTAACGGTACTGAAAGCCCTTTGTTGACCGATCCTTCAACGCCTAACTTCTTTTGGTTGGCCTGGCAGGCGCGTGATTTTATGAGCCAAAAATACGGTCAGCAGGTTCCCGATCGTGCGGTATCTCTGGCGATTAACTCCCGCACCGGGCGCACGCAAAATCATTTTCATATTCATATTTCTTGTATTCGTCCAGATGTACGCGAACAACTGGATAACAATCTGGCGAACATCAGTAGTCGTTGGTTGCCGCTGCCGGGCGGATTACAGGGGCATGAATACCTGGCGCGTCGGGTAACTGAAAGCGAATTAGTACAACGTAGTCCGTTTATGATGTTAGCGGAAGAAGTGCCTGGGGCACGGGAACATATGGGAAGTTACGGGCTGGCGATGGTACGACAGAGTGATAACTCGTTTGTATTGCTGGCGACGCAACGAAATCTCCTGACGCTGAATCGTGCTTCAGCCGAGGAAATTCAGGATCATCAGTGTGAGATTTTGCGTTAAGGCGAGTTAAGTGCCGGATGTGATATCCGGCACCTGTCAGACTTAAGCCTGTTTAGCGGCTTCTGCAGCTTTAACGATCACTGCGAAGGCGTCGGCTTTCAGAGAAGCACCGCCAACCAGTGCGCCGTCGATGTCCGGCTGAGCGAACAGTTCGGCGGCGTTAGAGGCGTTTACAGAACCGCCGTACTGGATGATCACTTGTTCAGCGATGTTAGCGTCAACTTTAGCGATGTGATCACGGATGAATTTGTGAACAGCCTGAGCCTGCGCTGGAGTTGCAGATTTGCCAGTACCGATTGCCCATACGGGTTCGTAAGCGATTACTGCACCTTCGAATGCAGCAGCACCCTGAGTTTTCAGCACCGCGTCGATCTGACGTGCGCACACTTCTTCAGTTTTGCCCGCTTCGTTTTCAGCTTCGGTTTCACCGATGCACAGAACCGGAGTCAGACCCTGCTCTTTCAGCACAGCGAATTTTTTCGCGATCAGTTCGTCAGACTCTTTGTGGTAAGTACGACGTTCAGAGTGACCGATGATGATGTACTGTGCGCCGATGTCTTTCAGCATAGCGGCAGAGGTTTCACCGGTGAATGCGCCGGACAGGTTCAGATCCACGTTCTGCGCGCCCAGCATGATGTGGCTGCCTTCAGCTTCACGCTTCGCCATATCGATGTACATTTCCGGTGGTGCGATTGCAACCGCACAGCCAGCAACACCTGCCAGCTCTTTACGCAGGTTAGAAACCAGCTCGTGAACCATGTGGCGGCTGCCGTTCAGTTTCCAGTTACCCATCACTAAAGGATGTCGCATTTTAATTCTCCACGCTTATAAGCGAATAAAGGAAGATGGCCGCCCCGCAGGGCAGCAGGTCTGTGAAACAGTATAGAGATTCATCGGCACAAAGGCTTTGCTTTTTGTCATTTATTCAACCCTTCAAGCGATTCAGATAGCGCCAGCTTAATCGGTTCAACAGCGAAGGTTAGCCCTTTTTCGCCGTTGTCCGCGACAACATAGCGCAATGCGCCTTCTGTCTCGGTGTAATAACGTTTGTTTTTCCCCGCAGTAAGGAGTGATTGCAGCTTTTTTTGGCTCTGTGTTTTGGTCATCAGCGGGGTAAGCGTGCGGATCATTGCCGCCATGTATTCCTGGGCTTTTGCTTTAGCGGCTTTTTGCTCTGGTCCCTGGATTGGTAGCCAGGTAATTTGAATACTTTTGATTTTTAAAGTGCCGCGCTCCAGCGCCGTAGAGGCATACAAGTTCTCGTTAATTTTACTGGCGGCGCGAGTCAGGTTGGCTTTGTCGGGGCTGCTGTCGATGGCGCGAAATTCGTTCAGTGGCAGATTGGGATTCTGGCTGTTAAAGTCTTCTCGAAACTGGCTGATGGAGAGATCGAAAGTGGGGGCACCAGCCAGCAGGTAGGGCGCTGTCGTTGCCGTGCCAGGCGATTGTGCGTGCACCGTTGCACTAACGGATAACACAACAGATAAGAGAAAAAACAGTGAACACCCTGACTTCATCGGCAGTACCTTTTGTTATGACTGGGTTCGATTAAAACGATATCTGTCGCCCTTGTCAAAAGGGTAGAATCCTGGAAAAGACAACCATCAAGGAACTTACATGACCATACAGCAATGGTTATTCTCGTTTAAAGGGCGTATTGGACGCCGTGATTTCTGGATTTGGATTGGCCTCTGGATCGTTGGGATGCTGGTGCTTTTCTCACTGGCAGGTAAAAAATTACTCGATATCCAGACCGCCGCGTTTTGCCTTGTGTGCCTGTTATGGCCGACAGCGGCAGTGACGGTGAAACGGCTGCACGATCGCGGCCGTTCTGGCGCATGGGCATTTTTGATGATTGTAGCGTGGATGCTTCTGGCGGGTAACTGGGCGATTTTACCGGGCGTCTGGCAATGGGCGGTAGGGCGTTTTATTCCGACGTTGATTCTGGTGATGATGCTTATTGATCTTGGCGCATTTGTCGGCACGCAAAGCGCAAATAAATACGGAAAAGACACCCAGGACGTAAAGTATAAGTCCGAGAATAAATCAAGCCATTAGTCCTTAATATATCTCTTATTGCTATTTTTATCCGGGATCGTTATTTCCACGTTGCAAATGACGATGCCCGGAAAATCTTCTTCATTTCCTCATCTTAAGCAATATCAAAAAAAATGGTAATCCATAAGATCATTACTTGTTTGTTCTTCTCTTAACGGCGCATTATTCTTAAGTGGCAATCGACAGAGAGGCGAATATACAGAGGTGCCCTATGAAAGATGTCGTAGATAAATGCAGTACTAAAGGATGTGCGATTGATATCGGTACGGTTATTGATAACGATAACTGTACCAGCAAACTTTCGCGCTTTTTTGCCACCCGCGAAGAAGCAGAGTCCTTTATGACTAAACTGAAAGAGCTTGCTGCTGCCGCATCCTCTGCGGATGAAGGGGCCAGCGTGGCTTATAAGATTAAAGATCTGGAGGGGCAGGTTGAGCTTGATGCGGCCTTCACCTTCTCATGCCAGGCCGAGATGATTATTTTTGAGTTATCACTGCGTTCACTTGGTTAATGGAGTTAAACATGGCTTATAAACACATTGGCGTGGCAATTTCCGGGAATGAAGAAGATGCCTTACTGGTGAACAAAGCCCTGGATCTCGCCAGACATAACGATGCCCACCTGACGTTAATTCATATCGATGATGGCTTAAGCGAGTTGTATCCGGGTATCTACTTTCCGGCAACAGAAGATATTCTTCAACTGTTGAAAGATAAGTCGGATAACAAACTGTATAAACTGACGAAAAATATTCAGTGGCCGAAGACGAAACTGTGCATTGAGCGCGGAGAAATGCCAGAAACACTGCTGGAAATTATGCAAAAAGAGCAGTGCGACCTCCTTGTCTGTGGTCATCACCACTCGTTTATCAACCGTTTGATGCCAGCATATCGCGGAATGATCAATAAGTTGAATGCGGATCTACTCATCGTGCCGTTTATCGATAAGTAACCGCTTACCAGTAATGCTCCGCTGTCATGTGGCCCGGTCGACGACGTAAATGTTTCGTCATCTGCCGGGTCTCTTTCAGCAGTTGCTGCGTATCACGCACCATCTGCGGATTGCCACACAGCATCACATGGCTGGTCTCTTTGTTCATTGGCAGGCCAACCGCATTTTCCAGTTCACCACTTTCAATCAACGCCGGTATCCGGCCGGTAAGTGAACCCGCTACCGTTTCCCGGCTGACCACCGTCTGAATGCGCAGTTTTCCCTCGTAGCGTTTTTCCAGTTCCTGCATAAGAGGCAAATAGCTTAAGTCGGCGGCATAACGTGCGGCGTGAACCAGTACCAGATTTTTGAAGCGATCTAAATCTTTGCCCAATTGTAGAATCGATAAATAGGGGCCAATCGCCGTACCGGTCGCCAGCATCCAAAGTGTTTCGCAATCCGGCACTTCATCCAGCACAAAGAACCCTGCCGCCTCGCTAACGACCTGCACTTCGTCACCCGGTTTTAGCGCCGCCAGTCGCGGGCTTAATTTGCCATCGGGGACGGTGACCAGATAAAACTCCAGATCGGGATTGTCGGGCGAGTTCACATAGGAGTAGGCACGCTGAACGCGTTCGCCATCAATTTCAAGGCCAAGTTTGGTGAATTGCCCGGCGGTAAACGGAAGCACGGGAGCGTGAACGGTGAGACTAAACAGGGCGTCGGTCCAGTTCTGCACTTTAGTGACTTTGCCTGTTACCCAATCAGCCATGTTTCTCTCCTGTTTTGATTGACTTGCCTTATCTTCGTTCTCCGAACAAAAAAATTCCAGTCCCGAAGGACTGGAAGGCTCAATCGATCAAATCGATCAGAGAATATGCACCTGCATTTCTGGGTCTTTACGATCCAGATAATGAATCGACTGAATGCGACGAATGGTACGTGACTTACCACGGATCAGCAGCGTTTCAGTGGTGGCAATATTGCCTTTGCGGCTAATCCCTTCCAGCAGATCGCCTTTGGTGATGCCGGTGGCAGAGAAGATGACGTTATCGCTACGCGCCATATCGCCCAGACGCAGCACTTTACCGGCTTCAATACCCATTGCTTTGCAGCGTGCCAGTTCCTGTTCGCCAATGCGGCGATTTTCCAGGTTATCACCTTTGACATCATGGCGTGCCAGCAGACGGCCGTTCATATCGCCATCTAATGCACGGATCACCGCCGCAGAAACCACACCTTCTGGCGCACCGCCAATGCCGTACAGCACATCAACTTCGCTATCCGGCATACAGGTAAGAATGGAGGCGGCGACGTCGCCATCCGGAATAGCAAACACGCGCACGCCGAGTTGTTGCATTTCTGCGATAACCGCGTCGTGGCGTGGTTTCGCCAGAATCGTTACCGTCAGTTCGCTTAACGGTTTGCCGAGTGCCGTTGCAACATTGCGCAGGTTATCCGCCAGCGGCAGATTCAGGTCGATGACGCCTTTGGCACCAGGTCCGACGATCAACTTCTCCATATACATATCCGGTGCATTGAGGAAGCAGCCTTTATCGCCTACAGCCAGCACTGCCAGCGCGTTAGCCTGGCCCATCGCTGTCATTCGCGTACCTTCAAGCGGATCCACAGCAATATCCACCGCATCACCGCGACCAGTACCGACTTTTTCACCAATGTAGAGCATCGGCGCTTCGTCGATTTCACCTTCACCAATGACGATGGTGCCGTCAATGTTGACCTGGTTGAGCATGATACGCATGGCATTTACTGCCGCACCGTCAGCGGTATTTTTATCGCCGCGTCCTAACCATTTGTAGCCAGCCAGCGCCGCAGATTCAGTGACGCGGGAAAATTCGATGGCAAGTTCTCGTCTCATAGCAAACTCTAAGCAGTAAGGAATGGCGCGAAGTGTAGCACAGGGGAGGGGGCGGATTATTGATGTGTGCGGGGATTGCCCCCGCACGGAGCCATAGTCTGCGACATGCCGGATGCGGCGTGAACGCCTTATCCGGCCTACACAAAATGGCATCGGTTCGTAGGCCTGATAAGACGCGTCAGCGTCGCATCAGGCAATCAGCATCAGGCAATCGGTCAGATGCCTGACATTACTCCTCGTGTTCTTCCCACGCCATCGCACGTTTAACCGCTTTTTTCCAGCCTGCGTAACGGTAATTACGCTCGGTAGTTTCGATGCCTGGACGGAACTCGCGTTCAATCACCGCTTTCTCTTGCAGTTCGTCGAGATTTTGCCAGAAGCCAACCGCCAGACCGGCGAGATACGCCGCACCTAAGGCGGTAACTTCGCGAACTTCCGGACGCTCAACGCGAGTGCCAAGAATGTCCGACTGGAACTGCATCAGGAAGTTATTCGCCACCGCGCCGCCGTCCACGCGCAGGGCGTGCAGGCGAATACCAGAGTCAGCCTGCATTGCTTCCAGCACATCGCGCGTCTGATAGGCAATGGATTCCAGTGTCGCGCGGATAATGTGATTAGCGTTCACGCCACGAGTCAAACCGAAAATCGCCCCGCGTGCATACGGATCCCAGTACGGTGCGCCCAAGCCGGTAAAGGCCGGAACGACATATACACCGTTGGTGTTTTGTACTTTGGTCGCAAAATATTCGGAATCGTCGGCGTCGCTAATCAACTTCATTTCATCACGCAGCCACTGAATGGATGCCCCCGCCATAAACACCGCACCTTCCAGCGCATAGTTCACTTCCCCGCCTGGGCCACAGGCGATGGTGGTCAGCAGGCCGTTTTCTGATTTCACCGCTTTATCGCCGGTGTTCATCAGCATAAAGCAGCCGGTGCCGTAGGTATTCTTCGCCATCCCTTCTTTCACGCACAACTGACCGAATAGCGCCGCCTGCTGATCACCCGCGATCCCAGCGATCGGAATACGAGTGCCGCCTTTGCCGCCAATGTTGGTCTGGCCGTACACTTCAGAAGAGCGACGCACTTCTGGCAGCATCTCGCGCGGGATATCCAGCGCGTCGAGCATTTTGTCGTCCCAGTCCAGAGTATGGATGTTGAATAACATGGTACGGGATGCGTTGGTGTAATCGGTCACGTGAACGCGGCCCTGAGTCATTTTCCAGATAAGCCAGGTATCAACCGTACCGAACAGCAACTCGCCACGACGTGCACGCTCGCGAGAGCCTTCCACATGGTCAAGGATCCACTTCACTTTGGTGCCGGAGAAGTATGGGTCAATGACCAGACCGGTGTTATTACGAATGTACTCTTCCATGCCATCGCGCTTGAGATGCTCGCAGATCTCGGCGGTACGACGGCACTGCCAGACGATGGCGTTATAGATCGGTTTGCCGGTTTCTTTTTCCCAGACGATAGTGGTTTCACGCTGGTTAGTAATACCAATAGCTGCAATTTGATCGGAACTGATATCGGCTTTCGCCAGCACTTCCACCAGCGTGGAGCTTTGGGTGGCCCAGATTTCCATTGGGTCGTGTTCTACCCAGCCTGGTTTTGGGTAGATTTGCTCAAATTCGCGCTGTGAGACGCTAATGATATTGGCATCGTGATCCATCACGACTGCGCGGGAGCTGGTTGTGCCCTGGTCGAGTGCAACGATATATTTTTTTTCAGTCATGTTTAATTGTCCCGTAGTCACATTACAGTGAAGCTTTTTGTTCTGAAGGAGTTGTGATCTCCTTTTCTTCCACAACACAGATATCGCAAGGCAAATGGCGGCCAATCAGTTTGCGGTAGGCAAATGCACCTACAATCGCACCGACGATAGGGCCAAAAAGCGGCACCAGGAAGTAAGGAATGTCTCTGCCGCCGGTAAAGGCGACATTGCCCCAGCCCGCCAGCCAGGCAAAGGCTTTCGGACCGATGTCACGCGCTGGGTTCATGGCAAAGCCCGTCAATGGACCCATAGATGCGCCAATAACCGCAATCAGTAGACCAATCAGCAAGGGAGCCAAAGGGCCGCGTGGTACACCGTTGCCATCGTCCGTTAACGCCAGGATCAGCCCCATCAGAATAGCGGTAATCACCATCTCAACTGCGAAAGCCTGCACAAAATTGATATGAGGATTAGGGTAAGTAGAGAAAGTGCCTGCCAGATCAACACTTTCAACGCTGCCGCGAACAATGTGATGAGTCTGCTCGAAGTCGAAAAATAAATTGTAGTAAAGCCCGTAAACTAAAGCCGCAGCACAGAAAGCGCCGGCAACTTGTGAAACGATAAAAGGAATAACTTTGCGCTTGTCGAAACAGGCAAACAGCCACAATGCAATGGTAACAGCGGGATTAAGATGCGCGCCGGAAACCCCTGCGGTCAGGTAGATGGCCATTGCCACCCCCAGTCCCCAAATGACACTGATTTCCCACTGACCAAAAGACGCACCAGCGACTTTTAGTGCTGCAACGCAACCCACACCGAAAAAAATCAACAACCCGGTACCGAGGAATTCAGCAATGCACTGGCCTTTCAAGGTTGATGTTTGACTCATAATCGGATCCTGAAGAGTTAATGTTTGTTGTATGCGTGAAAGTCACGGACCTCCACGATGCTTGTAGGCATGCTGTAAACTTATCGTTAACGAGCAAAAACGAGAAATATCGAACTTAAAATGTGTGTGCTTCGTCATAAAATGAGCGTTATCGCGCCATTTATTCCATCTGATTGTACATGATGCATGTTTGTTAGATCATTCGCGCAACAAATTTATTAACATTTTCGATTGGTGTGGATTATGTCACCAGGAGAAGGATGAAAAGTGTGGCAAACCGTAATCTGCAAGGCGTGCCGCTGGACAGCGATGGCGCGGCTTCATACAATCGGAGCTAACTAAAGTGCGCTCGTATTTATTAAGGCGTCACCGGTAATCGGGACGAGGATTTTTTATCCATCAACGCCTTGCAATTCAGGAGAGGTATGACAATGTCATTAGAAGTGTTTGAGAAACTGGAAGCAAAAGTACAGCAGGCGATTGATACCATCACTCTGTTGCAGATGGAAATCGAAGAGCTGAAAGAAAAAAACAACTCACTGTCGCAGGAAGTTCAAAATGCCCAGCATCAGCGCGAAGAGCTGGAGCGTGAGAACAACCATCTGAAAGAACAGCAGAACGGCTGGCAGGAACGTCTGCAGGCCCTGCTGGGTCGCATGGAAGAGGTTTAATCTCTTCCACGCAGAGGCGCCGCAAGGCGCCTTATTTTTTACTTCACTGTATTTTTAGCAGACAACATAATCTCCATCGCCTGTTGGCGATATTTATCTGCCGTATCTGGCTCCATTAATGCAATGATCCCCACAGCCCTGGGGGTGTCTTCAAGATAAACACTGATGGTTCTTTTCTGCTGACCATCAAAATTTATCAACACATCCTGATACTTACAGGTGAAATGTTTGGCATTACAATCATGAAACTGGAAGGTTTCTTCATTGTATTGATCCTTGAGATTGTCTCGCTGCATCTTCTTTAACTCTTCCAGCGAGTCATCGGCGCTACGTCCTGCGGGCAGGCGGAAAGCAGAAATAAAGACGCTATTATCTTCACTTCTTATATCAATGGTTTTATCAGTACTAATAGAAACCGTATTCCAGTGTCGGTTTGGGACAGTCACGGAAATAGCTGCCTTCTCAAACGTATAGTGCCACGGGGTGAACAGACGAAACGTATTGCCGACGTTGGATAAAAGCAGGACTCCCAATACCCAACAGCACCCGCGAGTAAAACTGGCGAAGTTACGCGTTTTTTTAGTGAATGTGCACAGAATACCTGACACAAGCACGGGAAGTAATAACGGCCCAAGAAGTACTGAACCGATATACTCGCCAACCATCCCAGGATCTCCAGTAAGCAAGTTACTGTGCTGAAGATGACTAAGAAAAACAGTTATTATCCATAGTATTAATAAGATAACGTATCTCATATCAATCCATTATTATTAACATGCACATCAGATCATTGACGAGCAGAAAGCATCATTTTCATTACTTCTTCTTGATATTCGTCCAAATAATCTGGGTCGATAGCTGCGACCAGTTGTATCAAATTAGTGTTATCCAGTAGAGTCATGAAAATAGCATGTCTTACTTTGCCATCACTCATTGTTTGCACTCCTTCCTGATAAGCGCAGGCAAATCCCTGAACATCACAAACATGCATTTCTGCAGTTCCGTTTTGAGTCGCGGTAAGTTCCTCGATTGAATGCACACCGAGTTCATTTTGTGAGAAGGCAACAATAGCTAAAATAGCATGGGCATCCCGGGTCACCAGGGTTGGTCCTTGTTTTACTATATTGGCAACCCACTGTTTGCTCGGAACCGTGACGGTGATACCTGGCTCCGGGAAAGTATAATCCCATATGCTGTGTCGTTCCCACACCGTATAGCTGCTATAGATAAGAAATAATCCCATTAACCAACAAGTGCCGCGAATAAAGCTGCGGCTGCTTCTTTTTTTTATCGTTATACAGATGATTGTGGCGATAATAAATGATAAGGCAAGTGGGTTAAAAAATACGTTAGCAAAATATAAAATCATTTCACCCGCGTTGCCAGATAAAGGAAATTTGTAGCGGAAATGGTTAACGGCTATAAGTAATAAATATATAAATAAAAGAATAATATTCTGCATGAATACGTCCATGTATAAAAAAGGGGAATTTAATTCCCCTTTTAACGCATGGCAGATACTTATTCAATATCCAGCGGATCTTCTGAAAGAATAATCCCGGTATTGTCGGCATAGAGATGGTCACCGGAGAAGAAGGTGACGCCGCCAAAATTGACGCGGACATCGCTTTCACCAATGCCTTCGCCAGTGGCACCGACCGGAATTGCGGCCATCGCCTGGATGCCGATATCCAGCTCTTCCAGATCATCTACCTGGCGCACTGCACCATAAATGACCAGGCCTTCCCATTCATTTTGTACCGCCAGACGCGCCAGTTCAGCATCGACCAGTGCGCGACGAACAGAACCACCGCCATCGACGACAAGAACACGACCACGGCCATTCTGTTCGAGCAGATCGTACAGCAACCCGTTGTCCTCGAAACATTTTACCGTGATGATTTGTCCGCCAAACGACGCCCGTCCACCAAAGTTGGAGAACAGCGGTTCCACGACGTTGACATCTTCTTGATAGATGTCACAAAGCTCGGAAGTATCGTATTTCATAGGCTTAACATTCAGTTGCTGCGAGAATTTTCAGTATATCGCGCTATGTGGGTTGTTGGCAAAATCATCAATTGTTAATTGATATTTGTCAGTTATGCTGCCCACTGGCTTAGGAATATCCCCAAAACAAACAGCAGGTTAGTCAGTAATGCCCCTTTAACAGTGCGTTCCAGCATCGGACGCATCGCCATCGGGTCCATTTCACGCATCACATAACGGGTTTGTTTCACTAACAACGGTGCCGCCAGCAGGAACAGCCAACCCCACAGGCTGTGCAGCGAAAAGAGATTAAACAGTGCCAGGCACACCAGTGACCCCATCAGCAGACAGGCATGGTAACGGCGTGCGTTCACTTCACCTAAGCGTACAGCCAGCGTGTTCTTGCCATTCTCGCGGTCGCTATTGATATCACGCAGATTATTAATGTTCAGTACCGCAGTAGCCAGCAGGCCACATGCTGTAGCCGGAAGGATCAACGCCGGAATCAGGGTATGCGCCTGCAAATACCAGCTCCCCATCACGCTTAACCAACCAAAGAACACCAGTACGGAAATATCGCCAAGGCCAATATAACCATAAGGACGATTGCCCACGGTGTAGGTGATAGCGGCAATGATCGACAACCCGCCAAGAATCAGGAAACCGACAAAATCGGCCAGCGTATGGCACGCCACTGCAACCAGTGCCAGCCCGGAGAGACAGATGAGCACGACGGTAATAATGAGCGCCCGTTTCATCTCTTGCTGGGTAATGACCCCTTTTTGCATCCCGCGTAGTGGTCCGATACGGTCAGGTTTGTCGCTGCCTTTAACTGCATCACCGTAATCATTGGCGAGGTTAGAGAGGATCTGTAACAGCCCGGCAGTAATCAGTGCCAGCAGAGCGACCAGCGGATCGAAGTGACCTTGCCACCATGCCAGCGCCGTCCCGACGATAATTGCAGCAAAGGCGAGGGGGAGGGTTTTAGGTCGTAAACTTTCCAGCCACGCCTGAGTTCGGCTAATTTGTTGTTCAGTCATAATACGCGCCAATAAAAATGGGGCCTTTCAGCCCCATCAAACAATGATGAAAATGATTGAACGCGATTATAGGATAAAACGGCTCAGATCTTCATCTGCCACCAACGCATCCAGATGTTTGCTCACATAATCTGCGTCAATGATGATAGTTTGACCGCTTAAATCGCTGGCGTCGTAGGAGATCTCCTCCATCAAACGCTCCAGAACGGTATGTAAACGACGTGCACCGATGTTTTCGGTAGATTCGTTCACCTGCCATGCGGCTTCCGCGATGCGCTTAATACCGGAGTCGGTGAACTCAATGTTTACGCCTTCAGTCGCCATCAGTGCTTTGTACTGCACGGTGATAGAGGCATTCGGTTCGGTCAGAATACGCTCGAAGTCGCTGGTGGTCAGTGCCTGCAGCTCAACGCGGATCGGCAGACGACCTTGCAGTTCCGGGATCAGGTCAGACGGTTTAGCAATCTGGAACGCACCAGAAGCGATAAACAGAATGTGGTCAGTTTTGACCATCCCGTGTTTAGTGGAAACGGTGCAACCTTCTACCAGTGGTAGCAGGTCGCGCTGAACGCCTTCACGAGAAACATCCGGACCGGAAGATTCGCCGCGCTTACAGATTTTGTCGATTTCGTCGATAAACACGATCCCGTGTTGTTCAACGGCATCGATAGCGTCTTGCTTCAGCTCTTCCGGGTTCACCAGTTTCGCCGCTTCTTCTTCAATCAGCAGCTTCATGGCGTCTTTGATTTTCAGCTTACGCGCTTTTTGCTTCTGACCACCCAGGTTCTGGAACATAGACTGCAACTGGCTGGTCATCTCTTCCATTCCCGGAGGTGCCATAATTTCAACACCCATCGGTGCTGCGGCAAGATCGATCTCGATTTCTTTGTCATCGAGCTGGCCTTCACGCAGTTTTTTGCGGAATGCCTGACGTGCTGCAGACGGTTCCTGCTGCTGTTCGGTCTGTCCCCAGTTGTTTTTGGCCGGAGGGATTAGCACGTCGAGAATGCGCTCTTCTGCCAGTTCTTCAGCGCGATAACGGTTTTTCTCGATAGCCTGGACGCGTACCATTTTCACGGCGGCATCGGTCAGATCGCGAATAATAGAATCCACTTCCTTACCGACATAGCCCACTTCGGTGAATTTGGTGGCTTCAACTTTGATGAACGGCGCATTCGCCAGCTTCGCCAGACGACGGGCGATTTCAGTTTTACCGACGCCGGTCGGGCCGATCATCAGGATGTTTTTTGGGGTCACTTCATGGCGCAGCTCTTCGTTGAGCTGCATGCGACGCCAGCGGTTACGCAGTGCAATCGCCACAGAACGCTTAGCGTTATCCTGGCCGATGATGTGCTTATCCAGTTCGCTGACGATTTCGCGTGGGGTCATTTCAGACATGGGAGATCCTTACGCTTTGTAGCTTAATTCTTCGATGGTGTGGAAATGGTTGGTATAGATGCAAATGTCGCCTGCAATATCCAACGCCTTTTCAGCAATTTCACGGGCGCTAAGTTCAGTGTTTTCTAACAGCGCGCGCGCCGCCGCTTGGGCGTAAGGGCCGCCGGAACCGATAGCAATAAGATCGTTTTCTGGCTGCACAACGTCACCGTTACCGGTGATGATAAGCGATGCAGTTTCGTCCGCGACCGCCAGCAGTGCTTCAAGTTTGCGCAACATGCGATCGGTACGCCAGTCTTTTGCCAGTTCAACGGCAGCTTTAACCAGATGGCCCTGATGCATTTCCAGCTTACGTTCAAACAGTTCGAACAGCGTAAAAGCATCCGCAGTACCGCCCGCAAAGCCCGCGATGACTTTGTCGTTGTACAGACGGCGGACCTTTTTCACGTTGCCTTTCATTACGGTATTGCCCAACGTGGCCTGGCCATCACCAGCGATGACCACATGGCCGTTACGGCGTACGCTTACTATAGTTGTCACGAGCTGACCCCTTGGTTACGAATACAGAGTACAAACCCCGTACAAAAGTACGGGGCATAATGCAATTATAGATGGGGGAGATTTTGAGGGTTTCAACCCCCGGTGGCGAGCCGAATACAGTTTGTGTGACCCGCCATCTTCAAACGATTGAGGGTGTTGTCTGCGTTTTCTTTGCCTTTCACCGGGCCAATGACCACACGATTCCAGCCATTGTTGGTGGTAATTTTCGAGTCAAAACCTTCGAACGCCAGTTGAGCACGCACCGTCTCTGCCTGTTCCGCGCCTCTGAACGAACCGCACTGTACCATCCAGCGGCGTTCATCTTTTTTCTCTGCCGTCGGTTTTGGCGCGTCTGCGGCACGAGCAACGGGCGCAGCCTGCTGCGGTTTCGGCTGTGCAGCAGTATGCGCAGGCGTTTGCAGCAGATCCTGGTACGGTTGCTGAGTGGACGCAGGTTTAGACTGCCGCGGCTGAGACTGTACTGGCGCGGCTTGCGCAGTACGTGTCTGTTGCTGCCAGCTTTGTTCTGTCGCACGTGGCTGCTGGGCCAGACGTTGCTGTTCTGCTAACTGCTGCGCCTGACGCTGGCGTTGTAGCGTTTGCTGGCGCTGTTCCGGCGTCTGCTCATTCCACGGAACTTCAATTAGCTGCGTTGGCTGCTGGCGCATATCGGCCTGCATTTGCTCAAGAAGCTGGCGCTGTTCCGGTGTCAGTTGTTCCGGCGTTTTCACTTCACCACCGGCAGAAGGTTCTGTTGGCGCACGCACACCAGGCTGGCGACTTTCCAGCTCTTTTATGTAACGCCAGCGTTCTTCCGGTTTCGGAGGTAGTCCATTTCCGGTCACTTTCTGGCTTTGCAGCGTCTCGGACTCTTCTTTCTTGTGATGCGTAATGAAGTACAGACCACCGATAAAGGTCACAAGAACGGCGGCAGCAATAGCGACCATTGCGGGAGAAACCGCAGGCAGATTTCGTTGCTTTTTCCGTGAGGTGCTCTTTTTTCGCCGCGAAGGTGCCGGTTGGCTGCGGCGTACATAATCTCGTTGTGCCACTATCGTTTCGCTGTATTTATTCGTTCGTCAGCCCGCCATGTTACTTAAGCGGCGGGCCTTTGACCAGTCACGGAAGTCTTAAAGGTTTACTTTAAGTCAATGTGCGCGTCGATCCCCGGATAATAAGCTCGCAGTCCATTAAACGTGAGCCACTGCCGACCGTTTGCCCTTGCATTTGATCAAGCAATAACAGCATAGCTTCCCGACCGATTTCGTAACGCGGCTGCGCAATGGTTGTCAGCGGCGGATCACAGAATTGCGTCAGGTCGATGTTATCAAAACCGATGATGGAAAGGTCGTCAGGGATTTTCAGCCCCTGACGTTTGGCCTGTGAAAGTGCGCCGAGCGCCATCACATCGCTATGACAGAAGACGGCAGTAGGCGGCTGCGGAAGGTCGAGCAACTGTTGCATGGCCTTACTTCCGGCTTCGAAGGTGAAATCGCCTCGGGCGATATATTGCGGATCAACCATAATTCCGCAGCGACGCAGCGCCTGAACGTAGCCTTGCAGGCGATAGTGACACAGCGGCATCTCTTCTGGACCAGCAATACAGCCAATCCGTTTATGTCCCTGTTCATACAGGTAATTTACCGCATCGAATGCCGCGGTCAGGTTGTCGATATGAACCGTCGGCAGCTCCAGCTCCGGCGCAAATTCGTTCGCCATCACCATAGGCGGCAGATTACGTTGCTCCTCTATGCTGGCATCAAACGGCAGCCTTGAACCCAGCAGCAACATGCCATCAATTTGCTTGGTGATGATTAAATCGATAAAGGTTTTTTCCTGCTGATTTTGATGTGCGCAGTCGCCAATCAGCACCAGATATCCGTGACTTGCCGCCGTAATTTCGATACCGCGAATAATTTCGCTAAAGAAGGGATCACAGATATCCGGGACAATTACCAGAACTGTACGGGACTCATTACGCTTAACGTTACGTCCCATTGGCTGTGGTAAATAACCCACTTCCCGAGCGGCTTTTTCAACCCGATTACGAGTGGCCAGGGAGACTTTATCGGGATTCATCAATGCTCGGGAAACGGTCGCTGTAGAGACTTTTGCTTTCAGGGCAACGTCTTTCATGGTTGCGGCAGTTTCCTGCTTCTTCTTCGCTTTCACACTCACTCCTCGCCTGGCACGTCAGGCGTACTACATCCATGTTTACTTCATATCGGCAACATTTTTAGCAGATAGTGCGTGAAAACGGTTACAGAATTTTCATGAAAAGTGTGATGAATATTTAATTTTTCGATCCGCCTCGCATCGTGAGCGGTTTAGCCTTCAATGGGATCGACATCCAGCACCCATTTCACTTTTCGTGAATCCGGTATTGTGTTGATAAGCGCCAGAGTGCCATTAATGATGTGCTGCAAGCGCACGCGGGAAGGGTGTTGCAACAAGATCTGCCAGCGCCAGCGACCGCCTCGTTTGGGTGCCAGTGCCGGAACCGGGCCGAGAACCCACAGTTTGTCATCCGCCAGCGGACTGGAGAGGATCAGATTGCGCAACTGCTGCAGGAACAGCGGTGCGTGCTGATTATTATGATCTTCTGCGCGCACAATCACATGGCTGGTCCACGGTGGCAGTTGCATCATTCGCCGTTCGGCCAGCGCCTGTTCGGCAAAGGCGTCGTAGCCTTTATAGAGCAACGTTTGCAACAGAGGATGTTCCGGATGGTGTGTTTGCAGCACCACCTCACCCTGTTTACCTGCACGCCCCGCACGACCAGCGACCTGAGTGTAAAGCTGGGCAAAACGTTCTGCTGAGCGAAAATCGGCAGAAAATAGCGCGCCATCGACGTCCAGTAACGCCACAAGCGTGACATCCGGAAAGTGGTGACCTTTCGCCAGCATTTGCGTACCAATCAAAATCCTCGCGCCACCGCGATGCACTTCCGCCAGTTGCTGCTCCAGCGCGCCTTTACGGCTGGTGGTGTCGCGGTCGATACGTGAAATGGCTACACCAAGGAACATCGGCGCAAGCGTCTGTTCAAGCTGCTCAGTGCCCAGCCCCACCGGCATCAGGTGCGTAGAGCCGCAGGACGGACACTGGCGCGGCACCGGGCGCTGGCTATCGCAATGGTGGCAGCGCAGATGTTGCTGTGCCTGATGCAGCGTGTAGTAGTGATCGCAACGTGGGCATTCGGCAATCCAGCCGCAGTCGTGGCACAGCAGCGCAGGCGCAAAACCACGGCGATTAAGAAAGAGAATAACCTGGTTGTCGGCCTGTAAATGCTGGCGCATACGACTGATTAACGCTGGAGCCAGCCCCGCCTGCACCTTCTGACCTTTTAAATCCAGCACGTGTTGAATTGCCGGACGCGCATTACCCGCCCGACGTGTCAGGCGCAGCAGGCGATATTTTTTCTGTTGCACGTTGCATAGCGTTTCCAATGCAGGCGTTGCCGAACCGAGAATGATCGGGATTTGCTCGCTGTGCGCGCGATATACCGCCAGGTCGCGGGCATGATAGCGCCAGCCTTCCTGCTGCTTGTAGGAACTGTCATGCTCTTCGTCGATGACAATCACGCCGAGATTTTTAAATGGCGTAAACAGTGCGGAACGCGTACCAATCACAATCGCTGCTTCGCCATTTTTCGCTTTCAGCCACGCCGAAAGGCGTTCGCTGTCGTTCAGACCAGAATGCAGGACTTCCACGGGTGCGTTAAATCGTTCACGAAAACGGGCGATAGTTTGCGGTGTCAGGCCGATTTCCGGCACCATTACCAGCGCCTGCTTGCCCTGGCTGAGAACGTTTTCCAGCACGCTTAAATAGACTTCCGTTTTACCGGAACCGGTGACGCCCGCCAGCAGCCAGGCAGAAAAAGAATCGGCCGCGCTATGAATTGCGCCAACGGCGGTGGCTTGTTCAGTATTCAGCCGCAGACGTTCGCCAGAAACGGCATAGCCCGTTCGCCAGTCGCTAAATTCTGGCGTTTCGCTTGCCAGTTCACACAAACCTTTTTTGCGCAGCGCCTGTAGTGCGGCATCATTAAATTCGAGAGTGGCGACCTGGTCGCGCCAGATTTTCCCTTGCCGCAATGCTGCCAGCGCTTGCTGCTGTTTTGGCGAACGTTTCAGGCTGTTGATATCCACCGCCTGGCCCTGCTCGGTGGCAAACCAGTACCACATTGGCGTGTTCGCCGCAGGTCGCCCCTGGCGCAGTAAAATCGGCAAGGCATGAAATAACACATCGCCAATCGGATGATGATAGTAATCCGCCGCCCATAGCAGTAATCGCCAGACGGAGTGAGTAAACACCGGCTCACTGTCCAGCACTTCTCCCACCGCTTTCAGTTCGTTGAGTGGCAACTCGCTAACGTCGCTAACCGACACCACAATCCCGATGCGTTCTTGCTGTTTGCCAAACGGCACGCGCACGCGACACCCGGCTTTAACCGTCATGCCTTCAGGCAGCAGATAGTCAAAGGTACGAGGGAGCGGAACGGGCAAGGCAACGTGGGCAACGGGCATAGCATCATCCTGACTTGAAATTCGGTGGAACAGTATACACATTGCCGTAGAGGAGTGCGGATCAGTTTGCATACGCTGGTTAATTTCTGTATGATTCGGCGCCTTTGATACGAAATGATCGTATTGAAACTATACTTTAAACATCGCGTGGTGTCTGGCGTTAGGGCTGGAAGAGCGACGCGGCCTTAAACCGAGGTTTTCCCATGAAAAAAGATATTCACCCGAAATACGAAGAAATTACTGCTAGCTGCTCTTGCGGTAACGTAATGAAAATCCGCTCCACCGTTGGTCATGACCTGAACCTCGACGTGTGCAGCAAGTGCCACCCGTTCTTCACTGGCAAACAGCGTGATGTTGCTACCGGTGGCCGTGTTGATCGCTTCAACAAGCGTTTCAGCATCCCGGGCAGCAAATAAGACCGGATTTCCGAAAAAAGCGCCGCACGGCGCTTTTTTTGTGCCTGAAAACTTTCATCAGCAACATAACTCATTGAGTTTGTGTTTTTTTATCTTTTCTTTCATCGCGAAAATCCATTTTATCGATACCGTATTTTTTCATGCGCAAATACAGCTTTTTTCTGGGTATCTGAAAGTAATCTGCAACGTCGTTTATACGACCCTGGTGGAAGTTGAGAGCATCAATAATTATTTGTCTTTCATAACTTTCTACTCGTTCATCCAGCGGTGCTGGATCAGTCTCCATCATCTGCAAATTGACCGAATCGTCCAGCATTAAAACACCTACTGCAACCAGTTCTGCCGCATTCACCAATTCAATGATATTACCCGGCCAGGCACGCGCCATCAGCCGTTTATAAAACGTTTTTCCCAGCAACGGCTGTTGGCGATTTAATCGTTTACAGGTGAGTGTCAGATAATGGTGAAAAATAGGTTCAATATCCCCCGGTCGTTGGCTTAGTGGTGGGCATTCAATGTGGGTGAGTGAAAAAAGAAAATACAATGCGGGAATGATTTTCTGTGCGGCGGCCAGTTCAGCCAGAGGGCTTTGATTAACAACCATCAGACGAAACGATCGATCCTGTGGGCGTTCCTGGAGTTGAATCAAGAGACGCTGATTTTCTTGTGTTAAATGTTCAAGTTCTTTTAATAACAGCGTGCCACCTTCTGCCTCTTTCACCCATTCTTCCAACGGTTGCTGACTATTAGCGCTGAGTGTGCGTTCAATTAAAGGTCTTTCTTTGCGAGAACTAAATTGATGAAGATAATGAGCAGCTAATGTTCTCCCTGTACCCGGTTCGCCGTAAAAACAGACGGGAAGATCGGTTTCTGCCAGCGTTTCAAGTTGTTGGCGTGTCTGGCGGATCCAGCCGCTGTTACCGATTAAGTGTCGATTAAACTGAGTGTGTCGCCATTTTTTTTGTTCCAGATAAGCTTCACGCTCTGCCAGTGCTTTTTCGATAAGTGATAGAAATTGTTCCGGATTGACCGGTTTTTGCAGGAAATCCCACGCTCCCTTTTTTACCGCTTCAACGGCCATAGGAACATCGCCATGACCGGTGATCATCAGAATAGGAAGATTAGGGTCGATCAGCGTTATTTTTTCCAGCAGCGTAATGCCTGAAATATCTGGCATGCAAACGTCGCACACAACGATGCCTTCCCAGGTATTTTGCAGCAATTGTAGGGCCTCTGAAGGGTTGCTACAGGTACATACTACATAACCCTCTTGCTGTAAGAGAGCGCTGTAGGCTTGCAGAACATCATTATCGTCATCAATTAACAGTATTGTTGGGTGAGTGTCTGTCATGCTTAAAGCTTCCTGAAACGTAGAATAACCAGCGCATGGTGGTCGAGAGTAGACGCGATATGTAACTCTCCCTGGCACTGACGCATAATAGAATGACTAATCGAAAGGCCAATACCCAAACCTACAGCTTTGTCAGTGGTAAAAGGTGTTAATAGTCGATCAGCCAGAAGCACAGGCCAGCCTTTTCCATTGTCAGCAATATATAGCGTTACAGTGGTGGCTTCTTCTTCAAAGTTAATGGTTATTGTGGGCGGTTCTTCCAGACAGGCTTCCAGGGCATTGGTAAATAAATTAACTAAAACTTGTTGAATTAAAACATCATCGCCATACACAGCAGGGAAATGATCCGGGTAGTGAAGAGAGGCTTTCAGTGGTCGATGTTTCAATGCCAGAAGTTCCCAGGATGAATAAATTACCTGCTGTAAATTGATTGCGCCGCCAGCTAATTCACTATCACGACGGCGGGCGAAGTTGCGCAGTCGTTTAACGATGTTATCCATGCGTTCGACCAGCGATCGCATAGTGACGATATAATTTTTTACCAAACCAACGTCTTGTTGTTCTAAAGCGCGGTTGGCACTGAACAGATACATAGATAATGCATTAAGTGGTTGATTAATTTCATGTGCCAGTGTTGTCATTGTCTGCCCGACTACGGCCAGTTTTGCGGTTTGGATCAATTCACTTTGTGCAGTACGAAGGTTTTTTTCAGTCGCTATTCGATCGCATATTTCCTGCCCCAGTTGACGTTGTTGCTGATTAATTTGTTCAATGGTCTGGCGGAGCAGGTTGGCAATTCTCCCAAGTTCATCGTTGCCGGAGACAGGGATATCAGCATCGAGTTCACCATTGCTTAACTTGACGACGGCATCATTCAGTAACTGAAATCGGCGGATCATTCTGGGACGAATGTAGAGGTAATTTACCAGAATGACGAACAGCAAGGCGGTAACCATAGCCGACAAAATCAGTAGCCCGCTGATTTGCATTATTTTTTCCAATCGTAGATTGAATGTTTGTAGTTGTTGATGGCTATTTCCTAATTGAGTTTCTAATTGGTTGCGTATTTGCGTAAATACACGCTCTTTATCCCCGATAGTACTCATGAGGGTCTGTTGAGCTTGCTGCCAGGCAGCGAGGGTTCCGGGCAGATAATTTTGTTGAGTACCAAGCTCCCACAAGGAATAAACCGTCTGATGTAATGTGATGGTACTGGAATAAGACCATAACGATCTCACATTTTCGTCAATGCTGTGCTTCAAAAAATTCAGGTATTGAATATGTTGTTTTAACGAATCTATATCTCCACTATGTGTGTTAAGCATCTCCTTCAGTGTGCTGACGATCTGGGTTTCTATATGTGAAAGTTCGAAAACAAGTTGTAATTCTTTTTGAATAGTTTGTTGAGCATTTTGCAAATCCTGATTTTCGTGCAGATCTTTTCGTTGGCTGAGTTGATTGAGCAACGACGATTGTTGCCAACTTAAATCCTGAGTCAGAGAGTTAAGCTCATTATTGAAATCATCATGTAACCAGTTAACTCTTGAGGATATAACGTCGAGTTTTCCTTTTTCTTGATTGTTGTTATTCACCGCGCTATCGAGCTTGCTAAGCAATCTGTGACTACTGGCAACCTGTTGGTTAAGCGCATTTTGATGTACTGAATCAAGATGGGGATTAATGGCCTTAATTTTTTGTAGCCGTTGTTCAATTTGTTCCCTCACCTGAAGACGATTAACGGTATTGGTTGTCTGTTGTAGCTCATTGAATTCATTTACCAATGCGGTAAGGTTTTCTTCAAAAAGAAATGAAGCCTGAATCCGCGGGAAATAATCATCAAGCGCGTAGCGAACCTGAGAATTTTGTTCATACCACGAATAGAGGCTAACTACGCTAACGAATAGCGTAAGAACGGCACTAAAAACAAAGGCGAGGCGTAAGCTCGTCCCTATAGTATGTAGTTGTTTCACTTTAATGACTCGAGTTGCATGTTCACTAATTGCTGTTGATGCAGGAAAAACTGCTGCCATGCCATGATCTGAGCTTCACGAAAGCCTGATTGCAGTTCGAATTGCTGCAGATACATGGAATTAATAGCCTGTTGTGGGGTAACAGGAACGGCTGTTAATAATGCGCGCACATCTGGCAATTTACGCTTAAGCCGATGTTCTGCGGCATATAATGATTTCCAGGTGTTTTGAAGTTCGGTAAGGCGAAAAGTAATCGCATTATCAAATAACAATTGCACGAGCTTTTGGCGTTGCATAATCAACGGATAATCAAGGGAAGGAGAGGAAAATAATCGTAGTTGTTGCTCCGCGAGAGGAGTGCCGGAGGGCAGTGGGTATACCGGATATTTTCCTGAGTCAGAATCGCTCAATGCTTGTTGTCCTTCCGGGCTCAATAAGAAATTAATAAAACGACCCGCCTCCTGTGAATGTTCACTGCCGTTTGTGATAGCAATAAACATAGGTGCTGCGCGAGAGTTTGGGAAATAACTGAAACGTAAGGTTGAATTATTAAGCAGTACGTTAGCGTAATTGTCGATTATCGGACCAGCGTCTCCCAACCCTGTGCTGATCTTATTTGCTACACCGAAACTACGTGATGAAATGGTCGCGAGATTGCCGCCTATTTTCAGTAGTGTGCTCCAGCCGTTATTCCATCCTTGTTGTTGCAGGAGATCTTCAATCATCAGATGAGTGGTATCTGAACGCGAAGGGCTACTCATTAATAAGGTTCCTTGATAACGTGACCTGCTTAATTCCTTCCATGAAGTAGGTACTGGCTCATTTTTATCTTCCAGATGCGCTACATTGATCAGGATGCCATAGCCCGATACTGCAACTGCAACGGTGGTTGACCGAATAGAGTCGGGGACTAACTTTCTGCTTGTTTCTATCTGATTATTAAATGGCTGGAGCAGGTTTTTACTTTGTAATCGCTGTAGCAACATGGGGGATGAACTCAATACCAGATCAATATTTTCACCCAATGGATTTTCAAGCAGGCGCTCAATGGATGCACTGGTTCGGTTGAGTGTTCGGATTTGGGTTGCCAGGGGTTGCTTTTGCCATTGACTGATAATGTGCTCTGTCGCTTCCGAAGAAAGCGTTGTAGCAATCACCAGCTCTTGTGCTGAGGTGACGTTGACGCATAAAAGCCAACAGATTAGTGTTCGTTGTATAATACGAATCATGTCAAAAATCCTATTAACGAGAGAAAAACTCTTACGCTGTAATTCATATCATTATCCGTTCGCTAATATACTCAATGAACAGCAAGACACTTGTGTCAGTATCGGAAATTATCATTAATTTGGATGTAGCCAGCGTCACTATATCCGGAAGCGTTTGTTAAAAAAAGATCAATATTGCACCTCTGAACACGTGTATCTTGCGGAAATAGCGGTTGTTATGAGTATGCTCGGTAATTAATTTCCACACTTGCGCTATCGGATTCAGGTTATGACCGGATTCTATTGTTTCTTTGCGCCAGCCTTCATGCGCCGGAAGAATGGCTTTAATTCGAGCGCAAATGTGCTTGTCATGAAGGATATCATGAAAATGTTTAAGTCCTCCTTGTTGTTGAGCGGTGATGAAAACTTTCATGTTGCGCAGCATGATCCTCCGATAGGGTAAAATCAAGTATCTTCAATGATCACGTGTATAGATACAAAATATGTGACTGACATCAAAAACTGAAAAAATTAATAAAAGGAATTATTTTTATATTGGGGCTGTTGTAACCCGTTAAGACTTAAATAAGAGCCGAATTCTATTTTGGGATGTGAAAATGGGAAAGAAATGGAACATGATATTTGTATTTTTGAGTCAATTTTGACTCATTTGCCTTGTATTGTAACTTAAACTCTCTTGCTTCACTATCTTCAAAACCAATGAAGCAAGGGCTTTTGAAATACTCATCAGAGAGTAGCAACTAGCATTGCTGTTTAAAATAACTCTATGAACTGGAAGGTGATGTATGCTTTCTCTATTGAAACCTCAAGTGGCAACACATAAGGTTCCTGAAAGTGAAATAAAGAATACCTATAATCGTTATCGTATGCAGGCGCTATTTAGCGTGTTTATCGGTTATCTTTCGTATTATATTGTCAGGAATAACTTTGTTCTCTCCACACCTTATTTAAAACAAGATCTTAATCTGTCTGCGACTCAAATAGGGCTACTTAGCAGTTGTATGCTAATCGCCTATGGTATTAGTAAAGGGGTAATGAGTAGCCTGGCAGACAAAGCTAATCCTAAAGTCTATATGGCTGTGGGTTTAGTTCTTTGCGCCCTCGTTAACGTGGCGCTTGGTTTTAGTTTTGCTTTTTGGATGTTTGCGGGACTTGTCATTCTGAATGGCCTCTTTCAAGGGATGGGCGTTGGCCCTTCGTTTATTACAATAGCCAACTGGTTCCCTCGTAAAGAACGGGGCATCGTCGGTGCGGTCTGGAATATTTCGCACAATGTGGGGGGCGGTATTGTTGCTCCGATTGTTGGTGGTGCATTTGCCGTATTGGGTACTGAACACTGGAAAATAGCAACGTATGTTGTTCCAGCGATTGTATCAGTTGTCATTGCTATAGTCGTGCTGATGACAGGTAAAGGTTCTCCCGTAAGTGAAGGTTTACCACCATTAAGCGAAATTGTTCCGGACGACGTCAGCATTAAAGCAAAAGATGATCGTGCGCCAGAAGATATGACTGCCTGGCAAATTTTTTGTACCTATGTGCTAAAAAACAAGAATGCATGGTTCGTCTCTTTCGTTGATGTTTTTGTCTATATGGTGCGTTTCGGAATTATCAGTTGGTTGCCCATTTACCTGTTAAGCGTGAAACATTTTACGAAGACTGAAATGAGCACGGCATTTTTAATTTTTGAATGGGCGGCTATTCCAACGACGTTATTTGCTGGCTGGTTGAGTGATAAATTATTTCATGGTCGCCGTATGCCACCCGCGATTATCAGTATGGTATTGATTTTCTTCTGCCTGCTGGGCTACTGGAAAAGCGACTCTCTGCTCTCTATTACCATTTTTGCTGCTTGCGTAGGCTGCCTTATCTATGTTCCGCAGTTCCTGGCTTCTGTGCAGACAATGGAAATTGTCCCCAGTTTTGCCGTGGGTTCCGCAGTCGGTTTGCGTGGTTTTATGAGTTATATTCTTGGCGCAACGCTTGGTACAAGTTTGTTTGGTGTTATGGTCGATCAGGTAGGTTGGGATGGCGGTTTTTATCTTCTGCTTGCTGGTGTTATCTGTTGCATTATTTTCTGTACGCTAACGCACTTTGGCGCGGTCGCTATGGAACGACAGCGTCAAAATGACGTGGCTGCGTTTTCGCAAGAGCTTCAGACCAATAAAAATTAGATTTTGGGGGCCAGTCACGAGGTGATTGGCCCATTACCAGGAAAACAGCGGCCATTCTTTAGCGACGGTAGTGAGTTGTGGCGCATCGAAAACGGCCTGTGGTGAAACCACCGTTTCTTCAAGCGGGATATTTTTGCCGTAGCGTTCTTTGAGCTTCGCCTGGACCAGCGGGTTGCTAAGATCGAACTCTTTCAGTTTTTGCTGCTCGCCCACGCTCATTCCCAGCGCGTTCTGATACACCTTCCACACCACTTCTGAACAATACTGGCGATCGTCGCTCCACGAGAAGCTGAAGTCATATGGTTGACCAAGATAACGTTTTGTCGCTTGCGCCAGTTTTTGCTGTTGTTCGGTATTCAGCCCGCCTTCAACACGGCGCACAATGTATTTGCCCTTTTCACCGTGGGCGATCCACTGCTTCAGCGGGGTGTATTTCACCGGGCCGACGGCTTCAAAGACGTAGGGCTTTTTATTGCGTATCACCAGCATACCGGTATGGCTGTAATCGGAATGGGTCGCCAGTTGGATCGCTTTACTTTGCGATGAGCGAGAGATCTGAAAGATGATGTCGCCGGTTTGTGGCTGCCAGGCAAAGGCTGGCGCAGAAACCAGCAGGCTGGGGATGAGTAGCCTGATTTTCATCGTTAAACGTCCATGTATAAAAAGGCGGTGGGTTAGATCTGAGCCGCTGACAACGTGCTCGTTGTTTATGCCGGATGCGGCGTGAACGCCTTATCCGGCCTACAAGTTCGTGCAAATTCAATAGATTGCAATATGACGTAGGCCTGATAAGCGTAGCGCATCAGGCGATTTTGCCTTTGGCAGCACTCCCCACGCCGCTCTTTTCCGCTTTAGTATTCCCACGTCTCCGGGTTAATCCCCATCTCACGCATGATCTCTTTTGCCGCTTCCGGGATTTCGTCGCTGCGCTCTTTACGCAGATCGGCATCATCCGGCAGCGGTTGCCCGGTAAAGGCATGCAGAAACGCTTCACACAGCAGTTCGCTGTTGGTAGCGTGACGCAGGTTATTCACCTGACGACGCGTGCGCTCATCGGTGAGGATTTTTAACACCTTAAGAGGAATGGAAACCGTAATCTTTTTGACTTGTTCACTCTTCTTGCCGTGCTCAGCGTATGGGCTGATATATTCGCCGCTCCATTCAGCCATGAGATACTTAATCCTCTTCGTCAATAAATTGAGACCAGACCGTACAATTAATAAGGTTACTGGTCATAAACCCGCATAGTTTACCGTACAGGCGCTACCGTGACATCGTGTAATGCGCCTGTCAGCGTGATAATGCATGTAATTTTAACGGCAATTTCTGATTTGCTCAATCTATACGCAAAGAAGTTTAGATGTCCAGATGTATTGACGTCCATTAACACAATGTTTACTCTGGTGCCTGTCTTTTCACCGACTCAGCCCAGGGAACTTCATCACATGACGCGTAAACAGGCCACCATCGCAGTGCGTAGCGGGTTAAATGACGACGAACAGTATGGTTGCGTTGTCCCACCGATCCATCTTTCCAGCACCTATAATTTTACCGGATTTAATGAACCGCGTGCGCATGATTACTCGCGTCGCGGCAACCCGACGCGCGATGTCGTGCAGCGTGCGCTGGCAGAACTGGAAGGTGGCGCTGGCGCGGTGCTTACTAATACCGGCATGTCAGCCATCCATCTGGTGACTACCGTCTTTTTGAAGCCGGGCGATCTGTTGGTTGCGCCGCACGATTGTTACGGCGGCAGCTATCGTCTGTTCGACAGTCTGGCGAAGCGTGGTTGTTATCGCGTGCTGTTTGTTGATCAAGGTGATGAGCAGGCATTACAAGCGGCACTGGCAGAAAAGCCCAAACTGGTGTTGGTAGAAAGCCCCAGTAATCCATTGTTACGCGTCGTGGATATTGCGAAAATCTGCCATCTGGCAAGGGAAGTTGGGGCGGTGAGCGTGGTGGATAACACCTTCTTAAGCCCGGCATTACAAAATCCGCTGGCATTGGGTGCCGATCTGGTGTTGCATTCATGTACGAAATATCTGAATGGCCACTCTGACGTAGTGGCTGGCGTGGTGATTGCTAAAGATCCGGATGTGGTCACCGAACTGGCCTGGTGGGCAAACAATATTGGCGTGACGGGGGGTGCGTTTGACAGTTATTTGTTGCTGCGTGGTCTGCGAACTCTGGTTCCGCGTATGGACCTGGCTCAGCGCAACGCGCAGGCGATTGTGAAATATCTGCAAACCCAACCGCTGGTGAAAAAACTTTATCACCCGTCGCTGCCGGAAAATCAGGGGCATGAAATTGCCGTGCGTCAGCAAAAAGGCTTTGGCGCAATGTTGAGTTTTGAACTGGATGGTGATGAGCAGACGCTGCGTCGCTTCCTGGGCGGGCTGTCGTTATTTACGCTGGCGGAATCATTAGGGGGAGTGGAAAGTTTAATCTCTCACGCCGCAACCATGACACACGCAGGCATGGCACCAGAAGCGCGTGCTGCCGCCGGGATCTCCGAGACGCTGTTGCGTATCTCCACCGGTATTGAAGATGGCGAAGATTTAATTGCCGACCTGGAAAATGGCTTCCGGGCTGCAAACAAGGGGTAAAAATGAGTGTGATTGCGCAGGCAGGGGCGAAAGGTCGTCAACTGCATAAATTTGGTGGCAGTAGTCTGGCTGATGTGAAGTGTTATTTGCGTGTTGCGGGCATTATGGCGGAGTACTCTCAGCCCGACGATATGATGGTGGTTTCCGCCGCGGGTAGCACCACTAACCAGTTGATTAACTGGTTGAAACTAAGCCAGACCGATCGTCTCTCTGCGCATCAGGTTCAACAAACGCTACGTCGTTATCAGTGCGATCTGATTAGCGGCCTGTTACCCGCCGAAGAAGCCGATAGCCTCATCAGCGCCTTTGTCAGCGATCTGGAACGTCTGGCGGCGCAGCTCGACAGCGGTATCACCGACGCAGTATATGCGGAAGTGGTAGGCCACGGTGAAGTATGGTCGGCGCGTTTGATGTCTGCGGTGCTTAACCAACAAGGACTGCCTGCGGCCTGGCTCGATGCCCGTGAATTTTTACGCGCTGAACGCGCCGCACAACCGCAGGTTGATGAAGGCCTGTCTTATCCGTTGCTGCAACAATTGCTGGTGCAGCATCCGGGCAAACGTCTGGTTGTGACCGGGTTTATCAGCCGTAACAACGCCGGTGAAACGGTACTGCTGGGGCGTAACGGTTCCGACTATTCCGCCACCCAAATCGGTGCGCTGGCGGGTGTTTCCCGCGTAACTATCTGGAGCGATGTCGCCGGGGTATACAGCGCCGACCCGCGCAAAGTGAAAGATGCCTGTCTGCTGCCATTGCTGCGTCTTGATGAAGCCAGCGAACTGGCGCGTCTGGCAGCCCCTGTTCTCCACGCCCGTACCTTACAGCCCGTTTCTGGTAGCGAAATCGACCTGCAACTGCGCTGTAGCTATACGCCGGATCAAGGTTCTACGCGTATTGAACGTGTACTGGCTTCCGGCACTGGTGCGCGAATTGTCACCAGCCACGACGATGTCTGTTTGATTGAGTTTCAGGTGCCAACCCGCCAGGATTTCAAACTGGCACATAAAGAAATCGACCAGATTTTGAAACGTGCTCAGGTGCGTCCGCTGGCAGTTGGCGTGCATAACGATCGCCAGTTGCTGCAATTTTGCTATACCTCCGAAGTGGCTGATAGCGCCCTGAAAATTCTCGATGAAGCAGGATTGCCAGGCGAACTGCGTCTGCGTCAGGGGCTGGCGTTGGTAGCGATGGTAGGCGCAGGTGTCACCCGTAACCCACTGCATTGCCACCGTTTCTGGCAGCAACTGAAAGGTCAGCCGGTCGAATTTACCTGGCAGTCGGATGACGGTATCAGTCTGGTGGCAGTACTACGCACCGGCCCGACCGAAAGCCTTATTCAGGGACTGCATCAGTCCGTCTTCCGCGCGGAAAAACGCATCGGCCTGGTCCTGTTCGGTAAGGGCAATATCGGTTCGCGTTGGCTGGAACTGTTCTCTCGTGAGCAAAGTACGCTCTCGGCGCGTACCGGATTTGAGTTTGTGCTGGCAGGCGTGGTGGACAGCCGCCGCAGCCTGTTGAGCTATGATGGCCTGGACGCCAGCCGCGCGTTAGCCTTCTTCAATGATGAAGCCGTCGAGCAGGATGAAGAGTCGCTGTTCCTGTGGATGCGCGCCCATCCGTATGATGATTTAGTGGTGCTGGACGTTACCGCCAGTCAGCAGCTTGCTGACCAGTATCTCGATTTCGCCAGTCACGGTTTCCACGTTATCAGCGCCAACAAACTGGCGGGAGCCAGCGACAGCAACAAATATCGCCAGATCCACGACGCTTTCGAAAAGACCGGACGTCACTGGTTGTATAACGCCACCGTCGGCGCGGGCTTGCCGATCAACCACACTGTGCGCGATCTGATCGACAGCGGCGACACTATTTTGTCGATCAGCGGGATCTTCTCCGGCACGCTCTCCTGGCTGTTCCTGCAATTCGACGGCAGCGTGCCGTTTACCGAACTGGTGGATCAGGCGTGGCAACAGGGCTTAACCGAGCCTGACCCGCGTGATGACCTTTCCGGTAAAGACGTGATGCGCAAACTGGTGATTCTGGCGCGTGAAGCGGGTTACAACATTGAACCGGACCAGGTGCGCGTGGAGTCGCTGGTGCCAGCACATTGTGAAGGCGGCAGCATCGACCACTTCTTTGAAAACGGCGATGAACTGAATGAGCAGATGGTGCAACGACTGGAAGCCGCCCGCGAAATGGGGCTGGTGCTGCGCTACGTGGCGCGTTTCGATGCCAATGGCAAAGCGCGTGTTGGTGTGGAAGCGGTGCGTGAAGACCATCCGCTGGCATCACTGCTGCCGTGCGATAACGTCTTTGCCATCGAAAGCCGCTGGTATCGCGATAACCCGCTGGTGATCCGTGGGCCAGGCGCTGGGCGCGACGTCACCGCCGGGGCGATTCAGTCGGATATTAACCGACTGGCGCAGTTGTTGTAATTTCAGGAATCTAATAATGCCTGGTACACATGTTTTCGTGTCTATGGTTTCTAACTAAATATATTGATTTATCATTTTGTTATAGGCCGGATGAAGCGTTTGCGCTGCATCCGGCAAGAAGCAATAAGTACGTTGTCAGCCTGCATCTGTAATCCGGTCTGCCTTGCATTCCGGATTTTCTTTTCCTTACCATCCTGAATTTTTCTCATCTTTCCTGATTTTTCCTCACCATCATTGGTCATTTTTCGGTTGACGCTCCTCCGCTTTTCCTTCATCTTTACATCTGGACGTCTAAACGGATAGATGTTCACAACACAACATATAACTACAAGCGATTGATGAGGTAAGGTATGAGCTTTTTTCACGCCAGCCAGCGGGATGCCCTGAATCAGAGTCTGGCAGAAGTCCAGGGGCAGATTAACGTTTCGTTTGAGTTTTTCCCGCCGCGTACCAGTGAAATGGAGCAGACCCTGTGGAACTCCATCGATCGTCTTAGCAGCCTGAAACCAAAATTTGTTTCGGTGACCTATGGTGCGAACTCCGGCGAGCGCGACCGCACGCACAGTATTATTAAAGGTATTAAAGAGCGTACTGGTCTGGAAGCTGCACCGCATCTTACCTGCATTGATGCGACTCCCGACGAGCTGCGCACCATCGCCCGTGACTACTGGAATAACGGTATTCGCCATATCGTGGCGCTGCGTGGTGACCTGCCGTCGGGAAGCGGTAAGCCGGAAATGTATGCTTCTGACCTGGTGGAGCTGTTAAAAGAAGTCGCGGATTTCGATATTTCAGTAGCGGCGTATCCGGAAGTTCACCCGGAAGCGAAAAGCGCCCAGGCGGATTTACTCAACCTGAGACGCAAAGTGGATGCTGGAGCCAACCGCGCTATCACTCAATTCTTCTTTGATGTCGAAAGCTACCTGCGCTTTCGCGACCGTTGTGTCTCTGCGGGGATTGATGTGGAAATTATTCCGGGCATTTTGCCGGTCTCTAACTTTAAACAGGCGAAGAAATTTGCCGACATGACTAACGTGCGCATTCCGGCGTGGATGGCACAAATGTTTGACGGCCTGGATGACGACGCCGAAACCCGTAAACTGGTGGGTGCAAATATCGCGATGGATATGGTGAAAATTTTAAGCCGTGAAGGGGTAAAAGATTTCCACTTCTATACTCTGAACCGTGCTGAAATGAGTTACGCGATTTGCCATACGCTGGGTGTTAGACCGGGTTTATAAGTGTTTTTGTTTCGGTGAAAATCACACAGTGATCACAAAATTAAAACAAAGCACAAAATGCCTCCTCGAAGCGAGGGGGCAGACCAGCAAAACTATTGACTCGCTTTTTCTCCTTTATTCCTTAAAGGAACAGGGAGAAAACAGCGATAAAGCCTCTTTGTATAAAGTATTTATCCGTAATCAGACATAATCAAAAAGGCTTATTTAAGATCATTTTGATCTACATCTCTTTAACTAATGATATGTAAGATCCCAACTATCGCATCCGTGGATTAATTCAATTATAACTTCTCTCTAACGCTGTGTATCTTAAGGGTAACACTGTAGAGGGAGCATATTGATGAGCACGTCTGACGATATCCATAACACAACAGCTAGCGGAAAATGTCCGTTCCATCATGGCGGTCATGACCAGAGCGCCGGTGCGGGAACAACCACTCATGACTGGTGGCCAAAACAACTCCGTGTTGACCTGTTAAATCAACATTCTAACCGTTCTAACCCACTGGGTGAGGACTTCGACTACCGCAAAGAATTTAGCAAGCTAGATTACTACGGCCTGAAAAAAGATCTGAAAGAGCTGCTGACAGAGTCCCAACCGTGGTGGCCAGCAGACTGGGGCAGCTACGCGGGTCTGTTTATTCGTATGGCCTGGCACGGCGCGGGGACTTACCGTTCAATCGATGGTCGCGGTGGCGCGGGGCGTGGTCAGCAACGTTTTGCACCGCTCAACTCCTGGCCGGATAACGTCAGCCTGGATAAAGCGCGTCGTCTGTTGTGGCCAATCAAACAAAAATATGGTCAGAAAATCTCCTGGGCCGACCTGTTTATCCTTGCGGGTAACGTGGCGCTGGAAAATTCTGGCTTCCGTACTTTCGGTTTTGGTGCCGGTCGTGAAGACGTCTGGGAACCGGATCTCGACGTAAACTGGGGTGATGAAAAAACCTGGCTTGCCCACCGTAATCCGGAAGAGCTGGCAAAACGGCCATTAGCAGCAACCGAAATGGGGCTGATTTACGTTAACCCGGAAGGACCAAATGCCAGCGGTGAACCGCTTTCCGCAGCTGCAGCTATTCGCGCGACATTTGGCAATATGGGAATGAACGACGAAGAAACCGTTGCGCTGATCGCAGGTGGTCATACGTTAGGTAAAACTCACGGCGCAGGCCCGGCAACGCACGTAGGTCCTGATCCGGAAGCCGCACCGATCGAAAACCAGGGCTTAGGCTGGAAAAGTGATTTTGGTTCCGGTGTCGGTGCCGATGCCATTACTTCAGGCTTGGAAGTGGTCTGGACGCAAACGCCGACTCAGTGGAGCAACTATTTCTTCGAAAACCTGTTCAAATATGAGTGGGTACAGACTCGTAGTCCGGCAGGTGCCATCCAGTTTGAAGCAGTCGATGCTCCGGAAATTATCCCGGATCCGTTCGATCCGTCGAAGAAACGTAAGCCGACGATGTTGGTCACTGACCTGACTCTGCGTTTTGATCCAGAGTTTGAGAAGATTTCACGTCGCTTCCTCGATGATCCACAAGCGTTCAACGAAGCCTTTGCCCGTGCATGGTTCAAACTGACGCACAGGGATATGGGGCCGAAATCTCGCTACATCGGACCGGAAGTGCCGAAAGAAGATCTGATCTGGCAAGATCCGCTGCCACATGCGTTCTTCAACCCGAGCGAGGAAGATATCCTTAATCTTAAGGCGGCGATTGCTGAATCTGGCCTCTCCGTGAGCGAGCTGGTTTCTGTTGCCTGGGCTTCCGCCTCCACCTTCCGCGGTGGGGATAAACGTGGCGGCGCGAATGGTGCGCGTCTGGCATTGGCTCCACAGCGCGACTGGGAAGTTAATGCCGCAGCAGCACGTGCATTGCCGGTGCTGGAAGGGATCTACAAATCCTCCCATACAGCGTCGCTTGCCGACATTATTGTTCTTGCCGGTGTCGTTGGTGTTGAAAAAGCGGCGAGTGCGGCGGGTATCAGCGTTAATGTTCCGTTTACACCGGGCCGTGTAGACGCGCGCCAGGATCAGACTGACATTGAGATGTTTGAGCTGCTCAAACCTGTTGCCGACGGTTTCCGTAACTATCGTGCTGCGGCGGGTGAGGCTACAACTGAATCTCTGTTGATCGATAAAGCACAGCAATTGACCCTGACTGCACCGGAAATGACGGTGTTGGTCGGCGGGATGCGCGTACTGGGTGCCAACTTCGATGGCAGCAAAAACGGCGTCTTTACTGACCGCGTGGGCGTATTGAGCAATGACTTCTTTGTGAACTTGCTGGATATGCGTTACGAGTGGAAAGCGACCGACGAATCGAAAGAGCTGTTCGAAGGCCGTGACCGTGAAACGGGTGAAGTGAAATACACTGCCAGCCGTGCGGACCTGGTATTTGGTTCTAACTCCGTCCTGCGTGCGCTGGCAGAAGTTTACGCCAGCAGCGACGCCCACGAGAAGTTTGTTAAAGACTTCGTGGCGGCATGGGTGAAAGTGATGAACCTCGACCGTTTCGACCTGCTGTAATCTGAACTCCTTCAGCGACTGCCTTTCAGGCGGTCGCTGAAGTTTCTTTACCAGCGTATAGTGTCCACAGGAAAACTACACACTGGATCTCTCATGTCTGCCGCAGGAAAGAGCAACCCACTGGCAATCAGTGGCCTGGTTGTGCTCACACTTATCTGGAGTTATAGCTGGATTTTCATGAAGCAAGTCACCAGCTACATCGGTGCCTTCGACTTTACTGCTTTACGCTGCATTTTTGGCGCTCTCGTTTTATTCATCGTCCTTTTATTACGTGGTCGCGGTATGCGTCCGACGCCGTTTAAATACACTTTAGCTATTGCCCTGTTACAAACCTGCGGGATGGTGGGACTGGCGCAATGGGCGTTGGTGAGCGGCGGAGCAGGGAAGGTGGCAATCCTGAGCTATACCATGCCGTTCTGGGTGGTGATTCTCGCGGCGCTGTTTCTTGGTGAACGCCTGCGACGCGGGCAATATTTCGCTATTCTGATTGCCGCCGTTGGATTATTGCTGGTGTTACAGCCGTGGCAACTCGATTTCTCCTCGATGAAAAGCGCCATCCTGGCAATCCTCTCCGGCATCAGTTGGGGGGCGAGTGCGATTGTTGCTAAACGCCTTTATGCCCGCTATCCGCGCGTGGATTTATTGTCGTTAACATCCTGGCAGATGCTTTATGCGGCGCTGGTGATGAGTGTGGTCGCCTGGCTGGTGCCGCAACGTGAAATTGACTGGCAGCCCACGGTGTTCTGGGCGCTGGCCTACAGTGCGATTCTGGCGACGGCACTGGCCTGGAGTTTGTGGCTATTTGTACTGAAAAACTTACCTGCCAGTATTGCCAGCTTAAGCACGCTGGCGGTTCCTGTTTGCGGCGTACTCTTTTCCTGGTGGCTGCTTGGTGAAAATCCCGGCGCGGTTGAAGGCAGCGGTATTGTGCTGATTGTGCTGGCACTGGCGCTGGTAAGCCGTAAGAAAAAAGAAGCCGTCAGCGTAAAAAAAATCTGAAGAGCGTCTTCCCTGGGCGCTATCGCTTATTTAGCAAAATAGCGGTAGTGCCCGACAATCTGCCAGCTAAACAACACATCTTCTTCCTGCGCGCCTGCGCCAATGTTATGTATCACCAGTGGCGTACCGTTGCGGGCGAAGCCATCTGAAACCACCCCAATATGTGCCAGCCCGTTATCTAATCGCCAGGAGACAATATCGCCCGCTTGATAGTCACTGGGGTTCTTGCTGGTGGGGCGTGTTTTATCGTGGCGGATAAACCAGGTTTCCAGATTAGGCACCCGACGGTGATCGATGTTGCTGTCCGGGCGCTTTAACTTCCATTTTTGCGGGTACTCGGCAAAATTCTTCGCCATATCTTCATGAACCAGCTTCTGCAAATCTACCTGCTGGCTGCGTAATGCGCGGATCACTACATCAGAACATACGCCGCGTTCCTGCGGGACATCACCGCCAGGATAGGTAAGCTGCACATACGCCGGATCGTAAAATAGCGTGCTGCTAATTTGCTGTCTGGCACCGTCTGCGATGGCAAGGTTGGTGTTGGCCTGGATTTGTACCACGGTTGGTGGAACGGCGGGAGATTTTAAGGAGTGGCTGGTAAATGCCGTTAGAAGGCTGACCAACGCCAGTGAAGCTTTCATCTGTTTCGTCCGTGAAAATAAGAGTCACAGATTCGACCTTCCGGGCTAACGATTGTTCTGTGGAGAAAATGTCCAGAAGCGGATAAAAAACTCCCGAACAACGTGGGAGTTTTAGTTTACTGGCACAGAGTGCCGGATGCGGCGTAAACGCCTTATTCAGCCTACAAAATCACGCAAATTCAATATATTGCAGAGATTACGTAGACCTGATAAGCGTAGCGCATCAGGCTATTTTGCGTTCAAACTCCCGAACAAGCCGGGAGTTTGGCGTAGGTTATTCCCACTCTTGCAGGAAACGCTGACCATACTGGTCGGCTACCAGCAATGCAGCGTAAACCTGATCTGGCGTGGCGCCGCCAGGCATGTTGTGAATAGTTTCACCTTCTGCACAAGATGCTTCTGCGACAATCCGCATTTTCGCCGGGATATCTTCTTTAATATCCAGTTGTGCCAGGGTAATTGGCAGGCCGACAGCATGGCACAGCGCAGCTACGGTTTCGATTTCCTCAACTGGTGCGTTTTCCAGAACCAGTTGCGTCAGCGTACCGAATGCCACTTTTTCACCGTGATAATAGTGATGCGCATCCGGAATGGCCGTCAGGCCATTGTGCACCGCGTGCGCCGCCGCCAGGCCGCCGCTTTCAAAGCCCACGCCGCTCAAATAGGTGTTAGCTTCAATCACACGTTCTAGCGCCGGAGTCACCACATGCTGTTCAGCGGCAAGCATCGCTTTTTCGCCTTCTTCCAGCAGGGTGTTGTAGCACAGTTCAGCCAGAGCCAGTGCTGCCTGAGTACATTTACCGCCCGCCATCGTGGTTGCGCCGCTGCGGGAACAGGCACGTGCTTCAAACCAGGTTGCCAACGCATCGCCAATACCCGCCGCTAACAGACGTGCAGGTGCGCCAGCAACAATTTTGGTATCCACAATGACGCGTTCCGGGTTGTTCGGCAGCAGCAGATAGCGGTCAAACTCACCATCATCGGTGTAGATAACAGACAGCGCACTGCACGGTGCGTCGGTAGAGGCGATAGTCGGAGCGATTGCTACCGGAACACCCATGAAATGTGCCAGTGCTTTGGCGGTATCGAGGGTTTTACCGCCGCCAATACCGAGAATTGCACCACACTGTGCGGTTTCTGCGATGCCACGTAGACGATCGATTTCATTTTGCGAACATTCACCGCCAAAGGGTGCGATTTCAACAACCAGCCCGGCATCTTTAAAGCTTTGCTCGACGGTTGCCTGAGCAAAACCTAATACAAATTTATCGCCAACAACTAACCAACGTTCTGCCAGCGGTTTCAGGTATTCGCCCAGGCGATTAATTACATCAGCGCCCTGGATGTATTTACCTGGTGATTGAATAATGCGGTCCATAATTGCTCCTTTAGAGATGAGTATTGCCAAATGCGGCATTCCAGTCGTGCTCGAACTTCTCTATAGCTGACTCTACCGCAGGGGTGTTAAGCATTTGTTGCGCTACATCTAAGGGCAGTGTGATGGATTCACATCCTGCCAGCAAACAATCCAGCGCCTGACGCGGTGTTTTAAAGCTGGCTGCCAGCACCATGCTTTCTGGCGCGTGCATTTCCAGTAACGCTTGCAGCTCCTGTACGGTACGAATGCCGTCTCCGCCCTGAGCGTCCACGCGGTTTACATAGGGGGCCACGTATTTTGCGCCAGCCAGTGCGGCTAATAGCCCTTGTGCGGCGCTGTAGACTGCGGTTCCCAGCGTGGTAATGCCTTCTTTTTTCAGCAATTTAATTGCTGCCAGACCTTCGGATGTTACCGGAATTTTCACCACAATTCCCGGAATAACGTCGCGCAGACGTTTCGCTTCTTCTACCATGCCCTGTGCGTCGCGGCTCATAGTCTGAGCAAACAGAATGCCCTCATCACCAATCGCTTTTTGCAGACGTGGCAGTACATCCCAGATGGACTCCTTGCTGGCAGCAATAATGCTCGGGTTAGTCGTCACTCCGGCAATCGGGAATATGCGTGCCAGACGTTCGACTTCTGCGACGTTAGCGGTGTCCAGATACAGTTCCATGATGTTTCCTTTTACAGTTCCAGTTCATGTTGCAGCAGGCTGGCGATAGCGTCGGCGGAAGCGGCGTTAACCAGCGCGTTACGGAATTCTTCGTGCATGATGCGGCGAGCGAGGCGCGAGAAAATGCGCATATGCTGATCGCCCGCAGCGTGTTTGTTCAGGGTTAACATAATGATGAATTGTGCTTCATCATCGCCCCAGCGCACAGGTGCTTGCAGACGAGCCACACTGATGGTCGACTGCTCAATATGTTCTGATTTGCTGTGTGGAATGGCGAAACTAAAGCCCAGTCCGGTAGAGAAGACGGCCTCACGCGCCCACAGATCGGCTTCCAGTTTCCGCGGATAGCGACAGCGTCCTGCCAGCAGCAGGTTATCGGTCATGCCTTTGAGCACTTCTTCTTTGCTGCGCCAGTCGCTTTCCAGCGTGATGCACTCGGCGGTAACCAGCGGCGCATCCTGTTGCGTCATACGGAACTGCGCCAGCAGATGCTCCACTTCCAGTGAAGTACGGCAGGCCATCGCCTGGTTAAGCAACTGACGACATTCGCGGCTGTCGAGTTGCGCCATGCGTGCTTTTGCCGCCGGAATTGACGGTGCGCTCATGCTAAGTTCATCCAGCCCTAAACCGATCAGCAGCGGCAGTACGGAACCTTTTGCCCCCAGTTCTCCGCACAGGCCGATCCATTTACCCTGGCGATGCACTGCCTGAACGGCGTAATCAAGCGCCCGCAGGAATGCCGGATTCAGACTGTTGTAGTGACGGGTGACTTTAGCGTTATCACGATCCACCGCCAGCAGATACTGCGTCAGGTCGTTACTGCCGATACTAAAGAAATCAATCTCTTCGCAGCACTGGTCGATAATGAACATGACCGACGGCACTTCCAGCATGATGCCGAGTGGGATCTTTTCATCAAACGGAATGTGTTCGTTACGCAGTTGCTGTTTGGCTTCCGCCAGCTTTTCTTTCACCCATAAGATCTCTTCCATTGAGGAGATCATCGGGATCATGATTTTCAGGCTGCCGTGAGCAGAGGCGCGCAGGATCGACCGTAATTGCGTGGTAAACAGTGACGCGTATTCTTCATAAATACGCACCGCGCGATAACCAAGGAATGGGTTGGCTTCTGCGGGAATATTCAGATAATCAACGGGTTTATCGCCGCCAATATCCATAGTACGCACAATAATGCTGCGCCCGTTGGCGGATTCCAGCGCCTGACAAAAAATGTTGTACAACTCGCTTTCGCCCGGTGCACTGGTGCGATCCATATAGAGCATTTCAGTGCGGAACAGACCAACGCCTTCTGCGCCATTGCCAAACGCAGCCTGTGCTTCTACCGAGTGAGCGATGTTAGCAGCAACTTCGATACGAATACCATCAGCGGTGCGGGCTTGCTGGGTCAGCCAGACACGTTGTTGCTCACGCAGAGCGTCCTGTACGCGCGCTTCCTGTTGATAATAACGCGCCACCGCTTCTGTCGGTTCGACCACAATCGCCCCGGCGTTGCCGTCGATATAAATCGTTTGTTGCAGCCACGGGCTAAGGGTCTCGATATCCACGCCGACCAGCGTCGGAATATTAAATGAACGGGCAAGGATCACCGTGTGTGAGGTGGTGCCGCCGCTTTTCAGTAGCAGACCTTTGAGGTGATTTTTATCCAGTTCGAGGAACTGACTGGGGGTTAGTTCATCCGCCATACAAATGGCTGGCTGCGTCAATTTACCCGGTGCCGGGAAGCGTTGTTCGCCGTAAATTTGCTGGAGTAACTGGAAGCAGACGTCGCGCACATCCAGCGCACGCTCTTGCAGGTAGCTACTACTGGAACGGGCGAACTCTTCGCAAAAGTGATTCGCACTGGCAACAATCGCTTCGGCACAGCTTAATCCCTCGCTGACACCCGCCAGTAAGTGTTGACGTAAAGAGGTATCGCCCGCTAACGAACGGTGGGCTTCCAGTATTGCGCTGGTGGCACCGTCGCTATCCAGCAGACGAAACTCAATGTTTTTCAGTACCAGTGTCAGGCCGTTTTCCAGTGCAGATTGTTCGGCGTCAGCATCTTTAGCGGCAGGAAGATTACCCAGTGTATTGAGATCTAAAGAGGAAATCGGCGTCAGGATGCCGCCTGCGCTACCGTTACACACGGTGCGGGCGCGGATAATGCGCGGATTCAGATTAGTCAGTGAAACCGGCAGCGGCTCCAGTTCGTCAGATTTTACTTCTTCCAGCGGCGCGTCACAGTGGGGAAATTCATCGCGCAGCCATTGGCTTAAACGCTGGTGTGCTTCTTGTTCGTCGGCTCCAGAAATCAGTAACTGGCAGTTATCGCCCACCAGTGTATCGGTGCCAATCAGCGCCAGCGCGCTTTTGGCGTTGCCCTTGCGATCGGTACGCAGGTTATGCCACTCAATTTGCGATGAAAAAGTATTACACAGCGTTTCAACGTGGCTTGCCGGACGTGCATGTACGCCATTAGGTAGCTCACAAATAAATTCCACAATCAGGGCCATTGCCTCTCTCCCGGTAAGGTTTTCTGTTTACAGGATAAGAGTGCACGGTAACGGCCTGCCATGTGACAAATCTGTCAAAAGCTGGACAAATGTAATGTAACCGTCAATTTGCGACGCGTCTCACAAGACGCGCCACTCCGGCATGATTCCGAGATAACGCAAGTTATGAGGCGGATCGCATTTTTGTACTGACATTACAAAAGTCCAGTAAATGGCCTTTTTATCCACTGTTTGCTCCGCTTGCGATTGCCTATTGTTTCTCCCATCAAAAAAATATGGACATGGGCTTTTGCAAGCCCAGGAGCAGCTTATGAATGAGTTGGTGCAGATACTGAAAAACACTCGTCAGCATTTAATGACGGGCGTTTCACACATGATTCCCTTCGTAGTATCGGGCGGTATTTTGCTGGCGGTTTCCGTCATGCTGTACGGCAAAGGTGCGGTGCCAGATGCCGTAGCCGATCCGAATCTGAAAAAACTGTTTGATATCGGCGTCGCGGGCTTAACGCTGATGGTGCCTTTCCTTGCTGCTTACATCGGTTATTCCATTGCGGAACGTTCCGCGCTGGCTCCGTGCGCTATTGGTGCCTGGGTCGGTAACAGTTTTGGTGCAGGCTTCTTTGGCGCGCTGATCGCCGGGATTATCGGCGGCATCGTGGTGCATTACCTGAAGAAAATCCCGGTGCATAAAGTTCTGCGTTCTGTCATGCCAATCTTCATTATTCCGATCGTCGGCACCTTAATTACCGCTGGCGTCATGATGTGGGGGCTGGGCGAGCCTGTGGGCGCATTGACTAACAGTCTGACCCAGTGGCTTCAGGGAATGCAGCAGGGCAGCATTATCATGCTGGCGGTCATTATGGGGCTGATGCTGGCGTTCGATATGGGCGGTCCGGTTAACAAAGTGGCGTATGCATTCATGCTGATTTGTGTCGCCCAGGGTGTTTATACCGTGGTGGCGATCGCGGCAGTAGGGATCTGTGTTCCGCCGCTGGGGATGGGGCTGGCGACGCTGATTGGTCGCAAAAACTTCTCCGCAGAAGAACGTGAAACCGGTAAAGCGGCGTTGGTGATGGGCTGTGTTGGTGTCACTGAAGGGGCGATTCCTTTCGCCGCCGCCGATCCGTTGCGTGTGATCCCTTCCATCATGGTGGGCACTGTTTGTGGCACGGTCACCGCGGCATTGGTTGGTGCGCAGTGCTATGCAGGCTGGGGTGGTCTGATTGTGCTGCCGGTAGTTGAAGGCAAGTTGGGTTACATCGCGGCAGTGGCTGTTGGGGCTGTAGCAACGGCTATCTGCGTTAACGTGCTGAAAAGTCTGGCGCGTAAAAATGGGTCTTCAACTGATGAGAAGGAAGACGACCTGGATCTGGATTTTGAAATTAATTAATTGAGGAACGAGCCATGACGAAAATTATTGCAGTAACCGCATGTCCTTCAGGTGTTGCCCATACCTATATGGCGGCAGAGGCGCTGGAAAGTGCCGCGAAAGCAAAAGGCTGGGAAGTGAAAGTAGAAACCCAGGGGTCGATTGGTCTGGAAAACGAACTGACTGCGGAAGACGTGGCGAGCGCCGATATGGTGATTCTGACCAAAGATATCGGCATCAAGTTTGAAGAGCGTTTTGCTGGCAAGACCATCGTGCGTGTCAACATCAGCGACGCAGTAAAACGCGCTGACGCCATTATGAGCAAAATTGAAACTCACCTGGCGCAAACCGCTTAAGTTCTTATCCCGCCCGCAAGGGCGGGTTCGCTTTCCCACAGGAGTTCCTCATGACGAATCGTATCTCTCGCCTTAAAACTGCACTGTTTGCCAATACCCGTGAAATCTCGTTGGAGCGGGCGCTGCTTTATACCGCCAGCCATCGGCAAACCGAAGGCGAACCGGTGATATTGCGCCGGGCGAAAGCGACAGCGTATATCCTTGAACACGTTGAAATTTCGATTCGTGATGAAGAGCTGATTGCCGGTAACCGCACCGTAAAACCGCGCGCCGGGATTATGTCGCCGGAAATGGATCCTTACTGGTTGCTGAAAGAGCTGGATCAATTCCCGACACGCCCGCAGGATCGCTTCGCCATTAGTGAAGAAGATAAACGTATCTATCGCGAAGAGTTGTTCCCGTACTGGGAAAAACGCTCGATGAAAGATTTCATCAATGGGCAGATGACGGACGAAGTTAAAGCGGCGACCAGTACGCAGATTTTCAGCATCAACCAGACGGATAAAGGCCAGGGGCACATCATTATTGATTACCCACGCCTGCTGAATCACGGGCTGGGTGAGCTGGTGGCGCAGATGCAACAACATTGCCAGCAACAGCCGGATAATCACTTTTATCAGGCTGCGCTGTTATTGCTGGAAGCCTCGCAGAAACATATTTTGCGTTACGCCGAACTGGCAGAAACGATGGCAGCAAGCTGCGTTAATGCCCAACGTCGGGAAGAATTGCTGACTATTGCGGAGATCTCCCGTCATAACGCCGAACATAAGCCGCAGACGTTCTGGCAGGCGTGCCAGTTGTTCTGGTACATGAACATCATTCTGCAATATGAATCTAACGCCAGTTCGCTGTCGTTAGGGCGCTTCGATCAGTATATGTTGCCGTTCTATCAGGCCTCGCTGACCCAGGGTGAAGATCCGGCGTTCCTGAAAGAACTGCTCGAGTCCCTGTGGGTGAAATGTAATGACATTGTGCTGTTACGTTCCACCAGCAGCGCGCGCTATTTCGCAGGTTTCCCGACCGGCTATACCGCACTGCTCGGTGGTTTAACGGAAAACGGACGTAGCGCGGTGAATGTGCTTTCGTTTCTCTGTCTCGACGCCTATCAAAGCGTACAGTTGCCGCAGCCAAATCTCGGTGTGCGCACTAACGCCTTGATTGACACGCCGTTCCTGATGAAAACCGCAGAAACCATTCGTCTTGGTACTGGTATTCCGCAAATCTTCAACGATGAAGTGGTGGTGCCCGCGTTCCTCAACCGTGGTGTTTCGCTGGAAGATGCGCGCGACTATTCAGTGGTCGGTTGCGTGGAATTATCCATTCCGGGCAGAACCTACGGTCTGCACGATATCGCGATGTTTAACCTGCTGAAAGTGATGGAAATCTGCCTGCATGAGAATGAAGGTAATTCCGCATTGAGTTATGACGGTTTGCTGGAACAAATTCGCGCGAAGATCAGCCACTACATCACTCTGATGGTTGAAGGCAGCAATATTTGCGATATCGGCCATCGTGACTGGGCACCAGTGCCGCTGCTCTCTTCGTTTATCAGCGATTGTCTGGAAAAAGGCCGCGATATTACCGACGGCGGCGCGCGTTATAACTTTTCCGGCGTGCAGGGGATTGGTATCGCTAACCTGAGTGATTCACTCCATGCGTTGAAAGGGATGGTTTTTGATCAACAACGTTTAAGTTTTGACGAATTGTTGTCGGTATTAAAAGCAAACTTCGAAACGCCAGAAGGCGAAAAAATCCGTGCTCGTTTAATTAACCGCTTTGAGAAGTACGGCAACGATATCGACGAGGTGGATAACATTAGCGCCGAATTGCTGCGCCATTACTGCAAAGAAGTGGAAAAATACCAGAACCCGCGCGGCGGCCACTTCACGCCGGGGTCGTATACCGTTTCTGCTCACGTCCCGTTGGGGTCGGTGGTTGGCGCGACGCCAGACGGCCGCTTCGCCGGAGAACAACTGGCTGATGGTGGTTTGTCACCAATGTTGGGTCAGGACGGACAAGGGCCAACGGCGGTGCTGAAGTCAGTAAGTAAACTTGATAACACGTTGCTTTCTAACGGTACGTTGCTGAATGTGAAATTCACTCCGGCTACCCTGGAAGGTGAAGCGGGATTACGCAAACTGGCTGACTTCTTACGTGCATTTACTCAGCTTAAGTTGCAGCACGTTCAATTTAACGTAGTGAATGCCGACACGTTACGTGAAGCCCAATTGCGCCCGCAGGACTATGCGGGGCTGGTGGTACGCGTTGCCGGATACAGCGCCTTCTTTGTCGAACTCTCGAAGGAAATTCAGGATGACATTATCCGCCGTACAGCGCATCAGTTGTAACGTTGTGGAAACGCGCCGCGAGGATGTGGCGCGTATTTTTAACATTCAGCGTTATTCGCTGAATGACGGTGAGGGTATTCGTACGGTGGTCTTTTTTAAAGGCTGCCCACATCTGTGCCCGTGGTGTGCTAATCCGGAGTCGATCTCCGGCAAAATCCAGACGGTGCGTAGAGAGGCGAAATGTCTGCATTGCGCGAAATGTTTACGTGATGCAGATGAATGTCCTTCCGGCGCATTTGAGCGGATTGGTCGTGATATCAGCCTCGACGCTCTGGAACGGGAAGTGATGAAGGATGACATTTTCTTTCGCACGTCTGGCGGTGGTGTCACGCTTTCTGGCGGTGAAGTGTTGGTGCAAGCGGAGTTTGCTACCCGTTTTTTGCAACGACTGCGGCTGTGGGGCGTGTCATGTGCCATCGAAACTGCCGGAGACGCGCCAGCAAGCAGGTTGCTACCGCTGGCGAAATTGTGCGATGAAGTGTTGTTCGATTTAAAAATTATGGACCCGACAAGAGCGCGGGACGTGGTGAAAATGAATCTGCCGCGCGTGCTGGAGAATCTGCGTTTGCTGGTGAGTGAAGGTATCAATGTGATCCCTCGTTTGCCGCTGATCCCCGGCTATACGCTCAGCAGAGAGAATATGCAGCAGGCGCTGGATGTGTTGATTCCTTTGAATATCAGGCAGATCCACCTGTTGCCGTTTCATCAGTACGGTGAACCGAAATACCGTCTGTTGGGGCGCGAATGGTCGATGAAAGATATACTGGCACCGTCGTCAGCCGATGTGGCATTGATGCGTGAAATGGCTGAACAGGCTGGTTTTCAGGTTACGGTTGGGGGGTAGGATGGCATATCTGGTTGCAGTTACCGCCTGCGTTAGCGGTGTGGCACATACCTATATGGCGGCAGAACGGCTGGAAAAGTTGTGTCAGCAGGAAAAGTGGAGCGTCAGCATTGAAACTCAGGGGGCGCTGGGAACGGAGAACCGCTTATCGGACGAGAATATCCGTCGCGCGGATGTTGTGTTGTTGATTACAGATATCGAGCTTTCTGGTGCCGAGCGTTTTGAACATTGTCGCTATGTACAATGCGGTATCTACGCTTTTCTACGCGAACCTCATCGGGTGATGAGTGCTGTTCGTAAGGTGCTTTCTGCGCCGCAGCAAACGCACCTTATTCTGGAGTAGTTGGTTTTTCTGTCAGTTGGCTGTGGTACTGCCGACGATATTCCGACGGCGAGCGTTCGGTATTTTTACGAAACAGACGGCAGAAGTAGTTGCTGTCGACAAAACCGCAGGCGTGAGCCACTTCTTTTACCTTCAGATCATAGCCTTTCAGTAGCGTCTTAGCATGTTCCAGTCGCGTGTGATTCAGGTATTCGTTAAAGCCAATAGCCCCCGTTTTTTGAAACAGGTGCGATAGGTAGTTTGGTGAAATGTAGAACGCCTGCGCGACAGATTCGCGGGTCAGCGCGGTGGCATAACGTTCGTCGATGTAATCGCGAATGGCTTCGAAAAGTGCCTGGCTGCGAGAGGCTGTCTGAATTTGGCTGCCGAGCAAATCGCGGCAGTGGCTAAGCAAACTGGTGACAATAAGCCTGGCTGTTTGTTGCTCCTGCGGCTGCATTTGCATTTCATTGAGCGTTTGTAGCAGGAACGAGCCAATACGTGGGCCACCTCGGGCGACGTGTTGCTTCGCCAGATTTTGATATTGTTTGCCATCCCACTGTACGACGCTGAAGCCGAGTTGCTGTTTGCCAAACAGAACGCTAAATGTCGTGGCGGGTGTTTCCCATTGTGGGAAATTCCACCCGCCAGCGGGAACGTACAGTACATCGCCGGAAACTAACGTTGCACCTGTACCGGTATCAACAAACTCGCCTTCCAGCACAATTTCCAGCCGTGTAAAATCGACCTTATACGCGAGATCGGGGGCCGGGCCGTTGCTGCTCGCGAAGTAAACCTGGCGGAGTAACAGCGGGCCGTTGATCAGGCGGGAGAGCAGATAGTTGACGTCGTGATACATGTTATTCCCTCAGGTATGTAGACGGGAAAACAGTAACTGGCATTATGAAAAAAGGCCACCTGAAAAGTGTGGCCTGATGGGAGTGAGATGTAAACATTGCGGCAGTTGTATTGCCGGATGCGGCGTAAACGCCTTATCCGGCCTACCGCCGCGATCTGTAGGCCGGATAAGACGCGTCAAGCGTCGCATCCGGCAAATAGCACCTGGTAGATAATTACTGATTACCCACCTGATCGCCATACGGTAGAGTGTCGTAATCGATCAGCGCATTTTTCTTATACGGGTTACCAATCCAGCGGGTGGTTTCTTTGAATTGCGGGTTCACCACCGAACGGGTTGGATCGTAACCGTCGTAAGATAAGCCCGCCAAATCCGACCAGGTGTGGATCAGTTCAGCCAGGCTGTATTTACGATCGACATCCTGCGAGAAATCACGCGGATGAGTCGCCTGCCATTTTTCCGACGTCCACAGCAGGAACGGAATGGTGTACATGTGGCGCGTCGGGTTGTCTTCATTACGCCCCTGAGTTTTATGCGGTGGTGTGTCATAAACCTCTTCACCGTGGTCAGAGAAGTAAACCAGGAAACCATTCGGATCAGCAGCTTTAAAGTCTTTAATCAGGCTGGCAACTACGTGATCGTTGTACAAGTTGGCGTTGTCGTAATCGTTATACGATTCCAACTCTTCTGCGCTTAATCCCGGCGGCACGTGATCGGTATTGCCATCAAACTTGCCCTGATCTTCCGGGTAACGATATTTGTATTTGATGTGCGTACCCAGCAGATGAACGATGATCAGTTTCTTCGGCGCGGGGTCCTTCAGCACTTCCTGGAACGGCTTCAGCACGTTGGTGTCGTATTCACGCGCACTCTGTGTGCGTTGCTGGTTCATGTAGTACTGTTTATCGGTCTGGCGCGAAAATACCGTCAGCATGGTGTTGCGGGCGGTCATCGTTTGCTGGTTGGTGATCCAGAACGTTTTATAACCCGCCTGTTTCATCATGTTCATCAGCGACGGCTGCGTCAGGTACAGATCCGGATTCTTTTCGTTGGCGAAAGTCAGCGCCTGTTGCAGGATTTCAATGGTGTACGGACGCGATGTGACCACATTATTGAACACGGTCAGGTTTGGGTCGGTTTTATGCAGCGCATCCAGTTCAGGCGTGGTTTCACGCGGATAACCGTACAGGCTCATGCGTCCACGCTGGGTTGATTCGCCAATCACCAGTACTAAGGTGCGCGGTTCGTTGCCCGATTCGTCTTTGAAATTAGCCAGCGGCGGTAATGCGTTATTTTCATTCAGTAGTTTCGTCAGTGAGTTAAGTTGCTGGCGATACTGATAATAACCTGTCAGGAATTGCCACGGCGCGGCGGGTTCCATGCGCGATGCCAGATTATCCAACGTTTTCTCAAACGGTTTGTTTTTGATAAACGTGTTCATGGCGATCGGGTGCAGAATCAAACCATAAAGCAGGGCAAAAGAGACAACATAACGCCACGGCTTCGGAATATAGACCGGGCGCAGGCGTGTCCATAGCAGAACTGCCACTGCTGTATAGGCCAGCGCGATAAGCACAATCTTCAGGCTGAAATACTGGCTTAAATACTCGCTGGCTTCGTTGGTGTTGGTTTCAAACATCACAAACAGAACGCTCTGCGAGAACTCCTGACCGTATATGACGTAGTAACACAGCGCCGCCAGAGAGGCCGCCCACAGCATCACGCCGATTACCGCAGCGATAATTTTAATCCGCTTCGGAAAGAGGAATACCGGGATCAACCACAGCGAACTAAACAACAGCGAGTCGCGCATGCCGTTAGTACCGCTGTAGCCGCTGACGTAAATAATGACCTGTAGTAGGGTAGAGAAAAACCAAAAGTAGAGCAGTGCCCAACCCAGGGCTTTCCAGCTAAAAAGGGGTTTAGCCTGGACTTCTGTGGAATGCATAGTAAGAACCTGTCTCGAAAAAATAGCGCCGAATGTAAGGGTAAAACCTTAAGGATATCTGAAGAGATATCCAGGATTTGAATAAAATGCAGACAGAAATATATTGAAAACGAGGGAGTTAGAACAGAAGTATTTCAGAAAACCCTCGCACTATTGCACGAGGGTTGATAGAGGGAGGGATTAGCCGGTATTACGCATACCTGCCGCAATCCCGGCAATAGTGACCATTAACGCTTGTTCTACGCGGGGATCCGGTTCATGACCTTCTTTTTCCGCCTGGCGGGAGCGGTGCAGTAGCTCTGCCTGCAACACGTTCAGCGGGTCGGTGTATATATTCCGTAGCTGAATAGACTCGGCAATCCACGGCAGATCCGCCATCAGATGGGAATCGTTGGCAATCGCCAGCACCACTTTGATGTCTTCTTCTTGCAGATTGCGTAACTCTTTACCTAACGGCCACAGTTCTTTGTCGACCAGGCGTTGGTCATAGTATTCCGCCAGCCACAGATCCGCTTTTGCGAACACCATCTCCAGCATTCCCAGACGTGTTGAGAAGAACGGCCAGTCGCGGCACATGGTTTCCAGTTCGTTCTGTTTGCCATCTTCGACCACTTTTTGCAGCGCTGTACCCGCCCCCAGCCAGGCGGGAAGCATCAGGCGGTTTTGCGTCCAGGCGAAGATCCACGGAATGGCGCGCAGTGATTCGACGCCGCCGGTTGGGCGACGTTTCGCCGGACGTGAACCCAACGGCAGTTTGCCCAGTTCCTGTTCTGGCGTAGCGGAACGGAAGTAAGGAACAAAATCTTTGTTTTCACGCACGTAGCCACGATAGACATCGCAAGAGATGACCGACAGTTCATCCATAATCCGACGCCAGCTCTCTTTCGGCTCTGGCGGTGGCAGCAGGTTGGCTTCCAGAATCGCCCCGGTGTACAGCGACAGGCTGCTAACGGTGATTTCCGGTAGACCGTATTTAAAGCGGATCATCTCGCCCTGTTCGGTCACACGCAGGCCGCCTTTCAGACTTCCCGGCGGTTGCGAAAGCAGTGCTGCATGTGCTGGTGCGCCACCGCGGCCAATGGAACCGCCGCGACCGTGGAACAGCGTCAGTTCAATACCCGCCTTTTCGCAGGTTTTGATTAACGCATCCTGTGCCTGATACTGCGCCCAGGATGCCGCCATCACGCCCGCATCTTTTGCTGAGTCGGAATAGCCAATCATTACCATCTGTTTGCCCTGAATCAGACCGCGATACCAGTCGATATTCAGCAGTTGGGTCATAACATCGTTGGCGTTGTTCAGGTCATCGAGGGTTTCAAACAGCGGTGCGACCGGCATCGCGAATCCAATCCCCGCTTCTTTCAGTAGCAGGTGGACAGCCAGTACGTCAGACGGTGTTTTCGCCATCGAGATCACGTAGGCGGCAATGGAGCCTTGCGGCGCTTCGGCAATCACCTGACACGTATCGAGCACTTCGCGCGTTTCGGCGCTTGGTTGCCAGTTGCGAGGCAGCAACGGACGTTTAGAGTTCAGTTCGCGGATCAGGAACGCCTGTTTGTCGGCCTCTGACCAGCTTTCGTAGTCTCCGATGCCGAGGTAGCGGGTCAGTTCACCCAATGCTTCGGTATGATGAGTACTCTCCTGGCGGATATCAATACGCACCAGCGGTACGCCGAAACATTTCACGCGGCGCAGAGTATCGAGCAGATCGCCGTTGGCGATAATCCCCATGCCACATGCCTGAAGTGACTGGTAGCAAGCGTAGAGCGGCTCCCATAATTCTTCGTTCTGTGTCAGCAGGCCTTCCGGTTTTGGCAGTTCTTCACCTTTCAGGCGCGCTTCCAGCCACGCCTGGGTCGCCATCAGGCGAGAACGCAGGTTTTTCATCAGATAGCGATACGGCTCTGCAGCACCTTCTTCACCGACCAGCGCCAGCAGTTCAGGTGTTGCTTCAACCATCGACAACTCGGAGACCAGAACCTGAATATCTTTCAGGAACAGGTCAGTTGCTTTCCAGCGACTGAGCAGAAGTACGTGACGGGTGATGTCGGCGGTGACGTTTGGGTTGCCATCGCGGTCGCCGCCCATCCACGAGGTAAAACGAACCGGAACAAATTCTACCGGCAGTTTGTAGCCCAGGTTTTCTTCCAGTTGCTCATTCAGTTCGCGCAGGTAATTCGGCACGCCCTGCCACAGGCTGTTTTCTACTACTGCAAAACCCCATTTGGCTTCATCAATTGGGCTTGGGCGTAGTTTGCGGATTTCATCGGTATGCCACGACTGAGCGATCAACTGGCGCAGACGGCGCATTAATTGGTGATGTTCGTAGTCAGCGAGATCTTTGTTGTCGAGCTGTTTTAAGCAGGCGTTCACTTCCACCATTTTGTGGATCAGTGTGCGGCGGGTGATTTCGGTTGGGTGTGCGGTAAGAACCAGTTCCAGCGACAACGATTCAACCGCTTTTTTGATAGTTTCTTCGCTAAGGTCTGGCTGGTTTTTTAGTTTACGCAGGGTACGGGCGATCACTTCCGGATTGCTGGCAGCCTCACCTTTTGGCGAAATGCTGTGGTATTGCTCGGCGGTGTTGGCCAGGTTCAGGAACTGGCTAAACGCACGCGCAACGGGTAGCAGCTCGTCGTTCGACAAATTTTGTAAGGTGGTGAGCAACTCCTGGCGGTTAGCATCATTGCCAGCGCGTGAAGATTTGGACAACTTACGGATAGTTTCTACGCGTTCAAGAATGTGTTCTCCCAACGCATCCTTGATGGTTTCTCCCAGCACTTTGCCGAGCATACTGACATTACTGCGCAACGCGGAATATTGTTCGTTCATATGACCCCAGACACCCCATCTTATCGTTTGATAGCCCTGTATCCTTCACGTCGCATTGGCGCGAATATGCTCGGGCTTTGCTTTTCGTCGTCTTTTATAAAGCCACGTAAACGCGGTGACGTCAAATGCTGCGAAATCGCTTCAGCAAACGAATAAATAGCAGGGATTTACGCCATTAAATTCACGACGTTTTAAATAAGCGTAACTTATGGGAATGTTAAAAATTCGCCTCGCGTAACACCAAATACGTAGGTCGGATAAGATGCGCAAGCATCGCATCCGACATTATTGCGGCGCTGGAGTTTGGCAGCAGTGCCGGATGCGGCGCGAGCGCCTTATCCGGCCTACGGTTGGGCATCATTTGAGTCACTGTAGGTCGGATAAGATGCGCAAGCATCACATCCGACATTACTGCGGTGCTGGAGTTTGGTAGCAGTGCCGGATGCGGTGCGAATGCTTTGTCCGGCCTACGGTTGGGCATCATTTGAGTCACTGTAGGTCGGATAAGATGCGTAAGCATCGCATCCGACATTATTGCGGCGCTGGAGTTTGGCAGCAGTGCCGGATGCGGCGCGAGCGCCTTATCCGGCCTACGGTTGGGCATCATTTGAGTCACTGTAGGTCGGATAAGATGCGCAAGCATCACATCCGACATTACTGCGGTGCTGGAGTTTGGCAGCAGTGCCGGATGCGGCGCGAGCGCCTTATCCGGCCTACGGTAGGGCATCATTTGAGTCACTGTAGGTCGGATAAGATGCGCAAGCATCGCATCCGACATTATTGCGGCGCTGGAGTTTGGCAGCAGTGCCGGATGCGGCGCGAGCGCTTTGTCCGGCCTACGGTTGGGCATCATTTGAGTCACTGTAGGTCGGATAAGATGCGCAAGCATCGCATCCGACATTATTGCGGCGCTGGAGTTTGGCAACAGTGCCGGATGCGGTGCGAACGCTTTGTCCGGCCTACGTTTTAATGCCAGCAAAAATGCTGAATCACTTGGGTGATCAACTCGCGGGTGGGTTTAATAAACCGTGTCTCCAGATATTCATCAGGCTGATGGGCTTGATTGATTGAACCTGGTCCTAACACCAGCGTCGGGCATAGCGTCTGAATAAACGGTGCTTCGGTACAGTAGTTCACCACTTCGGTCTGTGCGCCGAGCAATTTCTCAACCACTTCAACCAGTTGATGATTCGGCGGGCACTCATAGCCAGGGATCGGCGGATGCAGTTCTTCGACCGTCAGACGACCCGGCCAGCGTTCGCTTACCGGTGCCAGCGCGTCGTTGAGCAAGCCGTTAAGTTCATTGAGCGTCATGCCTGGCAGCGGACGAATATCCATATGCAACTCACAGCAGGCGCAAATTCGGTTAGATGCGTCACCGCCGTGAATATGCCCGAGGTTGAGCGTGGGATACGGTACGGTAAACGCTTCATAGTGATAGCGTTCTTTAAGGTCGTCACGTAATTGTAAAATATGGCCGATGGCGTCATGCATCAGCTCGATGGCATTCACCCCGCGTGCCGGATCGCTGGAGTGCCCCGACTGACCCATAATGCGAATGGCGTTAGAAATATGGCCTTTATGTGCGCGTACCGGTTGCAGTGACGTCGGTTCGCCAATGATGGCGCAATCCGGGCGCAGGGCGGTGGTTTCGGCAAAATAACGCGCTCCGGCCATACTGGTTTCTTCATCGGCAGTCGCCAGAATGTAGAGCGGCTTTGCAAGCTTCGTGACGTCGACATCGCGTAGTGCATCAAGGATAAACGCAAAGAAGCCTTTCATGTCGGCGGTGCCCAGACCATAGAGCTTGCCGTCATGCTCAGTCAGCGTAAACGGATCGCGCGTCCAGCGCCCGTCATCAAACGGCACGGTATCGGTATGCCCCGCCAGCAACAAGCCGCCAGCGCCGTGTCCGCAACTTGCCAGCATATTAAATTTGTTGCGTGTTCCCGGCACGGGCTGCACTTCCACATTGAAGCCCAAATCTTTGAACCAACCCGCCAGCAGAGTGATTAAATCTGCATTGCTTTGATCGAGCGCTTCTTCCGTGGCGCTTATTGAAGGTGTGGCAATCAGAGCACGGTAGATCTCGATAAATGGCGGTAATTTGTTTTTCATTGTTGACACACCTCTGGTCATGATAGTATCAATATTCATGCATTAATTGTGAATAAAAATACACTAACGTTGAGCGTAATAAAACCCACCAGCCGTAAGGTGAATGTTTTACGTTTAGTCAGGCAAACAGACATAAGAAGGTGAATAGCCCCGATGTTGAATACGCTGATTGTGGGTGCCAGTGGTTACGCTGGCGCAGAGCTAGTGACCTATGTAAATCGCCATCCGCATATGAACATAACCGCTTTGACTGTTTCAGCGCAAAGCAATGATGCGGGAAAGTTAATCTCCGATTTGCATCCGCAGCTCAAAGGCATCGTTGATCTGCCGCTGCAGCCGATGTCGGATATCAGCGAGTTTAGCTCAGGGGTGGATGTGGTGTTTCTCGCCACTGCCCATGAAGTTAGCCACGATTTAGCACCGCAGTTTCTTGATGCAGGCTGTGTGGTATTCGACCTTTCCGGCGCATTCCGCGTTAACGACGCCGCCTTCTATGAAAAATATTACGGCTTTACCCATCAATACCCGGAACTGCTGGAGCAAGCCGCTTATGGTCTGGCGGAGTGGTGCGGCAATAAATTAAAAGAAGCGAATTTGATTGCGGTGCCGGGGTGTTACCCGACGGCAGCGCAGTTGGCGCTTAAACCGTTGATTGATGCCGATCTTCTAGATCTCAATCAGTGGCCGGTCATCAACGCCACCAGCGGTGTAAGCGGTGCAGGACGTAAGGCAGCGATTTCTAACAGCTTTTGTGAAGTCAGCCTGCAACCATACGGTGTCTTTACCCATCGCCATCAACCGGAGATCGCTACACACCTTGGTGCTGACGTGATCTTCACCCCGCATCTGGGCAATTTCCCGCGCGGCATTCTGGAAACGATTACCTGCCGTCTGAAACCGGGCGTGACCCAGGCGCAAGTAGCACAAGTGTTGCAACAGGCATATGCGCATAAACCGCTGGTACGGTTGTATGACAAAGGCGTTCCGGCGCTGAAAAACGTTGTCGGGCTACCGTTCTGCGATATCGGTTTTGCCGTTCAGGGCGAGCATCTGATTGTGGTGGCGACCGAAGACAACTTATTGAAAGGTGCGGCGGCACAGGCAATCCAGTGTGCCAATATTCGTTTCGGCTATGCGGAAACGCAGTCTCTTATTTAAGGGTGCAATGATGAATCCATTAATTATCAAACTGGGCGGCGTATTGCTGGATAGTGAAGAGGCGCTGGAACGGCTGTTTAGCGCACTGGTGAATTATCGCGAGTCTCATCAGCGTCCGTTGGTGATTGTTCACGGCGGCGGCTGCGTGGTGGATGAGTTGATGAAAGGGTTGAATCTGCCGGTGAAAAAGAAAAACGGCTTGCGCGTGACGCCTGCGGATCAGATAGACATTATCACTGGCGCACTGGCGGGAACGGCAAATAAAACCCTGCTGGCGTGGGCGAAGAAACATCAGATTGCTGCTGTGGGGCTGTTTCTCGGTGATGGCGACAGCGTCAAAGTGACCCAGCTCGATGAAGAGTTGGGCCATGTTGGACTGGCGCAGCCAGGTTCGCCTAAGCTTATCAACACGTTGCTGGAAAACGGTTATTTGCCGGTGGTCAGCTCTATTGGTGTGACGGACGAAGGGCAACTGATGAACGTCAATGCTGACCAGGCCGCGACGGCACTGGCGGCAACGCTGGGTGCGGATCTGATTTTGCTTTCTGATGTCAGTGGCATCCTCGACGGTAAAGGGCAACGAATTGCTGAGATGACCGCGGCGAAAGCAGAACAACTGATTGAGCAGGGCATTATTACTGACGGCATGATTGTGAAAGTGAATGCGGCGCTGGACGCTGCACGCACGCTGGGCCGCCCGGTGGACATCGCCTCCTGGCGTCATGCGGAACAGCTTCCGGCACTGTTTAACGGTATGCCGATGGGGACGCGGATTTTAGCTTAATTTTTGTTGGCCGGAGGCACAGCTTCCGGCATTGAATTTCAAAATAAGGAAACAGAGTTATGGCACTTTGGGGCGGGCGTTTTACTCAGGCAGCAGATCAACGGTTCAAACAATTTAATGACTCATTGCGCTTTGATTACCGTCTGGCGGAGCAGGATATTGTCGGCTCTGTAGCCTGGTCCAAAGCCCTGGTAACGGTAGGTGTGTTGACCGCAGAAGAGCAGGTGCAACTAGAAGAGGCGCTGAACGTGCTGCTGGAAGACGTTCGCGCCAGGCCACAACAAATCCTCGAAAGCGACGCCGAAGATATCCATAGCTGGGTGGAAGGTAAACTGATCGACAAAGTGGGTCAGTTAGGCAAAAAACTGCATACCGGGCGTAGCCGTAATGACCAGGTAGCGACTGACCTGAAATTGTGGTGCAAAGAGATGGTCAGCGAGTTGCTGGCGGCTAACCGCCAGTTGCAATCGGCGTTGGTGGAAACGGCGCAAAATAATCAGGACGCAGTGATGCCGGGTTATACCCACCTGCAACGCGCTCAACCGGTGACGTTCGCTCACTGGTGCCTGGCCTATGTTGAGATGCTGGCGCGTGATGAAAGCCGTTTGCAGGACGCGCTTAAGCGTCTGGATGTCAGCCCGTTAGGTTGTGGTGCGCTGGCGGGAACGGCCTATGACATTGACCGTGAACAACTGGCTGGCTGGCTGGGTTTTGCCTCGGCAACGCGTAACAGCCTGGACAGCGTTTCTGACCGTGATCACGTACTGGAACTGCTTTCTGCCGCCGCCATCGGCATGGTGCATCTGTCGCGTTTTGCCGAAGATCTCATTTTCTTTAACACCGGCGAAGCGGGTTTTGTCGAACTGTCTGATCGCGTGACTTCCGGTTCATCCTTAATGCCGCAGAAGAAAAACCCGGATGCACTGGAGCTGATTCGTGGGAAATGTGGTCGTGTCCAGGGCGCATTAACCGGCATGATGATGACTCTGAAAGGGTTGCCGCTGGCCTATAACAAAGACATGCAGGAAGACAAAGAGGGCTTGTTCGACGCACTCGACACCTGGCTGGATTGCCTGCATATGGCGGCGCTGGTGCTGGATGGGATTCAGGTGAAACGCCCGCGTTGTCAGGAAGCGGCGCAACAGGGTTACGCTAACGCCACTGAACTGGCGGATTATCTGGTGGCAAAAGGCGTACCGTTCCGCGAGGCGCACCATATTGTGGGTGAAGCGGTGGTGGAAGCCATTCGTCAGGGCAAACCACTGGAAGAACTGCCGCTGGCTGAGTTGCAGAAATTCAGCAAGGTGATTGGAGAAGATGTGTATCCGATTTTGTCGTTGCAATCGTGCCTCGACAAACGTGCGGCAAAAGGCGGCGTCTCACCGCAGCAGGTGGCGCAGGCGATTGCTTTTGCAAAGGCGCGGTTGGTGTAACTTGTTTATATCGCTCCCCTGAAAACGGGGAGTTTGCCTTATCATGCCTATGTAGTGTTGCGCTTTGTAAGCCAGATAAGGCGTTTACGCCGCATCTGGCAGGAATTTATCATCATCCTGATGCCCCTGAGTTTTACGTCCAGCCACAGCCATTCTTCGTCACATTCCTTTTAATTCTTGCGTCTTCTTTACGTTTACTTTTCCTATAAAAATCATTTTCAAATACATCAAACAATACATATTTTAATTAATTGAATATAATTAATTTCTATTGCTGTGTTCATTTTTAAGATTAATGGAATTTGTTATGTGATTATTTAACGTGTTGTTTTAACGATGATGGTTAATATTGTAGACAATATTTGAGGATATTTCTGTTCCTCGGCGGAAAATTTTATTTTTAATGTGATCACGGTTGAATAATCACTTTTTCTTCCTTGTATGGTAGTAGGCATAAAATTAAGTTTAAAACGTCTATTTAAAACACAGGAGAGTGCAATAATGAAAATTATTGCTGCGGACGTTTTTGTCACTTGCCCCGGGCGTAATTTCGTTACGCTTAAAATAACCACTGAAAGCGGACTTTGTGGGTTGGGAGATGCCACATTAAATGGTCGTGAATTGTCGGTCGTTTCCTATCTGAAAGATCATCTTTGTCCACAATTAATAGGTCGCGATGCCAGCCGTATCGAAGATATCTGGCAATTCTTTTATAAAGGTGCTTACTGGCGGCGTGGCCCCGTCACGATGTCGGCAATCTCTGCCATTGATATGGCGTTATGGGATATCAAAGCTAAAGCAGCCAATATGCCGCTGTATCAACTGCTGGGTGGCGCTTCTCGCGAGGGCGTGATGGTCTATTGCCACACCACCGGGCGTACAATTGATGAAGTCCTTGAAGACTATGCAAAACACCAGCAAATGGGCTTTAAGGCGATTCGGGTGCAGTGCGGCGTGCCGGGTATGCAAACTACCTATGGCCTGGCGAAGGGAAAAGGGCTGGCTTACGAACCGGCAACCAAAGGCCAGTGGCCGGAAGAACAATTGTGGTCTTCAGAAAAGTATCTCGATTTTACGCCGAAGCTCTTTGAGGCCGTGCGCAACAAGTTCGGTTTTAATGAACATCTGTTGCATGACATGCACCATCGCCTTACCCCTATTGAAGCGGCGCGCTTTGGTAAGAGCATTGAAGATTACCGCCTGTTCTGGATGGAAGACCCGACACCTGCCGAGAATCAGGAATGTTTCCGTTTGATTCGCCAGCATACCGTGACACCAATTGCGGTCGGAGAAGTCTTTAATAGTATCTGGGATTGTAAGCAGTTAATCGAAGAGCAGTTAATTGACTATATCCGCACGACGATTACCCATACTGGTGGAATTACCGGGATGCGACGGATTGCCGATTTTGCATCGCTTTATCAGGTGCGTACCGGTTCGCATGGCCCTTCTGATTTATCGCCCATTTGCCATGCGGCAGCGCTGCATTTTGATCTCTGGGTGCCTAACTTCGGTGTTCAGGAGTACATGGGTTATTCCGAACAAATGCTTGAGGTCTTCCCGCATAGCTGGCGCTTCGACGCGGGTTATATGCACCCAGGCGATGAACCAGGGCTGGGTATCTCCTTTGATGAGAAGCTGGCGGCGAAATATCCGTATGATCCGGCGTATCTCCCCGTTGCGCGTCTGGAAGACGGTACATTGTGGAATTGGTAGTGATTTAAGCGAAACCGTATATCTGTCGCTTAATTTATTTATTGAGTAATCAAATCTATTCAATTTTCTCAAGGAGTATAAAAATGGATGTTGATTTGCCAGGTAGTGTTGCGGGTAATAAACCGCAACGGATTCGCCGTATTCAGACGGTGGCGCTGGTTTTATTATTTATGGCGGGAATCGTTAATTTTCTCGATCGCTCATCATTGAGCGTGGCAGGCGAGGCGATTCGTGGCGAGTTAGGATTATCAGCCACAGAGTTTGGCGTTTTACTTTCTGCATTTTCTCTGTCTTATGGTTTTTCACAACTGCCTTCCGGTATTTTGTTAGATCGTTTTGGTCCACGAATTGTGTTAGGCGCAGGATTAATATTCTGGTCATTAATGCAGGCATTAACAGGAATGGTTAATTCCTTTAGCCACTTTATTATTATGCGTATTGGACTGGGTATTGGTGAAGCGCCGTTTATGCCTGCGGGGGTGAAATCTATCACCGACTGGTATGCGCAAAAAGAACGCGGCACGGCGCTGGGGATCCTTAACTCATCTACCGTTATCGGTCAGGCCATCGCGCCCCCTGTTCTTGTATTGATGCAACTGGCGTGGGGCTGGAGGACGATGTTTGTCATCATCGGCCTGGCGGGGATTCTGGTTGGGATTTGCTGGTACGCATGGTATCGCAACCGGGCGCAGTTTGTCCTGACCGATGAAGAACGAGCGTATCTCTCTGCACCGGTTAAGCCGCGTCCACAATTGCAATTTAGCGAGTGGCTGGCGCTGTTTAAACATCGGACAACCTGGGGGATGATTTTAGGTTTCGCTGGTGTCAACTATACCGATTGGCTCTACATTGCGTGGTTACCCGGTTATTTGCAGGCTGCGCAAGGTTTCAGTCTGGCAAAAACCGGCTGGGTGGCGGCGATTCCTTTCCTTGCGGCGGCAGTCGGGATGTGGATCAACGGTATTGTTGTCGATAGGCTGGCGAAAAAAGGCTACGACCTGGCGAAGACGCGTAAAACGGCCATTGTTTGCGGTTTGATGATGTCGGCATTAGGGACGTTGCTGGTGGTGCAATCTTCCTCGCCTGCGCAGGCGGTGGCGTTTATCTCAATGGCGCTGTTCTGCGTGCATTTCGCGGGAACATCGGCATGGGGACTGGTGCAGGTGATGGTGTCAGAAACAAAAGTGGCTTCCATCGCTGGTATTCAAAACTTTGGCAGTTTTGTCTTTGCTTCCTTTGCCCCGATCGTGACCGGCTGGGTAGTGGATACTACGCACTCGTTTAATCTGGCGCTGGTTATTGCGGCCTGCGTGACCTTCATCGGCGCGCTGTGTTACTTCTTTATCGTCAAAGATCGCATTGAATAAATATTGGGTCTGGCTCTCTTGTGGGAGCCGGGCGAAATAAAAAAAAGCGGATCCTGGAGATCCGCAAAAGTTCACGTTGGCTTTAGTTATTCGAGTTGAGAAACTCTCGAAACGGGCAGTGACTTCAAGGGTTAAAGAGGTGCCGCTCCGTTTCTGTGAGCAATTATCAGTCAGAATGCTTGATAGGGATAATCGTTCGTTGCTATGCTACCTATCGCCATGAACTATCGTGGCGATGGAGGATGGATAATGAATATTCGTGATCTTGAGTACCTGGTGGCATTGGCCGAACACCGCCATTTTCGCCGTGCGGCAGATTCCTGCCACGTCAGCCAGCCAACCCTGAGTGGGCAAATTCGTAAGCTGGAAGATGAGCTGGGCGTGATGTTGCTGGAGCGGACCAGCCGTAAAGTGTTATTCACCCAGGCGGGAATGCTGCTGGTGGATCAGGCGCGTACCGTGCTGCGTGAGGTGAAAGTCCTTAAAGAGATGGCAAGCCAGCAGGGCGAGACCATGTCCGGGCCGCTGCACATTGGTTTGATTCCAACGGTCGGGCCTTACCTGCTACCGCATATTATCCCGATGCTGCACCAGGCTTTTCCGAAGCTGGAAATGTATCTGCATGAAGCCCAGACCCATCAATTACTGGCGCAACTGGACAGCGGCAAACTCGACTGTGTGATCCTCGCACTGGTGAAGGAGAGCGAAGCATTCATTGAAGTGCCGTTGTTTGATGAGCCAATGCTGTTGGCAATCTATGAAGATCACCCGTGGGCTGATCGTGAATGTGTACCGATGGCCGATCTGGCCGGGGAAAAACTGCTGATGCTGGAAGATGGTCACTGTCTGCGCGATCAGGCAATGGGCTTCTGCTTTGAAGCGGGGGCGGATGAAGATACACACTTCCGCGCGACCAGTCTGGAGACGCTGCGTAACATGGTGGCGGCTGGTAGCGGTATCACTTTACTGCCTGCGCTGGCCGTGCCGCCGGAGCGTAAACGTGATGGCGTTGTTTATCTGCCGTGCATTAAGCCAGAACCACGCCGCACTGTTGGCCTGGTTTACCGTCCGGGTTCGCCGCTGCGCAGTCGCTATGAGCAACTGGCAGAGGCCATCCGTGCAAGAATGGATGGCCATTTCGGTAAAACGTTAAAACAGGCGATTTAAGCCGTTTAGCGCCGCGACCCGATAGGCTTCCGCCATAGTCGGGTAGTTAAAGGTGGTGTTGACGAAGTACTCAATCGTGTTGCCGCCACCTTTCTGTTCCATAATCGCCTGACCGATATGAATAATTTCGGCAGCGCGCTCACCAAAGCAGTGAATTCCCAGAATCTCTTTTGTTTCCCGATGGAACAAAATTTTCAACGTGCCCACGTTCATCCCGACAATTTGCGCACGAGCCAGATGTTTAAACTGGGCGCGGCCCACTTCATACGGCACTTTCATCGCGGTCAGTTGCTGTTCCGTTTTACCGACCGAGCTGATTTCCGGAATGGTGTAGATGCCGGTAGGGATATCTTCAATCAGATGCGCGGTGGCTTCGCCTTTCACCAGCGCCTGTGCGGCAATGCGTCCCTGGTCGTAGGCCGCCGACGCCAGGCTTGGATAACCAATCACGTCGCCCACCGCGTAAACGTGCGGCTGCGCGGTCTGGTACATGCTATTGACCTTTAGCTGACCGCGGCTGTCAGTTTCCAGTCCAATGTTCTGTAACGCCAGTGAATCGGTATTACCGGTGCGACCGTTGGCATAGAGCAGGCAGTCTGCTTTCAGCTTTTTGCCTGACTTCAGGTGCATGATCACGCCGTCGTCACAGCCTTCGATCTTCTCGTACTCTTCGTTGTGACGGATCACCACGCCACTGTTCCAGAAGTGATAGGAGAGAGAATCTGACATCTCCTGATCCAGAAATGCCAGCAGGCGATCACGGGTGTTGATCAGATCGACTTTCACATCCATTCCACGGAAGATCGACGCATATTCGCAGCCGATCACCCCGGCACCGTAGATAAGTACATGGCGCGGTTCGTGATGCATGCTAAGAATCGAGTCGCTGTCGTAAATGCGCGGATGGGTAAAATCGACGTCTGCCGGATGATAAGGGCGAGAACCGCAAGCAATGACATATTTTTCTGCGGTCAGCGTTTCGACCGTGCCGTCAGGGCAATCCAGCGCCAACGTGTGCTCGTCAACAAAGCGAGCGTTCCCCTGCAATATTTCGCAGTGATTACGTTCGTAAAATCCCTGACGCATGCGCGTTTGTTGATTAATCACATTATCGGCATGGTTGAGGATATCGGCAAAAGAAGAGCGGAGCAGCCGTGAATGATCGCTATAAAGAGGGTTTTGATTAAATTCTATAATGCGGCTGACAGCGTGACGGAGGGCTTTCGACGGAATGGTGCCCCAGTGGGTGCAACCGCCGCCAACATTTTGATAACGCTCGATAACTGCGACGCGCGCACCTTGCTTAACCAGACCCATTGCAGCGCCTTCGCCGCCGGGGCCGGAACCTATTACTATGGCATCGTAATCGTAGGAATGTGACATGGTAGGGCTTACCTGTTCTTATACATAAAAGCAACAGAATGGTAACATTTTATCGCGGGTAAGCCAATTGATCCCCGTCATTTATCTGGTTATATCGTGAGCGGCCTTTGCTTTGTCTGCTCCTTCCCTGTCTCATTAATTCGCAATTAAACGCTTTTTCTTATGGCAGATAGTTTTATCTTGCTGAAAAGTGCCTTTTTGTTATTGTCTCCGTGAAATCATTTTATAAAACAAATAGATAAACATTTTATATTGATTGGTTATTTGTATTTATACCATCAATGCAATCCGTTAATTAGCCTGTTTATCAGTGAATAAAGGAATAGCCGATGATCGAACACTCTATTCGTGGGTTTGAGGAAGAACTGCGCGAGATCCGCCATCAGATCCATGAAAATCCGGAGCTGGGGTTAAAGGAGTTTAAAACCAGTGCGCTGGTGGTGGAAAAGTTACGCCTGTGGGGTTATGAAGTTGAACAAGGGCTGGCGACGACGGGCGTGGTCGCTACCTTAAAAGTCGGTGACGGAGAGAAAAGTATTGGCTTGCGTGCCGATATGGATGCGCTGCCAATTTATGAAAATAGCGGCAAGTCCTGGGCCAGTAAACATCCCGGTTTAATGCATGCCTGCGGGCATGACGGACATACCACAATATTGCTGGGTGCCGCGCGCTATCTTGCTGAAACCCGCCGCTTTAACGGCACGTTGCGCCTTATCTTCCAGCCAGCGGAAGAAATGATTAACGGCGGCGAGATCATGGTTAAAGAAGGGCTTTTTGACCGTTTCCCCTGCGATGTCATTTTCGGCATGCATAACATGCCCGGTCTGCCAGTGGGTAAGTTTTATTTCCAGCCCGGAGCGCTGATGGCGTCAATGGATCAATTCCATATTACGGTTCGTGGTTGTGGCGGACACGGTGCGATCCCTCACAAAGCGATTGATCCGGTGCTGGTTGCCGCACATATCACCACCGCATTACAAAGCATTGTGTCGCGCAATGTCGATCCGCTGGAGGCAGCAGTCATTACCGTCGGCAGTATTGTTGCGGGTGAGGCCGCTAACGTCATTCCTGATAGTGCTGAGATGAAAATTAGCGTCCGCTCTCTTAGCCGTGAAACCCGGCAACTTCTGTTGGCTCGTATTCCCGCTCTGGCACAAGCCCAGGCTATCAGCTTTGGTGCTACGGCTGATGTGACGCATGTTAACGGTACTCCGGTGTTGGTCAACGATGAAGAGATGGCGCGCTTTGCCTGGCAGGTGGCGTGTAAAACGTTTGGTGAAGATCGGGCCGGGTTTGGCATCAAGCCTCTGATGGGCAGTGAAGATTTCTCTTTCATGCTGGAAGCCCAGCCGAAAGGTGCTTTTTTGCTGTTCGGTAATGGCGATGTCGGGGAAGGGGCATGCATGGTGCATAACCCAGGTTACGACTTCAACGATGCAAGTCTGGTTCCGGCAAGCAGCTACTGGGGCGCACTGGTGGAAGCCTGGCTGCAATAAATAAAACAACACACAACATCACTATCTGGCAAGGAACATGGAATGACGGCGATCGTAAATGAAACAGTGGACGTAAAGAAAAAGCCCAGCGGCAAACGGGTGATTTTTGCCTCGGCGTTTGGCAATGCGCTCGAATTTTTTGATTTTGGCGTTTACAACTTTTTTGTGGTCTATATCAGCACGCTTTTCTTTCCACCCAGTGCCGATCACAATGTCGCGCTGTTACTGGCATTTGCAACGTTTGGCGTGAGCTTTTTTATGCGCCCGCTTGGTGGGATTATCGTTGGTGCCTGGGCCGATCGTTTCGGGCGGAAACCGGCGATGGTGTTTACCATTGCCCTGATGAGTCTCGGTACGCTGATGATCGGCATTGCGCCAACATATGCGACGGCGGGATATTGGGGAACAGCGACGCTGGTGCTGGCGCGCCTGATTCAGGGCGTTGCGGCAGGCGGTGAAGTCGGTGCCTCAATGTCTTTGCTGGTTGAGTCAGCTCCGGCAAATCGTCGCGGCTTTTACAGTAGCTGGTCGCTGGCGACCCAGGGGCTGGCAACGACCTTTGGTGGTGTCGTCGCTTTGGGTTTGAGCGCATGGCTGCCGTTCGCCACAGGTTCAGAAACCGTAATGGCGGAGTGGGGCTGGCGTGTACCGTTTTTTATTGGTGTGCTGTTAGCGCCCATCGGTTGCTGGCTGCGCCTGAGTCTGGAAAACGATGTGCCTGAACCTGTGCACCATAAAAAAGCCGCAGCCAGCGAAAGCGCGTTTTCTCTGCTCTTGCAACATAAAGCAACCATCGTTAATGGTGTTTTACTCGCTATTGGTAGTACGGTTGCAACCTATATCTCCCTCTTTTACTACGGCACCTGGGCTGCGAAGTATCTGGCGATGCCTCAACACTATTCTCATGCAGCGATGTTACTGGCGGGCGTTATTACGTTTGTGGGGGCGTTGTTGGTGGGGATGCTGTGTGATTCGGTCGGGCGTAAAAAGCTGATTTTAATCTCCCGGGTGATGGTGTTGATCTGTAGCTGGCCATCGTTCTGGCTGTTGGTGAATTATCCCAGTCCCGGCATGTTGCTGACGGTGGTTTTCGTGATGGTCAGCTTCACCACGCTTGGCGGTGTACCGGTAATGTTGCTGATTTCCGAACTGTTACCGAAACGGATTCGGGCATTGGGCTTCGCACTGGTTTATAGCATTGGCGTAGCAATCTTCGGCGGGTTTGCGCAATACTTTGCCACGCAATCCATTGTGTTACTGGATAGCCTGACGGCGCCAGCGTGGTATCTGGGCGGAGGTACGTTGTTGTCGATGCTGGCGTTGTTGTTTGTGAAAGAACCGGCTAAAGAGTTGCAGTCAATGTGTTTTATTGCGTTACCGTTCATTCACAACACTGGAGCAATCCAGTATGTTCATTCTCTGGTATAGTGCCAACAGTACTTTTGGCAAGGATTTAGACATCGTGATGGGCGTAAGAGCGCAACAAAAAGAAAAAACCCGCCGTTCTCTGGTGGAAGCCGCATTTAGCCAATTAAGTGCTGAACGTAGCTTCGCCAGCCTGAGTTTGCGTGAAGTGGCGCGTGAAGCGGGCATTGCTCCCACCTCTTTTTATCGGCATTTCCGCGACGTAGACGAACTTGGTCTGACCATGGTTGATGAGAGCGGTTTAATGCTGCGCCAACTCATGCGCCAGGCGCGTCAGCGTATTGCTAAAGGCGGGAGTGTGATCCGCACCTCGGTCTCCACATTTATGGAGTTCATCGGTAATAATCCGAACGCCTTCCGGTTATTATTGCGGGAACGCTCCGGCACCTCCGCTGCGTTCCGTGCCGCTGTTGCGCGTGAAATTCAGCACTTCATTGCGGAACTTGCGGACTATCTGGAACTCGAAAACCATATGCCTCGTGCGTTTACTGAAGCGCAAGCCGAAGCAATGGTGACGATTGTCTTCAGTGCGGGTGCCGAGGCGTTGGATGTCGGCGTCGAACAACGTCGGCAATTAGAAGAGCGACTGGTACTGCAACTGCGAATGATTTCGAAAGGGGCTTATTACTGGTATCGCCGTGAACAAGAAAAAACCGCAATTATTCCGGGAAATGTGAAGGACGAGTAATGAAACAAGCAAATCAAGATAGAGGTACGCTGCTGCTGGCGCTGGTTGCAGGCTTATCGATCAATGGTACTTTTGCGGCGCTGTTTAGCTCCATTGTGCCATTTTCTGTATTCCCGATTATTTCCCTGGTGCTGACGGTCTACTGCCTGCATCAACGTTATCTTAATCGCACTATGCCGGTAGGTTTGCCGGGTCTGGCTGCTGCCTGTTTTATTCTCGGTGTTCTGCTGTACAGCACGGTGGTTCGTGCGGAATATCCGGATATCGGTTCTAACTTCTTCCCGGCCGTGCTGTCCGTCATTATGGTGTTCTGGATTGGCGCGAAGATGCGTAACCGTAAGCAGGAAATTGCTGAGTAATCAGTATCATGCTGGATGCTGGCGCATCCAGCATGGGTTTTACTTAGCGGTTAGTAATACGCCGCACTCCATATGGTGCGTGTAGGGGAACTGATCAAACAGAGCCAGACGTTCAACCTTGTGCGTCTGGCTTAATGTTTCCAGATTCTTACATAACGTTTCCGGGTTGCAGGAGATATACAAAATACGCGGATACGCCTGCACCATTTTCTCGGTTTCACTGTCCAGACCGCTGCGCGGTGGGTCGACAAAAATGGTTTCGCACTGATAACTCTTCAGGTCGATACCTTGCAGACGATTAAATTCGCGTACTCCATTCATCGCCTGAGTAAATTCTTCCGCCGCCATACGAATAATTTGTACGTTATCAATATGGTTAGCTGCGATGTTGTATTGCGCAGCAGCAACCGATGGCTTGGCGATTTCGGTGGCTAATACCCGATCAAAATTGCGCGCCAGTGCTAATGAAAAGTTACCGTTGCCGCAGTACAGCTCCAGCAAATCGCCTTTTGAGCCTTTGGTGACGTCCAGCGCCCATTCCAGCATCTGAATATTCATCGCCGCGTTTGGCTGGGTGAAACTGTTCTCCACCTGACGGTAGATCATCTCTTTTCCGGCGACCGGCAGACGCTCATCAATGTAATCCTGATCCAGCGCGATTTTTGTTTTCGTTGCCCGACCAATCAAATGCACATTCAGATTCTGCGCTCGCAGTGCATCGCGCAGGGCTTCTGCCTGCTGACGCCACTCGTCATCCAGCTTTTTATGGTACAGCAGAGAAACGACGGCCTGATTGCTCAATGTGGTGAGGTAATCAATCTGGAACAGCTTGTGACGCAGAACGGGATTATTACGCACACCCGCAATCATCGCCGTCATCAACTGGTTGATCAGTTCACTGGCGGCGGGGAAGCTATCTACGCGGATGCGGCTTTTGGTCTGTTGATCGAAAATGATGTGGTACAGGTCATCGCCATCGTGCCAGATGCGGAATTCTGCTCGCATCCGATAATGACTGACCGGCGAGCGAAACACTTCCGGAACCAGGTCAGAAAACGGCGCCATCATACTTTGTAAACGTACCACTTTTTCGGCTAACTGCGCTTCATACTGTTCTGTTGGAAGGTGTTCGGGGGTCATGATGTATCCTGAAAATGAAATGTACGCGGCGATTGTAGGGATTGCTCATCAGATGTCCAGATCTTGATGAATTCCTATTTATGCGCGACGTCTGGACAGCAACTTGTTACAACCTGTAGCATCCACTCGCCGGTCCTGTGAGTTAATAGGGAATCCAGTGCGAATCTGGAGCTGACGCGCAGCGGTAAGGAAAGGTGCGATGATTGCGTAATGCGGACACTGCCATCCGGTGGGAAGTCATCATCTCTTTGTATCCTCAGATACCCCTCCAAGCCCGAAGACCTGCCGGCCAACGTCGCATCTGGTTCTCATCATCGCGTAATATTGATGAAACCTGCGGCATCCTTCTTCTATTGTGGATGCTTTACAATGATTAAAAAAGCTTCGCTGCTGACGGCGTGTTCCGTCACAGCCTTTTCCGCTTGGGCACAGGACACCAGCCCGGATACTCTCGTTGTTACTGCTAACCGTTTTGAACAGCCTCGCAGCACTGTGCTTGCTCCAACTACCGTTGTGACACGTCAGGATATTGACCGCTGGCAGTCGGCCTCGGTGAACGATGTTCTACGTCGTCTGCCGGGCGTGGATATCACCCAGAATGGCGGTTCAGGTCAGCTCTCTTCTATTTTTATTCGTGGTACAAACGCCAGCCATGTATTGGTGTTAATTGATGGCGTACGCCTGAATTTGGCGGGGGTCAGTGGTTCTGCCGACCTTAGCCAATTCCCTATTGCGCTTGTCCAGCGAGTTGAATATATCCGTGGACCGCGATCTGCCGTTTATGGTTCTGATGCAATAGGCGGAGTGGTGAATATCATCACCACGCGGGATGAATCCGGCACGGAAATTTCAGCGGGATGGGGAAGTAATAGTTATCAGAACTACGATGTTTCTACGCAGCAACAACTGGGGGATAAAACACGGGTAACTCTGTTGGCCGATTATGCCCATACCCATGGATTTGATGTTGTCGCCTATGGCAATACCGGAACGCAAGCACAACCAGATAACGATGGTTTTTTAAGTAAAACGCTTTATGGTGCGCTGGAGCATAATTTTACTGACACCTGGAGCGGCTTTGTGCGCGGCTATGGCTATGATAATCGTACCAATTATGACGCGTATTATTCTCCCGGCTCACCGTTACTCGATACCCGTAAACTCTATAGCCAAAGTTGGGACACCGGGCTGCGCTATAACGGCGAGCTGATTAAATCACAACTGATTACCAGTTACAGCCACAGCAAAGATTACAACTACGATCCGCATTATGGTCGTTATGATTCGTCCGCTACGCTCGATGAGATGAAGCAGTACACCGTCCAGTGGGCAAACAACGTCACCGTTGGTCACGGTAATATCGGCGCGGGTGTTGACTGGCAGAAGCAAACTACGACGCCAGGCACTGGATATGTTGCAGATGGGTATGATCAACGTAATACGGGGATCTATCTGACCGGGGTACAACAAGTTGGCGATTTTACGTTTGAAGGTGCTGCACGCAGCGATGATAACTCACAGTTTGGTCGTCATGGCACCTGGCAAACCAGTGCTGGTTGGGAGTTCATTGAAGGCTATCGCTTTATCGCTTCTTATGGCACGTCGTACAAGGCACCTAATCTTGGGCAACTGTACGGTTTCTACGGTAATCCGGATCTGAACCCCGAGAAAAGCAAACAGTGGGAAGGTGCGTTTGAGGGTTTAACCGCCGGGGTGAACTGGCGTATCTCCGGGTATCGTAACGATATCAGTGACCTGATCGATTATGACGATCACATCCTGAAATACTACAACGAAGGGAAAGCGCGGATTAAAGGCGTCGAGGCGACCGCCAATTTTGATACCGGACCGCTGACACATACGGTGAGTTACGATTATGTCGACGCACGTAATGCGATTACCGACACGCCGTTATTACGTCGTGCTAAACAGCAGGTGAAATATCAGCTCGACTGGCAACTGTATGATTTTGATTGGGGTATTACTTACCAGTATTTAGGTACTCGCTATGATAAGGATTACTCATCTTATCCCTATCAAACTGTGAAAATGGGCGGTGTGAGCTTGTGGGATATTGCGGTTGCATATCCGGTCACCTCTCATCTGACTGTTCGTGGTAAAATAGCCAACCTGTTCGACAAAGATTACGAGACAGTCTATGGCTACCAAACTGCAGGACGGGAATACACCTTGTCTGGCAGCTACACCTTCTGAACCACGTCCCACCGTGCTGGTGTTTGACTCCGGCGTCGGTGGGCTGTCGGTCTATGACGAGATCCGGCGTCTCTTACCGGATCTCCATTACATTTATGCTTTTGATAACGTCGCTTTCCCGTATGGCGAAAAAAGCGAAGAGTTTATTGTTGAGCGCGTGGTGGAAATTGTCACTGCAGTGCAAGAACGTTATCCCCTTGCATTGGCGGTGGTGGCTTGCAACACCGCCAGTACCGTTTCACTTCCTGCATTACGCGAAAAGTTTGACTTCCCGGTTGTCGGCGTTGTTCCGGCGATTAAACCCGCAGCGCGTCTGACCGCTAATGGCATTGTTGGACTGCTGGCAACTCGCGGAACAGTTAAACGTTCTTATACCCATGAGTTGATCGCGCGTTTCGCCAATGAATGCCAGATAGAAATGCTCGGTTCGGCAGAGATGGTCGAGCTGGCTGAAGCGAAGCTGCATGGCAATGAAGTTTCTCTGGATGCACTAAAGCGTATCTTGCGCCCGTGGTTAAGAATGAAAGAGCCGCCAGATACTGTTGTTCTGGGATGTACCCACTTCCCTCTATTACAAGATGAACTGTTGCAGGTGCTGCCAGAGGGAACCCGGTTGGTGGATTCAGGCGCAGCGATTGCCCGCCGAACGGCCTGGTTACTGGAGCATGAAGCCCCTGATGCAAAATCAGTCGATGCGAATATTGCCTTTTGTATGGCAATGACGCCAGAAGCTGAACAGTTATTGTCCGTTTTACAGCGTTACGGCTTTAAAACGCTCGAAAAACTGACAGTTTCAGGCTGATTTGATTGAAACTTGCGCATTCGGAAAATTATTTTAAATTTCCTCTTGTCAGGCCGGAATAACTCCCTATAATGCGCCACCACTGACACGGAACAACGGCAAATAAGCCGCCGGGTCAGCGGGGTTCTCCTGAGAACTTCGACAGAGAAAAGCGAAAAAATGCTTGACTCTGTAGCGGGAAAGCGTATTATGCACACCCCGCGCCGCTGAGAAAAAGCGAAGCGGCACTGCTCTTTAACAATTTATCAGACAATCTGTGTGGGCACTCGAAGATACGGATTCTTAACGTCGCAAGACGCTAAATGAATACCAAGTCTCAAGAGTGAACACGTAATTCATTACGAAGTTTAATT
>NZ_PTSN01000013.1:0-161786 GCF_002965865.1 Escherichia sp. MOD1-EC6098
AAGCGTATCTGCAAGGCCATAATGCTCTTGATGAGCATAAAGAGCGTTCCTTCCAGCCTTTTGTGGAAGCCAACTGGATTTATAACTCCCGCAATTACAGTGTGAAGATGGATGGCATCAGCGATGAAATCATCGGTGCGCGTAACATCGGTGAGTTAAAAGTCGGGGTGGAAGGTCAGCTTAATCCGCGTCTGCAACTGTGGGGCAACGTCGCCCAGCAGTTGGGTGACAACGGTTACAGCGATACCCAGGGAATGCTGGGCATGAAATATCTCTTTTAATGCCACTTTGCCGCCCGTCGCGGTATACGGGTGGCGCGCTCCCTGCATCAACCTGATAAGCGTAGCGCATCAGGCAAGCCGGACGGTGCTACTGCATGTCCGGCTTCTTCTGCTTAAACTGACTAGATGTGCAGTTCCTGTAATTTCTCTTTCGGCAACGCCAGCTCTTCGTTGCTGTTGATACGCACACCACGTTCCAGGATGCTACGTGCAATATCCTGCGCTTCCTGCAACGAGTGCATCTGGTAAGTGCCACACTGGTAGACATTCAGTTCCGGGATCTGATTCTGATCCTGCACTTTCAGTACATCTTCCATTGCCGCTTTCCAGGCATCAGCGACACGCTTCTCATCTGGCGTACCAATCAGACTCATATAGAAACCGGTGCGACAACCCATTGGCGAGATATCGATGATCTCAACGCCGTTGCCGTTAAGATGGTTGCGCATAAAACCAGCAAACAGATGCTCCAGAGTATGGATACCTTTTTCTGGCATTACTTCTTTGTTCGGCACGCAAAAACGCAGATCGAACACAGTGATTGCGTCGCCATGCGGGGTGTTCATTGTTTTCGCCACCCGAACTGCAGGCGCTTCCATCCGGGTATGATCGACTGTGAAGCTATCTAACAACGGCATTTAGCCACCTCCGGTAATTTTTTTTAAAATATTCTGAACTCTTTGTTCCCAGGCGAGTCTGAGTATATGAAAGACGCGCATTTGTTATCATCATCCCTGAATTCAGAGATGAAATTTTGGCCACTCACGAGTGGCCTTTTTCTTTTCTGTCAGGCGTGTTTTTCCAGCCACACCTTGAACGGTTCGGTATCTGCAGCTTCCATTTCCTGCTGACGGCGTTTAGACGCTTCGCGTTCGGCAATAAAATCCTCTTCACGCAGAATTTCCAGCGGCTCTTCACGCAGCAAATTGCGGTAAGCCTCACCAAATGCTTTACCAGTTCCGCCAATGCCAGTATCAATCATAGACCGTAAGATACGGGCAGAGAAAGTCAGATCGGGATTATCAAAGCAGGCTACCAGCTCATCACACACTTTCTGATACGCTTCGCCGCCGTTAATGCTGTCCAGGGTTTGCGCAACACGTTTCAGATCCCGGAACAGATCTTTGCCCACCTGCGGCAGCGGGAATTGTGCAGTTTCACAGCCAATTCCCAGCGTCAGCCCCGGCTTACGCCCTTCAAGGATCACCCGGTTCCAGTTGACGCGTGTACAGGCAAGTTCGCTACTGCTCATTTCCGGCGCGTCAGCTAACGCACACCAGACCATAAACAGGTCGAGGAAACGCACCTGCTGCTCATCAACACCTATCGGTGAGAAGGGGTTGATATCCAGCGAACGCACTTCGATATATTCAATGCCGCCGCGCAACAGCGCATCAGAAGGCGACTCACCGCTGCGAGTAACGCGTTTCGGACGAATCGGCGCATACAGTTCATTTTCAATCTGCAGTACGTTACTGTTGATTTGCAGTCGCTTGCCGTCTTTCTCAAGACCAATCTTCGCGTACTCTTCCGACGGCGTTTTAATTGCCCGCTTCAGACCAGCTACGTACTCGTAGAGATCGTTAAAGGTAATACCAAGATTACTTTGCGATTTATTGGTATAGCCCAGATCGCTCAAACGAAGAGAGGTCGCATACGGAAGGTAGTACATGCCACTCTCGGTTTTCTCAAACGGCAGCGACGTTGGTTTACCTTGCAGGAAAGAAGAACAAATCGCCGGGGAAGCGCCAAACAAATACGGGATAACCCAACCGAAACGATAGTAGTTACGGATAGCACGGAAGTAGCCCGCTGAGATTTTCTCTTTGGCGTCAACGCCCGAGATATCACCACACTTCGCCTGCCAGAATGCCATTGGTAAAGAGAAGTTGTAGTGTACGCCGGAGATGGTTTGCATCAGCGCGCCATAGCGATTTTTCAGCCCTTCACGGTACAGCGTTTTAAAGCGACCGGTATTGGAAGTGCCATACTGCGCCAGTTCGATATCCTGACCTTCCGCGATGTAACATGGCATACTTAACGGCCACATCCGCTCATCGCCAATGTTACGCGCGGTATAGCGATGCAAATCGCGCATAAAGGTCAGCATATGTTCAATATCGCCATCGACCGGCGTAATAAATTCCAGCAACGCTTCGGCAAAATCGGTCGTGATCCATTTATGCGTCAGTGCGGAACCTAATGCTTCAGGATGACCCGTTGTTGCTAGTGTGCCATCTGGATTAACACGTAAAGTTTCGCGCTCAAGACCGCGCTGTATCCCCGTTAATGCCTGAGGATGTTTTTCCAGCCAGGCCAGCGCCTGTGATACGTCCGGGATCAAATTGACCTCCCGCCTGTCAAAATCGTTTTAATTAGCATAACTGTAATGGTGGCCATGTGTGCAGGCCTACAATTAGTGCCACCACATCATGCCCTGAACGGTGGCTACTGCAACCGCAACGTAGCGCAACGCTTTACCAAGGCACAAAAAAAAGATTACTGGTCCCCACGAGATGCGCATCCATCCCGCTAACAGACACAGTAAGTCGCCAATCACTGGCATCCAGCTTAATAAGAGTGTGACTGCGCCATAGCGTTTCAGCCAGCCAATGGCTTCTTCTTGCCAGCGCGATGTTTTGCGCAATGGAAAGAAACGCCCAAGGATAACGTTAGTTAACCCTCCAAGGCTATTACCCATTGTTGCTGTTAATACTAAAACCCAGGGATGACTCACCCCAGAAAGTAACATTGCCACCAGCACAACTTCCGAATTGCCGGGTAATAGTGTAGCGCTGAGAAAACTACTGGCAAACAACGAGAAGAGCGATAGCGCCTCACTCACAACAAGCGAACATCCACAACGTCCATGCCTGCGGCGCGAGCAGCCTGAATACCGAAATCAGCATCTTCAAAGACTACGCACTGTGTTGGTTGCACTCCCATACGCTGTGCGCACAACAAAAATGTGTCTGGCGCAGGTTTATGATGTTTGACGTGATCGGCAGCAACGACCGCGTCGAAATAATGACGCAATCCCAGATGTGTTAACAGCACCTCAGCTATAGCGCTTTCACTCCCCGTACCGACAGCCATTGGGCGACGACCATGCCAACTCTTCACTACGTCAACAAGAGGAAGCGGCTCGACGCTATCCAGCAGCATGCTTCTTACCGCCTCTGTTTTTTCACGCGCCAGAGCATGTGGGTCGAGATCGGCCTGGTTCAACTCAATGATCGCCTGGGCAATACGCCAGGTAGGCGAACCATTAAGTGCGATCATGGCCTGTACATCGTACTGAAGACCGTAACGTCCTAATACTTCGCGCCACGCTTTACGGTGCGTAGGCTCGGTATCCAGAATGGTGCCATCCATATCAAATATTAAACCAGCATAACGCTCGTACATGGCCTTCTCACAAATCGAAAAATATGACGCTACTTTAGCGTAATTGCTTGATTTTGTCGCTGATGGCGAAGGGGAAGATTATTCAGGAAATGGATAAAATCGTCATTTAGAAATGAAATATTTTTGAGGGGATCTTTTGGAGAAGATGGTGTATCCGGGAGGATGACTCACTGGCGTTCGCCCTTCGGGCCGTTGCTGGCGCAACGTTATCCTTCCTGGTGCTTGCGTCAATTTTGCAGACCATGAAGATTATCAATCGTGGATAATACGAAGAGAATGGTGCATCCGGGAGGATTCGAACCTCCGACCGCTCGGTTCGTAGCCGAGTACTCTATCCAGCTGAGCTACGGATGCATCGGGAAAGCTTATTTTACTGCTGATATTGATATCGCTACTAAAGCCATATCAAGCAAGAGATGGTGCATCCGGGAGGATTACTCGCCTTGCGGCTCGCCCTTCGGGCCGTTGCTAAAGCAACGTTATCCTCCCTGGTGCCTGCGGTTAGTACCACCACCTCTTCGATACCTTCATCGCTGAAGGTTACGGAGAATATGGTGCATCCGGGAGGATTCGAACCTCCGACCGCTCGGTTCGTAGCCGAGTACTCTATCCAGCTGAGCTACGGATGCATCGGGAAAATTTATTTTACTGCTGATATTGATACCGCTACTAAAGCCATATCAAGTAAGAGATAGTGCATCCGGGAGGATTACTCGCCTTGCGGCTCGCCCTTCGGGCCGTTGCTAAAGCAACGTTATCCTCCCTGGTGCCTGCGGTTAGTACCGCCACCTCTTCGATACCTTCATCACTGAAGGTTACGTAGAATATGGTGCATCCGGGAGGATTCGAACCTCCGACCGCTCGGTTCGTAGCCGAGTACTCTATCCAGCTGAGCTACGGATGCAAATGGCGGTGAGGCGGGGATTCGAACCCCGGATGCAGCTTTTGACCGCATACTCCCTTAGCAGGGGAGCGCCTTCAGCCTCTCGGCCACCTCACCACACGCCTCTTACGAGTGCTTCGAAGAACTTGTTTATCGCTCATCGTCGCTGCGTGGCGCACATATTACTTTCTGAGACTTATAAGTCAAACAATTTTTCCCACACTTTTATCGTTTGCACACTTCACGCTCAATTAGTCTGTAAAAACGCCAAAAAGAGTGTTTTATCAACAGAAAAACGGGCATCTGAAAGGTAGCGGTAATACAGAAAAAGGGAGACTAAAGATGAATGAACGGGTGTAACGCGAAAAGAAAATGAAGTGAAGGAGAAATTTTGAGGGTGCGTCTCACCGTTAAAGATGAGACGCGGAAAGATTAGTAACTGGACTGCTGGGATTTTTCAGCCTGGATACGCTGGTAGATCTCTTCACGGTGAACAGAAACTTCCTTCGGGGCATTTACGCCAATACGTACCTGGTTGCCCTTTACCCCTAAAACTGTCACGGTGACCTCATCCCCAATCATGAGGGTCTCACCAACTCGACGAGTCAGAATCAGCATTCTTTGCTCCTTGAAAGATTAAAAGAGTCGGGTCTCTCTGTATCCCGGCATTATCCATCATATAACGCCAAAAAGTAAGCAATGACAAACACATTACATGTAAGCAGTCATGGCATTACATTCTGTTAAACCTAAGTTTAGCCGATATACACAACTTCAACCTGACTTTATCGTTGTCGATAGCGTTGATGCGAATGCCGCAGACTCACTCTGCGGCATTGCCTGACGCTTATATTATTGCAATTTCGCGCTGACCCAGCCTTTCACACTGGCTAACGCTGCAGGTAAGGCCGCAGCATCCGTACCACCGGCTTGCGCCATGTCAGGACGTCCACCACCCTTGCCGCCCACCTGCTGAGCGACCATACCAATCAGTTCCCCTGCTTTCACACGATCTGTGACGTCCTTAGATACGCCTGCAATCAGAGAAACCTTACCTTCGGCTACCGTTGCCAGCACGATAATTGTCGACCCCAGCTGATTTTTTAAATCGTCAACCATGGTACGTAACATTTTCGGCTCAACACCGCTAAGCTCGCTAACCAACAGCTTAACACCATTAACATCAATTGCCTTACTGGAAAGATTCGCACTCTCCTGCGCAGCAGCCTGTTCTTTAAGCTGTTGTAACTCTTTTTCCAACTGACGCGTACGTTCCAGCACTGAACGCACTTTATCAACCAGATTGTTGCTATCGCCTTTCAGCAGATGCGCGACTTCGCTTAAGCGATCGCTGTCCGCATGAACAGTGGTGATAGCACCTTCTCCGGTTACCGCTTCGATACGGCGAACGCCTGCAGCAGTACCCGATTCAGAGATGATGCGGAACAGGCCGATATCACCGGTGCGGCTGGCGTGAGTACCGCCACACAGCTCGGTAGAGAAATCGCCCATGCTCAGCACACGTACGCGTTCATCATACTTCTCACCGAACAACGCCATCGCGCCTTTCGCTTTAGCCGCCTCAAGATCCATGATGTTGGTTTCGATCGGCAGGTTGCGACGAATCTGTGCGTTCACCAGGTCTTCGACCGCCCGAATCTCTTCAGGTTTCATCGCTTCGTTATGCGAGAAGTCGAAACGCAGCACTTTGTCGTTAACCAAAGAACCTTTCTGGGAGACATGAGTACCCAGAACCTGGCGCAATGCAGCGTGCATCAGGTGCGTTGCGGAGTGGTTCAGACGAATACGGGCGCGGCGCGCTTCATCAACATCAGCCTGCACCGCGTCGCCCACTTTCAGAGAACCCGCAGCAAGTTTACCGATGTGACCTATCGCCTGGCCGTATTTTTGAGTGTCTTCCACCGCAAAAGAGAAGCTTGCGCCTTTCAGTTCGCCTTTATCGCCAACCTGGCCGCCTGATTCTGCATAGAATGGCGTTTGATCCAGTACGACAACCGCTTCCTGGCCTGCATTGATTGCATCAACAGCTTTGCCATCAACAAACAGTGCAGTCACTTTGCCGTTCAGTTCCAGATGGTCATAGCCTTTAAATTCAGAAGCGCTATCAACACGGATCATCGCGTTGTAATCAGCGCCAAAGCCACTGGCTTCACGTGCGCGACGGCGCTGCTCTTCCATTGCTGCTTCAAAACCGGCTTCATCGACTTTGATGTTGCGCTCACGACAAACGTCAGCCGTCAGGTCAACCGGGAAACCGTAGGTATCGTACAGACGGAAAGCCGTTTCGCCATCCAGCGTATCACCAGAAAGTTTCGCTAACTCTTCGTCCAGCAACGCCAGACCGCGCTCCAAAGTACGCGCAAACTGCTCTTCTTCAGTTTTCAGCACCTGCTCAACCAGCGCCTGCTGGCGTTTCAGGTCTTCACCCGCAGAGCCCATAACGTCGATCAGCGGACCAACCAGTTTGTAGAAGAAGGTTTCTTTCGCGCCCAGCATATTGCCGTGACGTACCGCGCGACGAATGATACGACGCAGTACATAACCACGGTTTTCATTGGATGGCATGACACCATCTGCTATCAGGAATGCGCAGGAACGAATGTGGTCAGCGATAACACGCAGCGATTTGTTGCTCAGATCGGTCGCGCCAGTGACTTTTGCAACCGCCTGAATCAGCGTGCGGAACAGGTCAATGTCATAGTTAGAGTTAACATGTTGCAGCACCGCAGCAATTCGCTCCAGCCCCATACCGGTATCAACAGACGGCTTCGGAAGCGGTTCCATAGTGCCATCGGCCTGGCGGTTGAACTGCATGAAGACGATGTTCCAGATCTCAATGTAACGGTCGCCGTCTTCTTCTGCGCTTCCCGGAGGGCCACCCCAGATATGGTCGCCGTGATCATAGAAAATTTCGGTGCACGGGCCGCACGGACCAGTGTCGCCCATCTGCCAGAAGTTGTCAGATGCGTATGGCGCACCTTTGTTATCACCGATGCGAATAATACGTTCGCGTGGGATCCCAACTTCTTTTTCCCAGATTTCGTAGGCTTCGTCGTCGCTTTCATAGACGGTAACCCACAGACGCTCTTTCGGCAGGGCAAACCATTTTTCGCTGGTCAGCAATTCCCATGCAAACTGAATAGCATCGTGTTTGAAATAGTCACCGAAGCTGAAGTTGCCCAGCATTTCGAAGAAGGTGTGATGGCGTGCGGTGTAACCGACGTTTTCCAGGTCGTTGTGTTTACCACCCGCACGCACGCAGCGTTGGGAAGTGGTAGCGCGGGAATAATTACGCTTGTCGAGCCCAAGGAACACATCCTTGAACTGGTTCATCCCGGCGTTGGTAAACAACAAAGTTGGGTCGTTATGGGGAACCAGGGAACTGCTGGCAACTACCTGATGCCCCTTACTGTGGAAAAAGTCGAGAAACGCCTGACGGATCTCAGCGGTGCTCTTGCTCATAATTATCCTGAAATCAAGCTAAAGAAATATCGCTACCAGCAGCAACGTGTTGTTAACCGCCGGGCTGGTAACTGAAAAAGTGGGAATAAGATAAGTTTTCTTGACTGGGAAGTAAAATACCGTATGCGTTCAGTCGGCAAAATTTCGCCAAATCTCCTGGATATCTTCCATCAGATAGCCACGATAGAGCAGAAAACGCTGGATCTTAACTTTTTCTGAAAAGATGGTTGGCAAAGGTTCACCATATTTTCGCGTCGCTTGATCACGCGCCAGCGCGCACCAGTCGATGTCACATTCACGCATCGCTTTTTCTGTCGCCTCTCGGGAGATCCCTTTCTGGCTCAGTTCCTGACGAATACGTGCCGGTCCATATCCTTTGCGACTGCGACTGGCGATAAAGCGTGCAACAAAGCGGCTGTCATCGAGATAACCGTGTTCATGACACCAGGCGATAACACGCTCATAATCTTCTGCCGTGGCATCAATCTCTTCCGGGCCATTTTTGCCCATAATCGGTGCTGCAAGTTTACGGCGCAGTTCCTGCTCACTGTGATCACGTACCGCCAGAATACGTACCGCGCGATCCAACAGGCGAGTATATATCGGGCGACGGGGCGTTAATTCGGTCATGGCATCCCCTTAAAACTTAAAAAGCAAAAGGGCCGCAGATGCGACCCTTATGTATCAAACAAGACGATTAAAAATCTTCGTTCGTTTCTGCTACACCTTCGCTGTCATCAACAGAGAAATCTGGCGTTGCATTTGGGTTGCTCAGCAGCAACTCACGCACTTTCTTCTCGATCTCTTTCGCAGTTTCCGGGTTGTCTTTCAGCCATGCTGTCGCATTTGCTTTACCCTGGCCGATCTTCTCGCCTTTATAGCTGTACCATGCACCCGCTTTCTCGATCAGCTTCTCTTTCACGCCCAGGTCAACCAGTTCGCCGTAGAAGTTGATGCCTTCGCCGTAGAGGATTTGGAATTCAGCCTGTTTAAACGGCGCAGCGATTTTGTTCTTCACAACTTTCACGCGAGTTTCGCTACCCACCACGTTTTCGCCCTCTTTCACCGCGCCAATACGGCGGATATCGAGACGAACAGAAGCGTAGAATTTCAGCGCATTACCACCGGTAGTGGTTTCAGGGTTACCGAACATCACGCCAATTTTCATACGGATCTGGTTGATGAAAATCAGCAACGTGTTGGATTGCTTCAGGTTACCCGCCAGCTTACGCATCGCCTGGCTCATCATACGTGCCGCAAGGCCCATATGAGAGTCACCAATTTCGCCTTCGATTTCTGCTTTCGGCGTCAGCGCCGCAACGGAGTCAACAACGATAACATCTACCGCGCCAGAACGTGCCAGAGCGTCACAGATTTCCAGAGCCTGCTCACCAGTGTCCGGTTGAGAGCACAGCAGATTATCAATATCGACGCCCAGTTTACGTGCATAGACTGGGTCCAGCGCGTGTTCAGCATCGATAAACGCACAGGTTTTACCTTCACGCTGCGCAGCGGCAATCACCTGTAGCGTCAGCGTAGTTTTACCGGAAGATTCCGGCCCGTAGATTTCGACGATACGACCCATCGGCAGACCACCTGCCCCAAGCGCGATATCCAGTGAAAGCGAACCGGTAGAGATGGTTTCCACATCCATGGAACGGTCTTCACCCAGGCGCATGATGGAGCCTTTACCAAATTGTTTCTCAATCTGGCCCAGTGCTGCCGCCAACGCTTTCTGTTTGTTTTCGTCGATAGCCATTTTTACTCCTGTCATGCCGGGTAATACCGGATAGTCAATATGTTCTGTTGAAGCAATTATACTGTATGCTCATACAGTATCAAGTGTTTTGTAGAAATTGTTGTCGCAACGTCTGTAATGCATAAGCCGTCGCCTGACGTCGTACTGCATCACGGTCACCGCTGAAGCATTCCCGGCGGGTAATGCCTTCGCCGCTGGCAGAAGCAAACGCAAACCAGACGGTGCCTACAGGCTTCTCTTCACTGCCGCCATCCGGTCCGGCAATGCCGCTGATAGACACGGCATAATCAGCTCGAGCCGCTTTCAGTGCACCAATTGCCATTTCCACCACGACGGGTTCACTCACCGCGCCATGCTGCGCCAGCGTCTCTTCACGTACGCCGATCATCTGCGCTTTAGCCTCGTTACTGTAGGTGACAAATCCGCGTTCAAACCAAGCGGAACTGCCAGCAATATCGGTAATAACTTTCGCGACCCAACCGCCGGTACAAGACTCAGCGGTTGTGACGGTTGCGCCACGGGCTTTCAGTGCCAGCCCGACCTGTTCACTCAATTGCATCAGTTCACTGTCAGTCATCACAACCTCTGTCAGTCAAAAATTTATGCCGGACAAGATAGCACTTTCCCGCAGAAGATGGGGACGAGCGATTCATTTTACGAGTCGCATTCCGAAATAAGACTGTTACGACCAACCGGTAAAGAAAAAAGGCTACCATGCCGCGTTCACATTGATATGTATTCACAGGGAGAGAAAAGCAATGGCAACAAAGAAAACGGATAACACCCCACAAAACGTGCTCAAACAGACCACGCAAATGCGCATGTGGGTCACCATTGGCGGCATCAGCGCCCTGGTTGCAGTAGTATGTAAGATTTTATCTTCTGGCTATCTTGAACCTTTCGACTTCGGTCAGGCTGCATTAGGCGTTGTCTGCCTGGGATATACGATATCGCTGTCGAAAAAAATCAAGCAATTACGTAATTCGAATAAACAGTAATAAAGCAGAGGGAAGTTTAAACTCCCCTCTTGTCAGTTGTTACTGTACGCGCGCCAGCGCCACAGCCTGTCCTAACTGCCAGACTGCCATTGCATAATGGGTGCTGTGGTTGTAACGAGTAATGGTGTAGAAGTTCGGCAGACCATACCAGTACTGGTAACCCGTCCCAACATCCAGACGCAGCAAGCTGGCCTGCTGATGATTCCCCAACGGCTGCTGCGGCGTCAAACCTGCCGCAGCAAGCTGCGAAATGCTGTACTTAGTTTTGAAACCATTTGGTAAACCTGGAGCCTGGCCGTTTGCCATCACCGCCACCAGGTCACCTTTCACCCAGCCGTGCGCTTTGAAATAGTTTGCCACACTACCAATAGCATCAACCGGATCCCACAGGTTGATATGACCATCACCGCTAAAGTCCACGGCGTATTGTTTGTAAGACGATGGCATAAACTGTCCATAGCCCATCGCTCCGGCAAAGGAACCTTTCAGATTGAGCGGATCATCCTGCTCATCGCGCGCCATTAGCAGGAAGGTTTCCAGTTCGCCAGAGAAATATTCCGCGCGGCGTGGATAGTTAAATGACAGCGTTGCCAGCGCATCAAGGATGCGGGTTTTACCCATCACGCGTCCCCAGCGGGTTTCGACGCCAATAATTCCGACGATAATTTCTGGCGGTACACCATATACCTGCCACGCGCGATTCAGCGCATCTTCATATTGATTCCAGAAAACCACGCCGTTCTGCACGTTATCCGGAGTAATAAATTTTTTGCGATAACGCAGCCATGCACCGTTCGGGCCTGATGGCGGCTGCACCGATGTGGTCGGTGCCTGGTTATCCATCAACCGCAGTACCGAATCCAGACGTTTCGCCTGGGAAAGGATTTCTTGCAGTTGCTGACGATCGAAGCCGTGTTTGCTCACCATTTTATCGATGAACTGCTGGGCATTCGGGTTGTTGGCGAAGTCACCGCCCATCTGCATCACATTGTGCTGCGGCTCAAGCAGGAAGCCGCCAGACGGCGTTCCGGTGGTCGTTTCAGTCTCGGTAGGTTTTGGCTTGCTGCTGCAGGCGGCAAGCAACACAAAAAGGGGAAGCAATGTTACATAACGACGCTTGAACATGAGGAGTCCATTTAACAGATTCAACCTGGGGCAAGTATGGTAAAGCATCGCGCCCTGCACAAGGAAGCGGTAGTCGCTCCCCGATACGGACTTTACATAACTCAAATACCCTTCATCGACACACCTTCACCATAACTTTCAAATTAAAATATTTATCTTTCATTTTGCGATCAAAATAACACTTTTAAATCTTTCGATCTGATTAGATTAGGTTGCCGTTTGGTAATAAAACAATAAATTCTGAAGGAGAGAACAATGATAGAAACCATTACTCATGGCGCAGAGTGGTTCATCGGGCTGTTCCAGAAAGGCGGAGAGGTGTTTACCGGGATGGTGACCGGCATTCTTCCGCTGTTGATTAGCCTGCTGGTAATCATGAACGCACTGATTAATTTTATCGGTCAACATCGTATTGAACGTTTTGCTCAACGTTGTGCCGGTAATCCTGTTTCCCGTTACCTGCTGCTACCGTGCATTGGTACGTTTGTCTTTTGTAACCCCATGACCTTAAGCCTCGGTCGCTTTATGCCGGAAAAGTACAAACCCAGCTACTATGCGGCGGCTTCTTATAGCTGCCACTCAATGAATGGCCTCTTCCCCCATATCAACCCCGGCGAATTGTTTGTTTATCTTGGAATTGCCAGCGGTCTGACAACGCTGAACCTGCCACTTGGCCCGCTGGCCGTCAGTTATCTGTTGGTAGGCCTGATCACTAACTTCTTCCGCGGTTGGGTGACCGACCTGACCACCGCCATTTTTGAGAAAAAGATGGGCATTCAACTTGAACAGAAAGTTCGTCTGGCAGGAGCAACATCATGACACGTATTCGGATCGAAAAAGGGACGGGGGGCTGGGGCGGCCCGCTGGAGCTGGAAGCCACTCCGGGGAAAAAAATCGTCTATATCACCGCCGGTACACGTCCTGCGATTGTCGACAAACTGGCACAGCTTACTGGCTGGCAGGCTATCGACGGATTTAAAGAAGGTGAACCCGCAGAAGCGGAAATCGGCGTCGCGGTAATCGACTGTGGCGGTACACTGCGCTGCGGCATTTATCCCAAGCGGCGTATTCCCACTATCAATATCCACTCAACGGGCAAGTCCGGTCCGCTGGCGCAGTACATCGTGGAAGATATTTATGTCTCCGGTGTAAAAGAAGAAAACATCACTGTAGTGGGTGATGCTGCTCCACAATCCTCTACCGTAGGTCGTGACTACGATACCAGCAAGAAAATCACCGAACAAAGCGATGGCTTACTGGCGAAAGTAGGAATGGGCATGGGGTCTGCGGTTGCCGTGCTGTTCCAGTCTGGCCGCGACACCATCGACACCGTATTAAAAACCATCCTGCCGTTTATGGCGTTCGTCTCGGCGCTTATCGGCATCATTATGGCTTCCGGTCTTGGCGACTGGATAGCCCACGGTCTTGCTCCGCTGGCCAGTCATCCTCTGGGACTGGTGATGCTGGCACTCATCTGCTCCTTTCCGCTGCTTTCGCCTTTCCTCGGCCCTGGCGCGGTTATCGCGCAGGTTATCGGCGTATTGATTGGCGTGCAGATTGGTCTCGGCAATATTCCGCCGCATCTGGCTTTACCGGCGCTGTTTGCCATCAACGCGCAGGCGGCCTGCGATTTTATCCCGGTCGGTTTGTCTCTGGCGGAAGCCCGTCAGGACACGGTTCGCGTCGGTGTCCCTTCTGTACTGGTGAGCCGCTTTCTGACCGGCGCGCCTACCGTACTTATCGCCTGGTTTGTCTCCGGTTTTATCTATCAATAGAGGTTAAAACATGACCGTTATTTATCAGACCACCATCACCCGTATCGGCGCGAGTGCGACTGACGCTCTCAGCGATCAGATGCTCATCACCTTTCGTGAAGGCGCGCCTGCGGATCTCGAAGAGTATTGCTTCATTCATTGCCACGGCGAATTGAAAGGTGAACTCCATCCCGGTTTGCAATTTTCTCTCGGACAGCATCGCTATCCGGTAACCGCCGTTGGCAGCGTGGCGGAAGACAACCTTCGCGAACTGGGTCATGTCACCCTGCGCTTCGATGGTTTAAGCGAAGCGGAATTTCCGGGCACTGTCCATGTGGCAGGCCCCGTACCCGACGATATCGCGCCGGGATCAGTTTTGAAGTTTGAATCTGTTAAGGAGTAAAAAATGAATCAGGTTGCTGTTGTCATCGGTGGTGGGCAAACCTTAGGCGCGTTCCTGTGCCACGGTCTGGCTGCCGAGGGGTATCGCGTGGCGGTTGTCGATATTCAGAGCGACAAAGCTGCAAATGTGGCGCAAGAAATTAATGCAGAATATGGCGAAGGCATGGCATATGGTTTTGGTGCTGATGCCACCAGCGAGCAGAGCGTACTGGCACTCTCTCGTGGGGTAGATGAGATCTTTGGTCGTGTGGATTTACTGGTCTACAGCGCCGGAATTGCTAAAGCAGCGTTTATCAGCGATTTCCAACTGGGGGATTTTGACCGCTCGCTACAGGTAAATCTGGTGGGCTACTTCCTTTGTGCGCGTGAATTTTCGCGCCTGATGATCCGCGACGGCATTCAGGGACGGATTATTCAGATCAACTCGAAATCAGGCAAAGTGGGCAGCAAACACAACTCTGGTTACAGCGCCGCGAAATTTGGCGGAGTCGGTCTTACCCAGTCACTGGCGTTGGATCTTGCGGAGTACGGCATTACGGTGCATTCACTGATGCTCGGTAACTTGCTGAAATCACCTATGTTCCAGTCACTATTGCCGCAATACGCCACTAAGCTGGGCATAAAACCGGATCAAGTCGAGCAATATTACATCGATAAAGTGCCACTTAAGCGCGGCTGTGATTATCAGGATGTACTGAATATGTTGTTGTTCTACGCCAGTCCCAAAGCGTCGTACTGCACCGGGCAGTCGATTAATGTCACTGGCGGTCAGGTCATGTTCTGATCAACAGCGGAGATCCTTTAAGGATCTCCGCGAGACTGCCTGATGCGCTACGCTTATCAGGCCTACGACACCCATACAACACATTGAATTAACAAAACTTTTAAGACCTAATAAGGCGTTCACGCCGCATCCGGCATGAATAAAGCACACACTGTAAACATTCTCAGCGGAAATCCTCCGCCACCACATATAAGGAGAAGTTATGGTATCCGCTCTCATCACCGTCGCCGTTATCGCCTGGTGTACACAACTGGCCTTAGGCGGCTGGCAAATTTCTCGTTTTAACCGTGCCTTCGATGCACTTTGCCAGCAAGGCCGCGTTGGCGTGGGCCGTTCCAGCGGGCGCTTTAAACCGCGGGTCGTAGTCGCCATCGCCCTGGACGATCAGCAGCGCATCGTCGACACCTTGTTTATGAAAGGACTGACCGTTTTCGCCCGACCGCAAAAAATTCCTGCCATTACGGGTATGCATTCTGCTGATTTACGGCCCGATGTGATCTTTCCCCATGATCCATTATCGCAGAATGCTCTATCATTGGCGCTTAAACTGAAACGTAGATAATTTCGTTGTGAATGCTACTTGCTTGCGAAGTTATCATTTTGAAACCTAAATCAGGTAATCACGCCTATGAAACCTCGTCAGCGTCAGGCCGCCATTCTGGAGTATCTGCAAAAGCAGGGGAAATGCTCGGTTGAAGAATTGGCGCAATACTTTGACACCACAGGCACAACCATTCGTAAAGATCTGGTCATTCTGGAACATGCCGGAACCGTCATTCGTACCTATGGCGGCGTGGTGTTAAATAAAGAGGAATCCGATCCGCCAATCGATCATAAAACGCTCATCAACACCCACAAAAAAGAGTTGATAGCGGAAGCCGCCGTCAGTTTTATCCACGATGGCGACTCAATCATTCTCGATGCTGGCAGTACCGTATTGCAGATGGTGCCAATGCTCTCGCGCTTTAATAACATCACAGTGATGACCAACAGTCTGCATATTGTCAATGCGCTATCCGAACTGGATAACGAGCAAACCATCCTGATGCCTGGCGGAACATTTCGCAAAAAATCGGCCTCATTTCACGGGCAACTTGCCGAGAATGCCTTCGAACATTTCAGCTTCGATAAATTGTTTATGGGCACCGACGGCATCGATCTGAATGCAGGCGTAACGACTTTCAACGAGGTCTACACCGTCAGTAAAGCGATGTGTAATGCTGCGCGCGAAGTTATTTTGATGGCTGACTCATCGAAGTTTGGTCGTAAAAGCCCCAATGTAGTTTGCAGTCTTGAAAGCGTCGATAAACTCATTACCGACGCAGGCATTTCTCCAGCGTTTCGTCAGGCGCTGGAAGAGAAAGGGATCGACGTGATCATCACCGGAGAAAGCAATGAGTGAAGCACTACTGAACGCGGGACGTCAGACGTTAATGCTGGAGTTGCAGGAAGCAAGCCGTTTACCTGAACGTCTGGGCGATGATTTTGTTCGCGCCGCCAATATCATCCTGCACTGCGAAGGCAAAGTGGTGGTTTCGGGAATTGGCAAATCGGGCCACATTGGTAAGAAAATCGCCGCAACGCTTGCCAGCACTGGCACGCCTGCTTTTTTTGTCCATCCGGCAGAGGCACTGCACGGCGATCTGGGGATGATTGAAAGCCGCGATGTAATGCTGTTTATCTCGTACTCCGGTGGCGCAAAGGAACTGGATCTGATTATTCCGCGTCTGGAAGACAAATCTATTGCTCTGCTGGCAATGACCGGTAAACCGACGTCACCGCTGGGTCTGGCGGCGAAAGCGGTGCTGGATATTTCCGTAGAACGCGAAGCCTGCCCGATGCACCTTGCGCCGACTTCCAGCACCGTCAATACCCTGATGATGGGCGATGCGCTGGCGATGGCGGTCATGCAGGCGCGTGGGTTTAATGAAGAAGATTTTGCCCGCTCCCATCCAGCCGGCGCGCTGGGCGCTCGCTTGCTGAACAAAGTGCATCATCTGATGCGCCGTGATGATGCTGTCCCGCAGGTGGCGTTAACCGCCAGCGTGATGGACGCGATGCTGGAACTCAGCCGCACCGGGTTAGGGCTGGTGGCAGTGTGTGATGATCAACGACTGGTGAAAGGCGTCTTTACCGACGGCGATTTACGTCGCTGGCTGGTTGGCGGTGGTGCACTCACCACGCCCGTTAATGAAGCGATGACGGCTGGTGGCACCACATTACAGGCACAAAGCCGCGCCATTGACGCCAAAGAGATCCTGATGAAGCGCAAAATCACCGCCGCACCGGTGGTAGATGAAAACGGTAAACTCGCCGGCGCGATTAACCTGCAGGATTTCTATCAGGCCGGGATTATTTAATCCTTCAATCCCAGACGTTTCGCCAGCCGATGCAGGTTGGCGACGTCGATTTCCAGCATCCGCGCACAGGCGGCCCAATTGTGATTATTTTGTGCCAGCGCCTGGCGAATGGTTTCGCGCTGGAACTCTTCTGTCGCTTTACGCAGGTTTTGTTTAACGACGGGCACTGTCGTCACTTCTGGCGACGGCAACGTCACCTCAGGAAAAGCAAAATGTTGCGCCTCAAGAATTACTTCATCACCGCTGCGGGTCGCTCTCGCCAGCACTACCGCCCGATGAATAGCATGTTCCAGTTCGCGCACGTTTCCCGGAAAACGGTAGTGTTGCAATAAATTCCGCGCACTGGCGCTCAACACCACGCGAGAAAGTCCCAGTCGCAGACGGCACTGCTCGCAGAAATAACCCGCCAGCAAAATAACGTCATCGCCCCGCTCACGTAGCGGCGGCACGGAAAGCGGAAACACACTCAGGCGATGGAATAAATCGGCGCGAAATCGCCCTGCCAGTACTTCTTCGTGCAAGTCGCGGTTAGTCGCTGCCAGTACGCGCACATCCACCCGCAAACTGCGGTCATCGCCAACGCGCTGAATATCGCCATACTGCAACACCCGCAGTAGCTTGACCTGCAATGCCAACGACAACTCACCGATCTCATCCAGAAACAGCGTACCGTTATCCGCCATTTCAAACTTACCACTGCGGTTACTGATAGCGCCGGTAAACGCCCCTTTCACATGCCCGAACAGCTCACTTTCCGCCACGCTTTCCGGCAGTGCGGCGCAGTTGAGATAAACCAGCGGATTCACCGCCCGCGGCGAGGCTTCATGAATCGCTTTCGCCACCAGCTCCTTACCTGTTCCCGTCTCACCGCTAATTAAGACGTTGAGATCGGACGCTGCCACAATCTCAATCTCTTTTTTCAGTTGCGTCATACCTGGCGACAGGCCAATCATCTGCATCTCTTTCACCGCTTCAAACGGCACGGCATGACCCGGCAACATATTCTGGCTTTCCAGTTGTTCAATCAGCAACGCATTGCTTAACGCCCCCGCCGCCAGTGCGGCAATCAGCCGTAACTCTTCATCGCTGAAAACATCGAACTGATCGGGCTGCATCCCGTCGAGCGTCAATGCGCCAATCAGGTTTTGCCCGGCAAACAATGGCAGACCAACACAGGCATGAACCTTCAGACTCTCCTGCCCGGGAATCAAACCGTCATAGGGATCGGGTAATTCGCTGTCTGCAGGAAAACGCACCACGTCCCCGGCACGGGCAATCGCTTCCAGCCGCGGATGCCCTTCCAGCGCAAAGCGTCTGCCGAGCACATCTTTTGCCAGCCCGTCGATGGCGAGCGGAATAAATTGCCGCGAGTCGTAGCGCAGCAACGCTGACGCATCACACTCCAGCACCTGACGCAGCGTGGTAATCAGGCGTTGAAAACGATCCTGATGGCCAATCCCGCGCTGCAATTCGATGGCGATATTCGCCAGCACATCAACGGAAAAACTCATCTTTGCCTCACTGTCAATTTGACTATAGATATTGTCATATCGACCATCTGATTAATAGTCATTTTGACTACTCATTAATGAGCATAAATTAATTTATAGAGTAAAAACAATCAGATAAAAAACTGGCACGCAATCTGCAATTAACAAGACATCTTTTTAGAACACGCTGAATAAATTGAGGTTGCTATGTCTATTGTGGTGAAAAATAACATTCATTGGGTTGGTCAACGTGACTGGGAAGTGCGTGATTTTCACGGCACAGAATATAAAACGCTGCGCGGCAGCAGCTACAACAGCTACCTCATTCGCGAAGAAAAAAATGTGCTAATCGACACTGTCGACCATAAATTCAGCCGCGAATTTGTGCAGAACCTGCGTAATGAAATCGATCTGGCAGATATCGATTACATCGTAATTAACCATGCAGAAGAAGACCACGCCGGGGCGCTGACCGAACTGATGGCGCAAATTCCGGATACGCCAATCTACTGTACTGCCAACGCCATCGACTCAATTAATGGCCATCACCATCATCCGGAGTGGAATTTCAACGTGGTGAAAACCGGCGACACGCTGGATATCGGTAACGGCAAACAGCTCATTTTTGTCGAAACACCAATGCTCCACTGGCCGGACAGCATGATGACTTACCTGACGGGCGATGCAGTGCTGTTCAGTAACGATGCCTTTGGTCAGCACTACTGCGACGAGCATCTGTTCAACGATGAAGTGGATCAGACCGAGCTTTTCGAACAGTGCCAGCGTTACTACGCCAATATCCTGACGCCGTTCAGCCGCCTGGTAACGCCGAAAATTACCGAGATTCTGGGCTTTAACTTGCCGGTCGATATGATTGCCACCTCTCACGGTGTGGTGTGGCGCGATAACCCGACGCAGATTGTCGAGCTGTACCTGAAATGGGCGGCGGATTATCAGGAAGACAGGATCACTATTTTCTACGACACCATGTCGAATAACACCCGCATGATGGCTGACGCTATCGCCCAGGGGATTGCAGAAACCGACCCGCGCGTAGCGGTGAAAATTTTCAACGTCGCCCGGAGCGATAAAAACGAAATCCTGACCAATGTCTTCCGCTCAAAAGGCGTGCTGGTTGGGACTTCGACGATGAATAACGTAATGATGCCGAAAATCGCCGGGCTGGTGGAGGAGATGACCGGATTGCGCTTCCGTAACAAACGCGCCAGCGCTTTCGGCTCCCACGGCTGGAGCGGCGGTGCGGTTGATCGTCTTTCTACGCGCTTGCAGGATGCAGGCTTCGAAATGTCACTTAGTCTGAAAGCCAAATGGCGACCGGATCAGGACGCGCTGGAGTTATGTCGTGAACACGGTCGTGAAATCGCCCGTCAGTGGGCGCTCGCGCCGCTGCCGCAGAGCACAGTGAATACGGTGGTTAAAGAAGAAACCAGTGCCACCACAACAACCGACCTCGGCCCACGGATGCAGTGCAGCGTCTGCCAGTGGATTTACGATCCAGCAAAAGGCGAGCCAATGCAGGACGTCGCGCCGGGAACGCCGTGGAGTGAAGTTCCGGATAACTTCCTGTGCCCGGAATGTTCCCTCGGCAAAGACGTCTTTGATGAACTGGCATCGGAGGCAAAATGAGCAACGGTATTGTGATCATTGGTTCGGGCTTCGCCGCCCGCCAACTGGTGAAAAATATTCGCAAACAGGACGCCAGTATTCCATTAACCCTGATTGCTGCCGATAGCATGGATGAGTACAACAAACCTGATCTCAGCCATGTTATCAGTCAGGGACAACGTGCCGACGACCTTACCCGCCAGACGGCGGGAGAATTTGCCGAACAGTTTAATCTGCGCCTGTTTCCACAAACCTGGGTGACGGATATTGATGCCGAAGCCCATGTGGTGAAAAGCCAGAATAATCAGTGGCAGTACGACAAGTTAGTGCTGGCAACCGGTGCCAGCGCCTTCGTCCCGCCGGTGCCTGGGCGTGAGTTAATGCTTACTTTAAATAGTCAGCAAGAGTATCGCGCCTGTGAAACGCAACTACGGGAAGCACAGCGCGTGTTGATTGTCGGTGGCGGCCTGATTGGTAGCGAACTGGCGATGGATTTTTGTCGGGCAGGCAAAGCAGTCACGCTGATCGACAACGCCGCCAGTATTCTGGCATCGTTAATGCCACCGGAAGTAAGCAGTCGCTTACAACATCGGTTGACGGAGATGGGCGTCCATCTGCTGTTGAAATCTCAGTTACTGGCGCTGGAAAAAACGGATTCTGGCATCCGTGCAACCCTGGACCGCCAGCGCAGCATCGAAGTGGATGCGGTGATTGCCGCCACCGGGCTGCGCCCGGAAACCGCCCTGGCACGACGCGCCGGGCTGACGATTAATCGCGGCGTTTGCGTCGATAGTTATCTGCAAACCAGCAATGTCGATATTTACGCGCTGGGCGATTGCGCGGAAATTAACGGTCAGGTATTGCCGTTTCTGCAGCCGATTCAACTTAGCGCAATGATGCTGGCAAAAAATCTGCTCGGCGCTAATACGCCTCTGAAACTACCGGCGATGCTGGTAAAAATCAAAACGCCGGAGTTACCACTGCATCTGGCAGGGGAAACCCAGCGTCGGGATTTACGCTGGCAGATTTGTGCCGAAAACCAGGGAATGGTGGCACGCGGTCTGGACGATACCGATCAGTTACGTGCCTTTGTGGTCAGTGAAGATCGGATGAAAGAGGCGTTTGGATTGTTGAAAACGTTACCGGTGTAGGCGCATCTGGCTACTGTGCCCAAAATGCCAGCGTCGCATCAGGCAACACGGTTGTCGGATGCGGCGCGAGCGCCTTATCCGACCTACGGAGAGCGCATATGTTGATCACATAATGCGTTCATGTCACATTCGCCTACTGTGCCCAAAATGCCGGATGCGACGCTGGCGCGTCTTATCCGACCTACGGGGAGCGCATATGTTGATCACATAATGCGTTCATGACGCATCCGCCTACTGTGCCCAAAATGCCGGATGCGACGCTGGCGCGCCTTATCCGACCTACAGAGAGCGCATATGTTGGTCACATAATGCGTTCATGTCGCATCCGCCTACTGTGCCCAAAATGTCGGATGCGACGCTGGCGCGCCTTATCCGACCTACGGGGAGCGTATATGTTGGTCACATAATGCGTTCATGACGCATCCGCCTACTGTGCCCAAAATGTCGGATGCGACGCTGGCGCGCCTTATCCGACCTACAGAGAGCGCATATGTTGGTCACATAATGCGTTCATGTCGCATCCGCCTACTGTGCCCAAAATGTCGGATGCGACGCTGGCGCGTCTTATCCGACCTACTACGGAGAGCGCATATGTTGGTCACATAATACGTTCATGACGCATCCGCCTACTGTGCCCAAAATGTCGGATGCGACGCTGGCGCGTCTTATTCGACCTACGGGGAGCACATGTGTAGGCCGGATAAGGCGTTTACGCCGCATCCGGCAATGGTGTCCAAATGCAACACGTTTTATCCGTTCTGGACTTCTTCCGCCAGCCAGCGAGCCGCAGCAATAACCCCCTGCCCCAGAGATAATCCACCATCACCCGCAGGTAAACTCTGCGGGAAAAGCAATGTGAAATCAGCGAGATAATGCGCCAGACGTGCACGCAGCAGGCGGTTATGAATAACCCCGCCGCTGAATACCAGCGTAGTGATACCGCGCATCGTAGCCTGCTCGCGCATCAACTCGGCAAACCCCTGCGCCAGCGCATCATGAAACGCCCACGCCCGTTGATTAACCGGAGCTTGCCAGTTCAGCCACTGCCGCCAGAAAATGGCGAGATCCAGGTGATTATTGACCAACGGCATTGTCACCGGATGCTTCACGCCGTGGCATGAAGACGCCAGCGCCTCCAGCGTACAAGCCGCTTCCCCTTCATAACTTAACGTGGCTGGCGCACAGCCCAGCGCCGCCGCCACGGCATCGAACAAACGCCCGCACGATGACGCCAGCGGCGCGTTAATGCCTCGTTCAATGGCCCGCGCCAGCACGCTCCAGTTTTGCTGTTGCACACTTACCGTTTCAGGATAATTCTGCCACTCCGGCACAAAGCGCAGGCACTGCGCCAGCAGGTTACGCCACGGCTGCTTTGCGGCAAGATCACCACCAGGAAGCGCCACTGCAGGCAAGCCGCCCAGGCGCTCGCATTCACGATAGTTCACCCGCAGGCACTCGCCGCCCCACAAAGCGCCGTTCTCGCCCATACCGATACCGTCAAGCGTCAAAGCAATGACATCACCGCCATCCAGCGGCCAGTTATGCTCCGCCAGACACGCCGCCGCATGAGCATGATGATGCAACACCGTTTGCGTCGGCAGATTCATTTCACTCGCCCACTGGCTGGAGACATAGCCCGGATGCGCGTCATGCACAACACATTGCGGGGTGAAATCGTAGATGTTCTGCATCAGGCGTAACGCTTCGCGCCACTGCATCTGGATACCATCGTCGCTTAAATCGCCCAGATGCTGACTCAACACGGCTTGTTCACCACGCACCAGGCTGAAGGTGTTTTTCAGATCTGCGCCAAGACACAGCATCGGCGGCACATTTTTAAAACCCGGCGGCAAAGCCAGCGCATCCGGTACATAGCCACGCGAACGGCGCAACATTTCGCCACTTTCGCGCACTACCGAGTCATCCATCCGCTGCACAATATCGCGGTTATGCAACAAGAATCCGTCGGCAATGTCCTGCAAATCCTCCAGCGCCTGTTCATTGCTGATAGCCGGAGGTTTGCCACTCAGGTTGCCGGAGGTCATCACCAGCGGGCATTGCAGTTCCTGCAACAACAAATGTTGCAGTGGATTCGCAGGCAACATCACCCCAACTTCGTTAAGGCATGGGGCAATGTCGTCACAAAGTTCGGGAACGAATTTTTTATCCACCAGCACAATCGGCGCGGCAGGCGTGGTGAGCAACTGACGGACAGCCTCTGGTAGGTTTTCTACCGTTGGCAACATAACCGCCAGCGGTTTCGCCGGGCGATGTTTGCGCGCTCGTAGTGTTGCTATCGCGTCACTGTTACGTGCATCACAGGCGAGATGAAATCCGCCAATCCCTTTGATGGCGACGATTTTTCCCGCTTTTAACTGTGCTATAGCAGCCTGTAAAGCAGCCTCTTGTTTGGCATGAACATCATTACTTACCCATTCAAGATGCGGACCACATTCCGGGCAAGCCACCGGCTGGGCATGGAAGCGACGATCGAGCGGGTCGCGGTATTCTTTGTCACAGGCCGGACATAACGGAAACGCTGCCATCACGGTAAATGGGCGGTCATAAGGCATCGCGCGAATAATGGTGAAACGCGGGCCGCAGTGGGTACAGTTGATAAACGGATAACGATAACGCCGTTCGCCCAGGGTATTCATTTCAGCAAGACAGGCAGGGCACGTGGCGGCATCCGGAACAATTTGCGTATTCATGGTGCCGCCTGTGCTCTGGCGGATAGTGAACTCAGTGGGCAGTTGTGACCAGATAAACGGCTCACGATCAACGCTATCAATACGCGCCAGCGGCGGGCAGTGTTGATGCAATTGAACAAGAAACGTTTGCGGATCTTCCAGCAGCCGGACTTCCACGCCATCGCCGTCATTACAGACATCGCCGTGAAGATTTAATTGCTGTGCCAGTTGCCAGACAAACGGACGAAAACCAACGCCCTGCACTTTGCCACGAATACGCAGTTGAACACCGCAAGATGTGTTTTTTGCCATTGAGTTATTCCCGCCATCATGAATCCATAACCCACCCTACCGGATGCGACAGCATCGCATCCGGTAGTCACAGGTCAGCAATATCGCCCGCTCCGTATTCTACGAATATTTCGGGGAATTCCTTTGATGCCAGAATAGTTATGTAAGATTTTTAGAACATCATCGCCGTGCGGCGGCGTTTTTCTGCGCTCAGTTGCTCAAGTTTATTACGATCGACACAAATCAGCGCATGCGTCGGGCACGCAGACATACACGCAGGGCCGTCTTCACGATGGTTACACAGATCGCATTTATTGGCTTCGGCTTTATCGGCACGTACATTCAGCCCCGCGCCGCTGTTGCGAATCACCGGACGCACCACCACTTCCATCGCGCCGTACGGGCAAGCCACAACGCAGGTTTTGCAACCAATGCAGCGTTCCTGCATGACATGAACAAACCCTTTATCACGGCTGATAGCACCATTCGGGCAGACATTAGCGCACGGAGCATCTTCACACTGACGACAAACAGTAGCAGTGGAAATGTTCACACCTTTAATGACATGGATACGCGGTAAAAAAGTTTCCGGAGTCAGCGAAGCGCAATCCTGATTTTCCTGATGAGAAACCACGCACGCTACTTCACAGGTACGGCAACCAATACATTTACTCGCGTCAGCAATGATGAAACGGTTCATCAAATTCTCCAGCAATGACAGTTAATGCGCCGATACATTCATAAATCATGCCAGTTTTTAATTTGCTGTTATATAAGGAAAATAATTTTCTGGGGCCGACAAAAACACTGTCATCGACACTAGTGACGATGACATGTGATGACGGTAAGGCAATGAGAGAATCGCAGTGAATCAATTTTCTGATGAATGTTTTATCGTCGCCAGTATAAAAAAGTGATTGCCAGTAATGGTGAAGATTTAGATTAGGCAACCCTGCCGGATGCAGCTTACACGTCGCACGAACCATCCAGGCCCGATAAACGTAGCGCATCAGGCAATTTAGCGTTTGCTGTCAGAGCTGATTCACCCCATCAAGCACATCCCCCTTTATCAAACAACGCTGCGTCAGCGCCAGATCTTCCGTTTGCGGGTCGCGCCCGGCGATGGGTTTGATGATGAGTTTACGGTTGGGGGTATAAGCAAAACGCGTGAGAGCGGGATAGCTTAACTTGCCAAACCAGCCGTGAACGCGCTGCCATTTGGCGTCTTTTACCTGATACAGACTGGTTATCCAGTAACCAGAATCAAACTGCATATCCAGCAATTGCGTGTGACCATTGCCTTGCAAATCCAGCAAATCATCTACGCCAGTTTTGCTTGCGGTGTAAAAACCATCGACCTGGAAAACACACGGGCGACCTTGCTGATTAAAGGTCATCAGGATCAAAAACGAGGAAGGCGCCAGCCCGTTTCCCGAAACGCCTCGCCAGATAACCAAATCCTGAATGCCATTACGATCGAGGTCAGCACGGTAAAATTGCGCATTACCCGCCATATTTTGCAGCACACCCACAGGCACAAACCAGGATTTACCAGCGCGGTCTTTAGCGGTTAATTGCCAGTAATCCTCTTCATTTGGCATCTTCTCAAGCGTCACGCCAGCAACGCCCACTTTTCTAAAATGCCAGTTTTGATCGGTAAAATAAGGCATGGTCAGGAGAGATTTCAGCGCACGCTTTTGCGCGTATTCGCTGTCACTCATCGGCAGATATTCGGTAAAGCTGGTGGCCTGCGCAGGCAGCACAAAGCCCAATAAAAAAGCGCACATCCCTGTCCTGATTTTCAATTCCCTGAATTCCTTAACGAAGAACTACTCTTCTTCCGCCGCTAACTGCGCAAATCCGCCGTTTCCTTCCCAGCCTTCCAGCCGTTGATAAACGGTTTCCACCGCATCTTTAATCGGCTGGGTCATCGGGTAGTAAAAGCCGACGATATCCGGCTGGATGCCGAGGAAAATCACTTCGCCAATATCTTCTTTCAATTGGTCGATAAGGTAATTCAACGGCATGTTATGGGTCGTCATCATAAACATCTCAGCGATGTCATCCGGGTCGATGATGCGGATCTCGCCGGGGTTTAGCCCCATATCAGTGGCGTCGACAATCAGCAGTCGTGTCGGGCGCAGCTCGCGGATGGCGACAATGTCGTTTTCCGGTGCGCTACCGCCGTCAATCACCACCCAGTTACCTTTCGGCGCGGCGGCGCACTTTTCTGCCAGCAACGGGCCCGCGCCATCATCGCCCATCATGCTATTGCCAACACAAAGTAAAACGTCAGTCACGCAATCTCCTCACCATCAAATAGATGGCGTTTTCCTGATGAATATCATGCAGCATACTTAACAGCATTGTACTCCATTCCTTCTGCTGCGAAGTTTGCGCTGCCCGGGCTTTATCGAATGCATTGGCCAGCATCGGCACATGGTTAATGTCGATGACGATCTCACCGTATTTCGGCACGCCTTCCATTTTTCGGCGGGCTTCGCTGCCCGCCTCCAGTGTCGCAATCCATGCCAGGTATTCATCCCACGGGCAGGTAAGCGCCGCTTCCAGGCAATCGATAACCCCAAGGTGGTGACCAATCGCCAGGCTGTAATAGACCACCTGCTGCGCCTCAGAAGGCGTGGCATCGTTCTCATCAATAAATTTACGGCTCAGTTGACTGAACACCACCTTTTCACTCATCGGATACGCGCCTCTTCAACAACATGATTCAGATGGCTGACAATCTCGTTCAGACGCGGATCGTTTTCCGCCTCCAGCCAGCGTGCAACCTGCTCTTCGCCCTGCCCTAACTGCGTCAGGAAATCATCAGCAATCTGGCGACCGTAACGGTAACCCGCCAGGCGGCGCGCTTCGCGATCCACTTTTACGCGCAGCGGCTGCACCATTTCCGGGTGCAGGATTTCTGCTGGTTGTTCATCCAGTTCGCCGGGGCCACGGGCGTGGATTTTCTGTTCCAGCAAACCGAGCGCCATCGCAAAGCCGTACAGCGTGGCGGCAGGCGTTGGCGGGCAACCCGGAATGTAGACATCCACCGGGACGATTTTATCTGTACCGCCCCACACGCAGTAGAGATCGTGAAAAATGCCGCCGCTGTTACCGCAGGCACCGTAGGAGATACAGATTTTCGGGTCCGGCGCGGACTGCCACGCACGCAGCGCAGGGGATCGCATTGCACGGGTGACCGCGCCGGTAAATAGCAAAATATCCGCATGACGCGGGGACGGAACGACTTTAATGCCGAAGCGTTCTGCATCGAACAGCGGCGAAAGCGTGGCAAAAATTTCGATTTCACAGCCGTTACAGCCGCCACAGTCCACGCGGTAAACGTAGGCAGAACGTTTGATTTTTTTCAGTAACGACGCCTTCATGCTGGCGATGGATTCATCCACCGTCATCGGGACCGGAATGCCGTTGGCGTCACGGGGGCCTAATAAATTGCTCATCAGATGGCCTCTTTCATATGGCGAGTCAGTTCAATACGGTCGGACGGCACCAGGCATTTCTGGCGCTTACATTCCGGGCAAGTCTCAAAGCTTTCGCGGTGGTTTTCCGCGCGGCTGTCGCCGTTGTGCTTAAGCAGCGCAATGGCGTAGTCGATCTCTTTCTGTACGGCGAAAGGACGATTGCAGACGCGGCAGTTGCACAGCGCGAAACGGGACTGTTGCAGGAAGTCTTCTTTCTTCCACACTGCCAGTTCGTACTCTTGCGACAGTTTAATCGCCGCTGTCGGGCAGACTTCTTCGCAGCGGCCACAGAAGATGCAACGACCAAGATTGAACTGCCACGCCAGCTCACCAGTGGCGAGGTCGGTTTCAACCGTTAAGGCGTTTGACGGGCAGGCATTGACACAGGCCGCACAGCCGATGCACTGCTGCGGGTTCTGCTCTGGCTTACCACGGAAGTTTTTATCAACCGCAATCGGCTCCAGCGGATAAGACGAGGTCGCCGTGCCGGTTTTGATGACTTTTTTGATAAAGGTAAACATGGCGATTCCTTATTTCAGCGGCGAGTTTTTACGCTCAATGCTGTAGCGCTCAAGTTCTTTGTACGGCACCACTTTGCTCTTCTTCTTACGCACATCGACCACGGTCATGCGGTCGGTACAGGAGTAGCAAGGGTCGAGGCTACCGATAATCAGCGGTGCATCAGAAACGGTGTTGCCACGCAGCATATAGCGCAGGGTCGGCCAGTTAGCGTAGGTTGCCGCGCGGCAGCGCCAGCGGTACAGCTTCTGGTTGTCGCCGGTCATGCTCCAGTGAATATCATCACCACGCGGCGCTTCGGCAAAGCCCAACGCAAAACGGTGTGGAATATAGGTGAATCCTTCCACCGCCAGCGGGCCACCTGGCAAGTTATCCAGGCCGTAGTCGATCATATTGAGCGAAGTAAAGACTTCGTTGATACGCACTTTCAGGCGCGAAATAACGTCACAACCCTGTTCGCTGTGTACTTCCATCGGCAGCAAGCCATAACCAACAAACGGGTGATCGGCACGGGTATCACGAGCGTGGCCGCTGGCGCGAACCATCGGCCCAACGTTACTGAAGTCGCGGGCGATTTCTGGATCAAGACGACCAATTCCGACGGTGCGCTGTTCCATGTTTGGCGTACTCAGCAGCACATCCACCAGTTCCCGCACTTCACGACGCATTTGCTGCGCCAGTTGGCGGGTCTGGATCATGTCATCTTTCAGTAGATCGCGACGAATCCCGCCGATCAAGTTCAGACCGTAAGTTTTACGCGCCCCGGTGAGGATCTCCGCCATTTTCATGGAGGATTCGCGCACGCGGAAGAACTGCATAAAGCCGGAGTCAAAGCCAGTAAAGTGGCAGGCAAGGCCGAGGTTGAGCAGATGCGAGTGCAGACGTTCCACTTCCAGCAGAATGGCGCGGATCATCTGCGCACGCTCTGGTACCTGAATGCCCATCGCGTTTTCCACCGACGTGGTGTAGGCGGTGCTGTGGGCGAAGCCGCAGATCCCGCAAACACGGTCAGAGAGGAACGTCACTTCGTTATAACCCATGCGGGTTTCCGCCAGTTTTTCCATGCCACGATGGACGTAGAACAGGCGGTAGTCGGCGTCGATAATGTTTTCACCATCGACGAACAGACGGAAGTGCCCCGGTTCGTCAGAAGTGACATGTAGCGGACCAATCGGTACAACGTTATTTTTCTTATCACCCAGTTCGTTGATGAACTCGTAGGTTTCAGCATCGGTGGTCGGTGCCGGACGCTGACGATAATCCATGCTGTCTTTACGCAGCGGGTAGAGTTCATCCGGCCAGTCATCCGGCAGCACCAGACGACGTTCATCCGGCAGGCCAACCGGAATCAAACCGTACATATCGCGCACTTCACGCTCGCCCCACACCGCCGCCGGAACGCGCGGCGTCACGGACGGATATTCTGGTTTGTTGGCGTCAACTTCGACACGCACGGTTATCCAGCACCTGGTGCCCTTCTCCATCGACAGCACGTAGTAAACGGCATAATGGCCATTCAGTTTGCGCTCGTCGTTACCAAACAGCACCGACAGCCAGCCACCCTGTTTGTAGTAGAGAAACTCCACCACTTCCGGCAGGTAGTTCACCTTTACGGTAACGGTAAGCTGATCTTTGGTCTGCCAGGCGTGGTCCAGCACGACGCCCGGAAATGCCTCATTCAGCGCGGCGAGATAATGTTGACCTAATTTTTCTTCAGACATGCTCAAACTCTCTTTAATCACGCCGCCAGCAAGGAGACGAACGCTAAAAATGCAAAGCCAAAACCAGCCCAGGTCATGCGCGGAGTAATATCAAGACGCAGACGGGCCATGCTGTTTTCGAATAGCGCGATAACCAGTACACCGACCACCAGTTTGACGATGGCAATCACCAATGCCAGCAGCAGCCCACCGGCGGTGAAGGTTTCCATTTGTCCCCACGGGATAAACACCCCGACGAACATCTGCAACACCACCAGTTGTTTCAGGCTGATACCCCATTTCATTACGCCAAAGCCGCTACCGCTGTATTCAGAGAGCGGCCCTTCCTGCAACTCCTGCTCGGCTTCCGCCAGGTCGAACGGCAGTTTGCCCATTTCGATAAAGGTGGCGAATGCACAGGCGCAGAGCGCCAGCACCAGTGGAATACTTTGGCTCAGCGGCCAGTGATAAACGGTGTCGGTGATGTTGCTGATGTTGGTGGAACCGGCAACCTGTGCGGCGACCCACAGCCCAAGCAGCAGCATCGGCTCAACCAGCACACCCAGCATCGCTTCACGGCTCGCGCCGATAGCGGTAAACGGGCTACCGGTATCCAGACCGGAAATGGCAAAGAAGAAACGCGCGATAGCGAAGAGATACAGTAAGGTGATCAAATCACCCAGTTGCGGCAGCGGAGAACCGACGGTCACTACCGGTAACGCAGTGGCGATAGTCAGCATGACGCCCACCATCACATACGGCGTCAGGCGAAACACCCAGCCAGAGGCATCCGGGCCAACGCTCTGGCGACCCAGCAGTTTGATAATGTCGCGATACTCCTGCAGCACGCCTGGTCCGCGACGGTTATGCAGACGGGCGCGCGCCACGCGGGTAATACCGGAGAGCAGCGGCGCAACGGCAAATAACACCAGCGCCTGAATTAACGGATACAAAACACTCATTCTCAGGCTCCTCGTGAAACAATAATCACCACCAGTACCGCCAGTTCAACCAGCGCCATCCGGCGGAACAGCAACGCACTTCCCTCGCTCTGCCAGCCCGGCACCAGCGACACCGGATTCAGCACTTTGCGCAGTTTCAGCACCGGCGCAAACGCCTGTTTCACCGGCATGGCAAAACCGTGAGCAGTAATCACCATTGATTTTTCGTGGTCATAGCCACACACCCATGCCGCGCCACGGGAACGTGACTGCAGACGGTCGCCTTTGCAAATCGCCATAATGATGAATGGCAGCAGCGGGCAGGCAATCAGCAGCAACGTGATCATCGGTTGAGAAACGGTGGTGTTAGCAGGCTCCAGCGGCAGAGGTACAGCAGCAGACAGCATCGGCAGCAGCCACGGCGCAGCAACACCGCCAATCACGCAGCAAATCGCCAGTGCCACCACACTTACGCTCATCAGGATCGGCGCACAGGTGGCGTTTTCGGCTTCTTTGGTACGCGGTGCGCCGAGGAAGGTTACGCCATAGACTTTCGCCATACACATCACCGCCAGCGCACCGGTAATTGCCAGACCCACAGCGAGCAGCGGCCCCAGCAGACGGGCAACAAACGCGCCGCTATTGCTCAGTTTGAAGAAGGATTGATAGATAACCCATTCACCGGCAAACCCGTTCAGCGGCGGCAGCGCCGCCATTGCCATCAGCCCGACTAACATGGCGATGGAGATAACCGGCATTTTCTTGCCAATTCCGCCCAGTTTTTCGATATCGCGATGACCAGTACGGAACCAGACGCTACCCGCACCGAGGAACAGTACGCTTTTGAACAGGCTATGGTTAAGCAGATGGTACAGACCACCGACCAGGCCAAGGGCAATCAGCGCCGGTTGTTCAAGCGCGATACCCGTTACACCAGCGCCCAGCCCCAGCAGGATAATGCCGATATTTTCCAGCGTGTGGTAAGCCAGCAGACGCTGGATATTGTGCTCCATCAGTGCATACAGACCGCCGACGAACGCGGTGATCATGCCGAGCACCAGCAGCGCAATCCCCCACCACAGCGGTGCGTTACCCCCCAGCAGCGACAGAGTTAAAATACCCAGCAGGCCAATTTTCATCACTACTGTGGAAAACAGCGCTGCCGCTGGCGCAGAGGCGTTGGCATGAGCCTGCGGCACCCAACCATGCAGTGGGATAATCCCGGCCAGCAGGCCAAAGCCAATCACGCCAAGCAGCCAGATATCGGAACCGAGCGGCAGTTGTTGCACGCGCATATCCAACAGGCGCAAATCCAGCGTGCCATAACGCTGCCACACCAGCCAGCAAGCGATCGCCAGCAGCAAAGTGCCAAGACGCCCCAGCGCAAACCACAGTTTGCCCTCTTTGCTATTACTGGTGAGGAACACCGCGCACAGGGCCATGATTTCAGCCATTACCACGAACATGCCCAGGTTACTGGCGATGACAGCGCACACGGCGGCAGCCATCAACATATTGATCTGCAAGCCGTTGCATTTCACCTGCGCATGGCGATGCCAGTCAATGTTGTAGAGGCTGACAAACAGGCCGCACAGACCAAGGGTAATCAGCCAAATCGCGTTAAGCGGGGAAATTTGGATATCAAAACTCACCAGCGACAGCGCACCGCTCACGCCGACCGCGCCAGTCAGCACGGTGAACCCTGCAGCAGCCGTGTACAGGCTACCGACCGCGCCGCCAATCCCGGCAATCCAGCCACTTAGCGCCTTATGAAAAGAAAAGAGAAATGCCAGAACAGCGGCGGCGGCAAACCACGCCACGCCGCTATTGATCAGTGAAATTGCGCTCATTTAGCCTCTCCACTTTGAGCCTGCTGAAACAAGGTGAGATCGCCAAAGTCCGTGTTAAAAGTCAGCTCACGCTTACGCTTGCTGACGCGGGCGATATCGGTGTTATCCACCAGATGCAGGGCTTTGGTCGGGCACATCCGCACGCAGGCCGGACCTTGTTCATCAAAACTACAGAGGTCACATTTGACGGCGATTGCGCGAATACCCGGCACCCAGTCAAGCAACGTGCTGACACGCGCCGGAGCAGGCGGTGCCGGTGGCGCTTTCGCGGTATTGGCGTTTGCCGGAATATCCAGCGGACGGCTGCCGGAAAATTCGATTGCGCCAAACGGACAGGCAATGCCGCACAGTTTGCAGCTTACGCACAGACTTTCATTAAGCTGGACTGCGCCATCAACGCGGGTGATAGCGTTAACCGGGCAGACCACCGCACAGGGCGCATCTTCGCAGTGATGGCAAAGCTGCGGTGCAGATTCTTTATCATTCAGCATCACTCGCAGGCGCGGCATAGATTGCAGGCCGTGCTGGCGATGCGTCTCTGAACAGGCTGCTTCACAGGTGTGGCAGCCGATACAGAGCGTGGAGTCAGCAATTACAAAACGATTCACCAGGCATTCCTCAGGTGATTGTCATTTTTGACGAAAACATGCCGATGAAATGTCATTTTCGACACTCATCGACACGCCCATCCCCAAACAGGCATGACGCCTGCAACACAGGCAAAGCCTCAACTCATGCTGCCGAGCTTTGTCCCTTTACCAGTTGGCTTAAATTCACCGGGGTATTGTTTTCAATGGCGGTGTATAAGCTGTCGTAAACGCCAGCGATTTTTTCGAGATAGTGTTCCAGCACTTGTTCGCGATTGCGGATGTTGACCTTGCCATCAATCATGCCGTCAATGCCCAACTGAGCCTGTGCAATCTGCTGTTTATCTTCGCCGTCTTTCGTTTCAACGTAGTACTCGATGGTGTGGCTGTTAAAACCATCCCCGAGGGTGACGTAAATTCGAAAATGCTCAAAAAGAACGAAACAGAGTTCTTTATCTGGCGCGCAGCTCATAGCGTGATGCAAACGCGCTTTTGATAACGTGATCCCCTGAACCAGCGAATTGCAGTAAATATGCCACTGGTCCTGTAGGCGACGATGCCGCTGTGCGATGTAATCGGCTTTCTCGCTTATTTCCCAAATAGTCATTGTCAGGTTACCCGTTTAACAGAGATGCCTGCCCTCAAGCATTTTTTGTGCCAATTTTTAATCTATTGTTATTTAAGTATTTTTTATGATTCCACTGAATTTCGACGCCGTGTCGACGTGTCATTTCGACATCATCGACATTATTCACCGCAGCGATAATCAACGCTGGCACAATTATTGCTTATAGCTGGCAATAGTTAATGGGAGGCGATATGCACGAAATAACCCTCTGCCAACGGGCACTGGAATTGATCGAACAGCAGGCCGCAAAGCATGGCGCAAAACGCGTAACTGGGGTCTGGCTCAAAATTGGCGCATTTTCTTGTGTCGAAACCAGCTCTCTTGCCTTTTGTTTTGATCTGGTTTGCCGCGGCAGCGTGGCGGAAGGTTGTAAACTGCACCTCGAAGAACAAGAGGCCGAATGCTGGTGTGAAACATGCCAACAGTATGTGACGCTACTGACCCAGCGCGTCCGCCGCTGTCCACAGTGTCATGGCGACATGCTGCGCATTGTGGCAGACGACGGTTTACAGATTCGGCGGATAGAAATAGACCAGGAGTGAGCGATGTGTACAACATGCGGTTGCGGTGAAGGCAACCTGTATATCGAGGGTGATGAACATAACCCTCATTCCGCGTTTCGTAGCGCGCCTTTTGCCCCGGCAGCACGCCCGAAAATGAAAATCACCGGCATTAAAGCGCCTGAATTTACCCCCAGCCAGACTGAAGAAGGCGACCTGCATTACGGTCACGGAGAAGCTGGCACTCACGCGCCGGGCATGAGCCAGCGCCGGATGCTGGAAGTGGAAATTGACGTGCTGGACAAAAATAACCGTCTGGCTGAACGCAATCGCGCACGCTTTGCTGCCCGCAACCAACTGGTGTTAAACCTGGTTTCCAGCCCTGGTTCCGGTAAAACCACGCTGCTGACCGAAACCTTAATGCGCCTGAAAGATAGCGTTCCGTGTGCGGTTATCGAAGGTGACCAGCAGACAGTTAACGACGCCGCGCGCATTCGCGCTACCGGCACACCGGCAATTCAGGTAAACACCGGTAAAGGCTGCCATCTCGACGCACAGATGATTGCCGACGCCGCACCGCGTCTGCCATTAGACGATAACGGTATTCTGTTTATCGAAAACGTTGGCAATCTTGTATGCCCGGCCAGCTTCGATCTCGGTGAAAAACACAAAGTGGCGGTGCTCTCGGTCACTGAGGGTGAAGATAAGCCTCTGAAATATCCGCATATGTTTGCCGCTGCCTCGCTGATGTTGCTCAACAAAGTTGATCTGCTGCCGTATCTCAATTTCGACGTTGAGAAATGCATCGCCTGCGCCCGCGAAGTCAATCCAGAAATTGAAATCATCCTGATTTCCGCCACCAGCGGCGAAGGGATGGACCAGTGGTTGAACTGGCTGGAGACACAGCGATGTGCATAGGCGTTCCCGGCCAGATTCGCACCATTGACGGCAACCAGGCGAAGGTCGACATCTGCGGCATTCAACGCGATGTCGATTTAACGTTAGTCGGCAGTTGCGATGAAAACGGTCAGCCACGCGTGGGTCAGTGGGTACTGGTTCACGTTGGCTTTGCCATGAGCGTAATTAATGAAGCCGAAGCGCGCGACACCCTCGACGCCTTACAAAATATGTTTGACGTTGAGCCGGATGTCGGCGCGCTGTTGTATGGCGAGGAAAAATAATGCGTTTTGTTGATGAATATCGCGCGCCGGAACAGGTGATGCAGTTAATTGAACATCTGCGCGAACGTGCTTCACATCTCTCTTACACCGCCGAGCGCCCACTGCGCATTATGGAAGTATGCGGCGGCCATACCCACGCCATCTTTAAATTCGGTCTCGACCAGTTGCTGCCGGAAAACGTTGAGTTTATCCACGGTCCGGGTTGCCCGGTGTGCGTACTGCCGATGGGCAGAATCGACACTTGCGTAGAAATTGCCAGCCATCCGGAAGTCATCTTCTGTACCTTTGGTGACGCCATGCGCGTACCCGGTAAACAGGGGTCGCTGCTACAGGCAAAAGCGCGCGGTGCCGATGTGCGTATTGTCTACTCACCAATGGATGCGTTGAAACTGGCGCAGGAGAACCCAACCCGCAAAGTGGTGTTCTTCGGCTTAGGGTTTGAAACCACCATGCCGACCACCGCCATCACTCTGCAACAGGCGAAAGCCCGCGATGTGCAGAACTTTTACTTCTTCTGCCAGCACATTACGCTGATCCCGACTCTGCGCAGTTTGCTGGAACAACCCGACAATGGCATTGATGCGTTCCTCGCGCCGGGCCACGTCAGTATGGTTATCGGCACCGACGCCTATAATTTTATCGCCAGCGATTTTCATCGTCCGCTGGTGGTCGCTGGATTCGAACCACTTGATCTACTACAAGGCGTAGTGATGCTGGTAGAGCAGAAAATAGCGGCTCACAGCAAGGTAGAGAATCAGTATCGCCGGGTAGTACCTGATGCCGGTAATCTGCTGGCGCAACAGGCGATTGCTGATGTGTTCTGCGTTAACGGTGACAGCGAATGGCGCGGACTGGGCGTGATTGAATCTTCTGGCGTGCACCTGACGCCGGACTATCAGCGGTTTGACGCTGAAGCGCATTTCCGCCCGGCTCCGCAGCAGGTTTGCGATGATCCGCGCGCGCGCTGTGGCGAAGTATTGACGGGCAAATGTAAGCCGCATCAATGCCCGTTATTTGGGAACACCTGTAATCCTCAAACCGCGTTCGGTGCGCTGATGGTTTCCTCCGAAGGAGCCTGTGCAGCGTGGTATCAGTATCGTCAGCAGGAGAGTGAAGCGTGAATAATATCCAACTCGCCCACGGCAGCGGCGGCCAGGCGATGCAGCAATTAATCAATAGCCTGTTTATGGAAGCTTTTGCCAATCCGTGGCTGGCGGAACAGGAAGATCAGGCACGTCTTGACCTGGCGCAACTGGTGGCGGAAGGCGACCGTCTGGCCTTCTCCACCGACAGCTACGTCATTGACCCGCTATTCTTCCCTGGTGGCAATATTGGCAAGCTGGCGATTTGTGGTACGGCGAATGACGTTGCGGTCAGCGGCGCAATTCCACGTTATCTCTCCTGTGGTTTTATCCTTGAAGAAGGGTTGCCGATGGAGACGCTAAAAGCGGTCGTCACCAGCATGGCAGAAACCGCCCGCGCGGCTGGCATTGCCATTGTGACTGGCGATACCAAAGTGGTACAACGCGGTGCTGCAGACAAATTGTTTATCAACACCGCAGGAATGGGCGCAATCCCGGCGAATATTCACTGGGGCGCACAAACTCTGACCGCAGGCGATGTATTGCTGGTTAGCGGTACGCTCGGTGACCACGGTGCAACTATCCTTAACCTGCGTGAGCAACTGGGGCTGGATGGCGAACTGGTCAGCGACTGTGCAGTGCTGACGCCTCTGATTCAGACACTGCGTGACATTCCCGGCGTGAAGGCGCTGCGCGATGCCACCCGCGGTGGAGTGAACGCGGTGGTTCATGAATTCGCGGCAGCCTGCGGTTGCGGTATTGAACTTTCAGAAGCTGCACTGCCGGTTAAACCTGCCGTGCGCGGCGTTTGCGAACTGCTGGGACTGGATGCCCTCAACTTTGCCAACGAAGGCAAGCTGGTGATCGCCGTAGAGCGTAACGCGGCAGAGCAAGTGTTGGCGGCGCTGCATTCCCATCCACTGGGACAGGATGCTGCGTTAATTGGTGAAGTGGTGGAACGTAAAGGTGTTCGTCTTGCAGGGCTTTATGGTGTGAAACGAACTCTCGATCTACCACACGCCGAACCGCTGCCTCGTATATGCTAATAAAAATCTAAAGCTCCTTTAATTTGTCATTTACCTTTTGCACCGCTTAGCGGTGCTTTCCTGGAAGAACAACATGTCGTATACACCGATGAGTGATCTCGGGCAACAAGGGTTGTTCGACATCACTCGGACACTATTGCAGCAGCCCGATCTGGCCTCGCTGTGTGAGGCTCTTTCGCAACAGGTAAAGCGTTCTGCGCTCGCTGACAACGCGGCGATTGTGTTGTGGCAAGCGCAGACTCAACGTGCGACTTATTACGCGTCGCGTGACAAAGAAACCCCAATAAAATACGAAGACGAAACCGTTCTGGCGCATGGGCCGGTGCGCAGCATTTTGTCGCGTCCTGATACGCTGCATTGCAGCTACGAAGAATTTTGTGAAACCTGGCCACAACTGGCCACAAGCGGTTTATATCCCAAATTTGGTCACTATTGCCTGATGCCACAGGCAGCGGAAGGGCATATTTTTGGTGGCTGTGAATTTATTCGTTATGACGATCGCCCGTGGAGCGAAAAAGAGTTCAATCGCCTGCAAACATTTACGCAGATTGTTTCTGTTGTCACCGAGCAAATTCAGAGCCGCGTCATCAACAACGTCGACTACGAACTGTTATGTCGGGAACGGGATAACTTCCGCATTCTGGTCGCCATCACCAATGCGGTACTCTCCCGCCTGGACATGGACGAACTGGTCAGCGAAGTGGCGAAAGAGATCCACTACTACTTCGATATCGACGATATCAGTATCGTCTTACGCAGTCATCGTAAAAACAAACTCAACGTTTACTCCACTCATTATCTTGATAAACAGCATCCCACTCACGAACAGAGTGAAGTTGATGAGGCCGGAACCCTCACCGAGCGCGTATTTAAAAGCAAAGAGATGCTGCTGATTAATCTCCACGAACGAGATGATTTAGCCCCCTACGAACGCATGCTGTTCGACACCTGGGGAAACCAGATCCAGACGTTGTGCCTGCTACCATTGATGTCTGGTAATACCATGCTGGGCGTATTGAAACTGGCACAGTGTGAAGAGAAAACCTTTACCACCACCAACCTGAGTTTACTGCGCCAGATTGCCGAACGTGTGGCGATTGCCGTGGATAATGCTCTTGCCTACCAGGAAATCCACCGTCTGAAAGAGCGGCTGGTTGATGAAAACCTCGCCCTGACAGAACAACTCAACAATGTGGATAGTGAATTTGGCGAGATTATTGGTCGCAGCGAAGCCATGTATAGCGTGCTCAAACAGGTTGAGATGGTGGCGCAAAGCGACAGCACCGTACTCATTCTTGGTGAAACTGGCACAGGAAAAGAGCTGATAGCCCGCGCAATTCACAATCTGAGTGAGCGAAACGGTCGTCGAATGGTGAAAATGAACTGCGCCGCCATGCCTGCCGGATTGCTGGAAAGCGATCTGTTTGGTCATGAGCGTGGCGCCTTTACTGGTGCCAGCACCCAGCGCATCGGTCGTTTTGAACTGGCGGATAAAAGCTCGCTGTTCCTCGATGAAGTGGGTGATATGCCGCTGGAGTTACAGCCGAAGCTACTGCGCGTGTTGCAGGAACAGGAGTTTGAACGCCTCGGCAGCAACAAAATTATTCAGACGGACGTGCGTTTAATCGCCGCGACTAACCGCGATCTGAAAAAAATGGTCGCTGACCGTGAGTTCCGTAGCGATCTCTATTACCGCCTGAATGTCTTCCCGATTCATCTGCCACCGCTACGCGAGCGTCCGGAAGATATTCCGCTGCTGGCGAAAGCCTTCACCTTCAAAATAGCCCGCCGTCTGGGGCGCAATATTGACAGTATTCCAGCCGAGACTCTGCGCATATTGAGCAACATGGAATGGCCGGGTAACGTCCGCGAACTGGAAAATGTCATTGAGCGCGCGGTGCTGCTGACTCGCGGTAACGTTCTACAACTCTCTTTACCCGATATCTCACTACCGGAACCTGAAACGCCGCCTGCCGCGACGGTCGTCGCCCAGGAAGGTGAAGATGAATATCAACTGATTGTCCGTGTACTGAAAGAGACCAATGGTGTAGTTGCGGGGCCGAAAGGAGCTGCACAACGTCTGGGGCTAAAACGCACCACCCTGCTGTCACGGATGAAACGGCTGGGAATTGATAAAGCGGCATTGGTTTGACAGATTTAGTTATACTCAGTCAACATTCAATGAAAGGAGGCAGTATGGCAGTTTCAGCAAGAAATCAATTAACCGGAACCGTTAGCGCAGTAGCAATGGGCGCGGTGAATGATGAAGTAGAACTGACGCTGGCAGGTGGCGCTAAGCTGGTGGCGATTGTGACCCACAGCAGTCAGCAAGCCCTGGGTCTGGCAAAAGGGAAAGAAGCGATTGCCCTGATTAAAGCCCCGTGGGTAACGCTGGCAACGGAAGACTGTGGACTGAAATTCTCCGCTCGCAACCAGTTTGCTGGCAGTGTGTCGAAAATCACCGAAGGCGCAGTGAATGCCACTGTCCATATCAAAACGGATGCGGGTTTTGAAATTGTGGCGGTGGTAACAAATGAAAGCCAGGATGAGATGAAACTCACCGCTGGCTCGCGCGTTATTGCGTTGATCAAGGCATCAGCAATCCTGATTGCGACCAAAGCGTAAGCGCCGTATTTGCCGGGGAATATAAACTCCTCCGGCAAATTTATTTCTTCGGGCGATATTTTTCTGGCAGTTCCGGCACCGGACGCTTGTCATCAATCAGATGACGCACGGTTAAGATCGGATGACGCCACAGCATTCGCGGCCCCGCCCAACGCATAATCTGCTTCATCTCTTCACGCTTCGCAGGCTGATAACAGTGCACCGGACACTGCTTACAGGCCGGTTTCTCTTCGCCAAACACACATTTATCCAGCCGTTTTTGCGCATAAGCAAACAACGCCTCGTAATGCTCCGGCTCCGCTGACGCCTGCGGGCATTTCGCTTGATAAAGATCGATCATTTTTTTAATCGTCAGTTTTTCACGAGAGATACGCTTGCCGGACATGCTGCCTCCACACTCTTAAGGTGCATTTATATTACAACTTAATTTTAAAGGGGACTATGGCTCTGAAGGAGGAGGTTTCTTCAACCAACGCAATGTTTTCATAATCAACACGCAAAAGCTGCAAAACAGCATCTTTCCCGGAACCAGCATCAAGAACTCACCGTTCGCGTCTTCCCCTGAAATGATTAACTCCGGTATCATGTGCGCCTTATGTGATTACAACGAAAATAAAAACCATCACACCACATTTAACATCAGGGAACCGGACCTAACTCCATGAGTGTAATAGAAAATTTCGAAGCCCATACGCCTATGATGCAGCAGTATCTCAAGCTGAAAGCACAGCATCCGGAGATCCTGCTGTTCTACCGGATGGGTGACTTTTACGAGCTGTTTTATGACGACGCGAAACGGGCGTCGCAACTGCTGGATATTTCGCTGACTAAACGTGGCGCTTCCGCGGGTGAGCCAATCCCGATGGCAGGTATCCCCTATCACGCGGTAGAAAACTATCTTGCCAAACTGGTAAATCAGGGCGAATCCGTCGCTATTTGTGAACAGATTGGCGATCCGGCGACCAGCAAAGGGCCCGTTGAGCGCAAAGTTGTCCGTATCGTCACGCCGGGTACTATCAGCGATGAAGCCCTGTTGCAGGAGCGCCAGGACAACCTGCTGGCGGCTATCTGGCAGGACAGTAAAGGTTTCGGTTACGCGACGCTGGATATCAGTTCCGGGCGTTTTCGTCTGAGCGAACCGGCTGACCGCGAAACGATGGCAGCAGAACTGCAACGCACCAATCCGGCGGAACTGCTGTACGCAGAAGATTTTGCTGAAATGTCGTTAATTGAAGGTCGTCGCGGCCTGCGACGTCGCCCGCTGTGGGAGTTTGAAATCGACACCGCGCGCCAGCAGTTAAACCTGCAATTTGGCACGCGCGATCTGGTAGGTTTTGGTGTTGAAAATGCGTCACGCGGTCTTTGTGCCGCTGGTTGCCTGTTGCAGTATGCAAAAGATACCCAGCGCACAACCTTGCCACATATCCGCTCTATCACGATGGAACGCGAGCAGGACAGCATCATTATGGATGCTGCGACGCGCCGTAATCTGGAAATCACCCAGAATCTGGCGGGTAGCGCGGAAAATACGCTGGCTTCCGTGCTTGACTGCACCGTCACGCCGATGGGTAGCCGTATGCTGAAACGCTGGCTACATATGCCAGTGCGCGACACCCGCGTGTTGCTTGAGCGCCAGCAGACCATCGGCGCATTGCAGGATTTCACCGCCGAATTACAGCCGGTACTGCGGCAGGTGGGCGATCTGGAGCGTATTCTGGCACGACTGGCGTTACGTACCGCTCGCCCACGCGATCTTGCTCGCATGCGTCACGCCTTCCAGCAACTGCCGGAACTGCGCGCACAGTTAGAAACTGTCGATAGTGCACCGGTACAGGCGCTGCGTGAGAAAATGGGCGAATTTGCCGAACTGCGCGATCTGCTGGAACGGGCAATCATCGACACGCCGCCGGTACTGGTGCGCGACGGTGGTGTTATCGCACCGGGCTATAACGAAGAGCTGGATGAGTGGCGCGCGCTGGCTGACGGCGCGACCGATTATCTGGAGCGTCTGGAAGTCCGCGAGCGTGAACGTACCGGCCTGGACACGCTGAAAGTTGGTTTTAACGCGGTGCACGGCTATTACATTCAAATCAGCCGTGGGCAAAGCCATCTGGCACCGATTAACTACATGCGCCGCCAGACGCTGAAAAACGCTGAACGCTACATTATTCCGGAGCTGAAAGAGTACGAAGACAAAGTCCTCACCTCAAAAGGCAAAGCACTGGCGCTGGAAAAACAGCTTTATGAAGAGTTGTTTGACCTGCTGCTGCCGCATCTGGAAGCGTTGCAACAGAGTGCGAGCGCACTGGCAGAACTCGACGTGCTGGTTAACCTGGCAGAACGTGCCTATACCCTGAACTACACCTGCCCGACCTTTATTGATAAACCCGGTATTCGCATTACCGAAGGTCGCCATCCGGTGGTTGAACAGGTACTGAATGAGCCGTTTATCGCTAACCCGCTGAATCTGTCGCCACAGCGCCGCATGTTGATCATTACCGGTCCGAACATGGGCGGTAAAAGTACCTATATGCGCCAGACCGCGTTGATTGCGCTGATGGCCTATATCGGCAGTTATGTACCGGCACAAAGCGTGGAAATTGGTCCGATTGACCGTATCTTCACCCGCGTCGGCGCGGCGGATGATCTGGCTTCCGGGCGTTCAACCTTTATGGTGGAAATGACCGAAACCGCCAATATTCTGCATAATGCCACCGAGTACAGTCTGGTGTTGATGGATGAGATTGGTCGCGGGACGTCCACTTACGATGGTCTGTCGCTGGCGTGGGCGTGTGCGGAAAATCTGGCGAATAAGATTAAAGCGTTGACACTGTTTGCCACCCACTATTTCGAACTGACACAGCTACCAGAGAAAATGGAAGGCGTGGCGAACGTGCATCTTGATGCACTGGAGCACGGCGACACGATTGCCTTTATGCACAGTGTGCAGGACGGCGCGGCAAGTAAGAGCTACGGTCTGGCGGTTGCTGCGCTGGCGGGCGTACCAAAAGAGGTAATCAAGCGCGCGCGGCAGAAACTGCGTGAGCTGGAGAGCATTTCACCTAATGCGGCCGCTACGCAGGTTGATGGTACGCAGATGTCTTTGCTGTCATTACCGGAAGAAACCTCACCAGCAGTCGAAGCACTGGAAAATCTCGATCCAGATTCACTGACCCCGCGTCAGGCGCTGGAGTGGATTTATCGGTTGAAGAGTCTGGTGTAAACCTGATATTCCCGACGGCACTATGCCGTCGGGTTGATTCACTACTTTTTCATTTGCACCCGGCAATACTGAGTCACCACATCTGAAATAGAGGGATATTTCACTTTCACCTGGTAATCAGGAAATGTCGTAAATGTGATATCCTCATGATCAATAAACACGGGGGCAGTTTTCCGTGCAGCTTCTGCTAAGATCGCTTCTTGCTCTGGTGCTAACGGATAAAATACCTTTACACTGTCAGGTACAATCTCTTCTTTTATCTTCGATTTTTCATGAGTAACAATGATATCCATCTCATGGCGGACAAAGGATATTGTGGAACCATTTAAACGATAATATTGTGTCGTGTGGTAGCGTTTTTCATTTTCTACCGAGTAAATGACTTTCATTATTCCCAAAATGCTAAGTTGATATTTTTCGTTATTCTCCGTCACACTGAAATCTGTTGTACACTTAACTACATCACCTTCAGTTATAAGTTTTTCAAAACGATTTATTTCTTCTATAGAAGCAGCTTGTACATTAGATGTAAAAAAACAGAAAGCTAACAGGAAAGCATAAAAATATCTAAGCATCTTAAAACATCCTTTTGTAATTTATTACTCCAAAGACTTCGACACTCTGGTCGGGTATAATAATACATTGCTATAATTTTGAGTCTATGCAAATGTCTACCACCCGCTATCAAAAAATTGATGCTCATAACTATCGCCATATATGGGCCGTTGGTGATATTCATGGTGACTATCAATTATTACAATCCCGCTTACATCAATTATCTTTTTGTCCCGAAACAGACTTACTTATTTCTACAGGCGATAATATTGATCGTGGGGCGGAGAGTCTTAACGTACTACGCCTGTTAAACCATCCCTGGTTTACCTCTGTTAAAGGCAACCACGAAGCGATGGCTCTTGATGCATTCGCGACTGGCGATGGCAATATGTGGCTGGCCAGTGGCGGTGACTGGTTTTTCGATTTAAATAAGACGGAACAAAAAGAGGCAATAGATCTGTTGCTTCGTTTTCATCATCTTCCCCATATTATTGAATTAGATAACGATAATATAAAATATATCATCGCACATGCGGATTACCCAGGAGATAAATATCAGTTTGGTAAAGAAATAGCGGAAAGTGAATTACTCTGGCCTGTTGATCGCGTGCAGAAATCGCTTAAAGGCGAATCACAAAAAATAAACGGTGCCGACCGCTTTATCTTTGGTCATATGATGTTTGATAACATTCAGACGTTCGCTAACCAGATTTATATTGATACCGGCTCACCGAAAAGCGGACGGTTATCGTTTTATAAAATAAAGTAATCTCATGCTTCCTCTGTGAAGCATGAGTATCCCGGTTTTATTTCAGGCCATTATTCGTTTTTCGCCAGCAGCAAAGAGAGATCAAGCTTCGCCAGCGTGCGGCTGGCGCTTTCCGGCAGACCGCCGTCAGTAATGATCTGATCAAACTCACTTAACGGTAACGCCAGCCATGTCGCCACCTGACCATATTTCGTGGCATCACAGACCAGAATCCGCTGGCGGCTGGCACTGGCAATCGCCCGTTTCACCGTGACTTTATCTTCCGCTGGCGTAGAGATCCCCCGCACACTCCATGACGATGCAGAAATAAAAGCCTGATCAATCATCAAGCTGCGCAGCATGGTCGCGGCGGCTTCTCCGACACAGGAACGGTTTTCCCGACAAACTGCACCACCAGTGTGAATAATTGTGCAATTACTGTTGTCGAGCAAGTAGTTTGCGATAACGAAATCGTTGGTGACTACAGTGAGTGGCTCCATGTGAATCAAATGCTGTGCAATCGCTAACGTGGTCGTTCCCGCATCCAGATAGATACAACTCCCCGGCTGAACGAGACTTGCCGCCAGCTTGCCAATAGCCGCTTTTTGCGTCATTGCCAGCGCAGTTTTTACCTGGTGAGAAGGTTCATGCGCCACACGTCCCGGCGACTGGACACCTCCGGACACCAACACAACAGCGCCCTGCTGCTCCAGTTTTTGCAAATCCCGACGAATGGTCATATGTGACACATTCATTCTGTCCGTCAGTTCAGCAATACTGACAATGCCTTTTTCAGCTACCATCTCAAGGATGATTTGGCGACGCTCTACGGGTATCAACTTTTGCTCCTTCCTTTGTCCTGCGGACATTCTACGCTATTTGCCTGCGAAACGTGCGCAACGCAACTATCGCTTAGTTCACATAAAATAACACATCATGTTAATTTTTGTGAATCAGCTCACCATATCGTTATCGCCTGGCGCTTATATTCACAACATCAAACAAAATATCACTTAAATTAACAAGGAGAGCAGATGAAAACGGGATCTGAGTTTCATGTCGGTATCGTTGGTTTAGGGTCAATGGGGATGGGAGCGGCGCTGTCGTGTGTCCGCGCGGGTCTTTCTACCTGGGGCGCAGACCTGAACGCCAATGCCTGCGCTACGCTGAAAGAGGCTGGCGCTTGCGGGGTTTCCGATAACGCCGCGACGTTTGCCGAAAAACTGGATGCTCTGCTGGTGCTGGTGGTAAATGCGGCCCAGGTCAAACAAGTACTGTTTGGTGATAAAGGCGTTGCACAGCATCTGAAACCCGGCACGGCTGTAATGGTTTCTTCCACTATCGCCAGTGCTGATGCGCAGGAAATTGCCACTGCTCTGGCTGCGTTCGATCTGGAAATGCTGGATGCGCCAGTTTCTGGTGGCGCGGTAAAAGCCGCTAACGGTGAAATGACCGTTATGGCCTCCGGTAGTGATCTTGCCTTTGAACGCCTGACCCCCGTGCTGGAAGCCGTCGCCGGAAAAGTTTATCGCATTGGTGCAGAGCCGGGTCTGGGTTCGACAGTAAAAATTATCCACCAGTTGTTAGCTGGCGTGCATATTGCTGCCGGGGCCGAAGCGATGGCGCTTGCTGCCCGTGCGGGGATCCCACTGGATGTAATGTATGACGTCGTAACCAATGCCGCCGGAAATTCGTGGATGTTCGAAAACCGGATGCGCCATGTGGTGGATGGCGATTACACCCCGCATTCTGCCGTAGATATTTTTGTGAAGGATCTCGGGCTGGTTGCTGATACTGCTAAAGCCCTGCACTTTCCGCTGCCGTTGGCCTCAACAGCGTTGAATATGTTCACCAGCGCCAGCAACGCAGGTTACGGAAAAGAAGACGACAGCGCAGTCATCAAGATTTTCTCTGGCATCACTCTACCGGGAGCGAAATCATGATCAGGATTGGCGTTATCGCTGATGATTTTACCGGCGCGACGGATATCGCCAGTTTTCTGGTGGAAAATAGTCTGCCAACGGTGCAAATCAACGGTGTCCCGACAGGGGAAATGCCGGAAGCAATCGATGCCGTTGTGATCAGTCTGAAAACTCGCTCCTGCCCGGTGGCAGAAGCCACACAGCAATCGCTGGCGGCTCTGCGCTGGTTGCAACAACAAGGTTGCAAACAAGTCTACTTCAAATACTGCTCCACTTTCGACAGTACTGAGAAAGGCAATATCGGCCCGGTGACTGATGCATTAATGGATGCACTCGACACGCCGTTTACGGTCTTTTCCCCGGCTCTGCCAGTCAACGGGCGCACGGTTTATCAGGGTTATTTGTTCGTGATGAATCAACTGCTGGCCGAATCCGGGATGCGGCATCATCCAGTAAATCCTATGACCGACAGCTACCTTCCGCGTCTGGTTGAAGCACAATCCACAGGGCGCTGCGGCGTCGTTTCGGCGCATATTCTCGAAAAAGGTGTGGAAGCCATGCGTCAGGAACTGGCCCGTTTACAGCAAGAAGGCTATCGCTACGCGGTGCTTGATGCCCTGACCGAACGCCATCTGGAAATTCAGGGTGAAGCCTTGCGTGATGCCCCATTAGTAACCGGCGGTTCTGGCCTTGCGATAGGTCTGGCCCGGCAGTGGGCGCAAGAAAACGGTAACCAGGCACGCGAAGCAGGGCGTCCACTCGCAGGGCGCGGCGTAGTGCTCTCCGGTTCATGCTCACAAATGACCAATTGCCAGGTGGCACATTACCGTCAGATGGCGCCAGCCCGTGAAGTTGATGTGGCACGTTGTCTCACAACAGAAACACTGGTCGCTTATACACACGAACTGGCGAAATGGGTTCTGAGTCAGGAAAGTGAACTTGCTCCGCTGGTTTTTGCCACCGCCAGCACCGACGCGCTGGCCGCTATTCAACAGCAATATGGCGCACAAAAAGCCAGCCAGGCAGTGGAAGCGCTGTTTTCGCTACTGGCTGCCAGGTTAGCGGCGGAAGGTGTAACGCGTTTTATTGTCGCAGGCGGTGAAACTTCCGGAGTGGTCACGCAGAGTCTGGGCATAAAAGGGTTCCATATTGGCCCAACAATTTCCCCCGGTGTGCCGTGGGTTAACGCACTGGATAAACCTGTCTCACTGGCCCTTAAATCCGGCAATTTCGGTGACGAAGCCTTTTTTTCACGAGCCCAAAGAGAGTTTCTACCATGAGCGATTTCGCAAAAGCAGAGCAGTCTTTGCGAGAAGAGATGACGCGGATTGCCAGTTCGTTCTTTCAGCGCGGCTATGCCACCGGTTCGGCTGGCAATCTGTCGCTGCTTTTGCCTGACGGGAATTTACTGGCAACGCCGACAGGTTCATGCCTGGGTAATCTCGATCCGCAGCGGCTTTCCAAAGTCACCGCGGATGGCGAATGGCTAAGTGGTGACAAACCCTCAAAAGAAGTGCTCTTTCATCTGGCGCTGTATCGCAATAATCCGCGCTGTAAAGCTGTCGTGCATTTGCACAGTACGTGGTCGACGGCACTTTCCTGCCTTCAAGGGCTGGACAGCAGTAACGTTATTCGTCCGTTCACACCGTACGTGGTGATGCGGATGGGGAACGTCCCGTTGGTGCCCTATTATCGCCCGGGCGATAAACGCATCGCACAGGATCTGGCGGAACTGGCAGCAAATCATCAGGCCTTTTTGTTAGCAAATCATGGCCCAGTGGTTTGCGGTGAAAGCCTGCAAGAAGCTGCCAACAATATGGAAGAGCTGGAGGAAACGGCCAGGCTAATTTTTATTCTCAGCGACCGCCCGATCCGCTATCTGACCGCAGATGAAATTGCGGAATTAAGGAGTTAATGCAATGCCTCGTTTTGCAGCTAATTTATCCATGATGTTCACCGAAGTGCCTTTTATTGAACGCTTCGCCGCAGCGCGAAAAGCTGGTTTTGATGCCGTGGAATTTCTATTTCCCTATGACTATTCCATCCAGCAAATCCAGCAACAACTGGCGCAAAACCATCTGACGCTGGCGCTGTTCAATACCGCTCCTGGGGATGTTAATGCGGGTGAATGGGGATTATCCGCCCTTCCCGGACGTGAGCACGAAGCTCGCGCGGACATCGATCAGGCTCTGGAATATGCGCTGGCGCTCAATTGCGAACAAGTTCATGTGATGGCAGGAGTAGTGCCCGCAGGCGAAGACGCTGAACGGTATCGGGCAGTGTTTATCGATAATCTCCGCTACGCTGCCGATAGCTTTGCGCCGCACGGCAAGCGAGTTTTGGTTGAAGCACTCAGCCCAGCCGTTAAACCTGGTTATCTCTTCTCCAGTCAGTATCAGGCACTGGCAATTGTTGAAGAGGTCGCTCGCGATAATGTGTTTATTCAGTTGGATACCTTCCATGCGCAAAAAGTAGATGGCGACCTGACGCATTTAATCCGCGATTACGCTGGGAAATATGCCCACGTGCAAATTGCCGGACTGCCTGACCGACATGAACCAGACGATGGCGAGATCAATTATCCGTGGCTGTTTCGCCTGTTCGATAAGGTGGGATATCAGGGTTGGATCGGTTGTGAATACAAACCCCGCGGCCTCACCGAAGAAGGGCTTGGCTGGTTTGACGCCTGGCGCTAATTCGCTAAATCCATAATTACAACGTACCCATACATCCCACCATCTACGGATGGGGTAGGTTAACTATAACTTTCAGACAGGGTTTTCCATGTCCACAATTACATTGTTATGCATTGCGTTAGCTGGCGTAATCATGCTGTTGCTGCTGGTCATCAAGGCAAAGGTACAACCATTCGTCGCGCTGCTTCTCGTCAGCCTGTTAGTCGCACTTGCAGCGGGTATCCCGGCTGGCGAAGTAGGTAAAGTGATGATCGCCGGGATGGGTGGCGTGCTTGGTTCCGTCACCATTATCATCGGCCTTGGTGCTATGCTGGGACGCATGATCGAGCACTCTGGCGGCGCAGAATCACTGGCCAATTATTTCAGCCGCAAGTTAGGGGATAAACGAACAATCGCCGCACTGACTCTGGCAGCATTCTTCCTCGGCATCCCCGTCTTCTTTGATGTCGGCTTTATTATTCTTGCGCCAATCATTTATGGCTTTGCCAAGGTTGCAAAAATATCACCGCTTAAATTTGGTCTGCCTGTTGCTGGGATCATGCTGACCGTTCACGTAGCTGTGCCGCCACATCCTGGCCCCGTCGCCGCAGCGGGACTCCTTCACGCAGACATCGGCTGGCTGACCATAATCGGTATTGCGATTTCTATTCCAGTGGGCATTGTCGGCTATTTTGCAGCGAAAATAATCAATAAGCGCCAATATGCGATGTCGGTGGAAGTACTGGAGCAGATGCAACTGGCTCCAGCCAGTGAGGGAAACGCAACAAAATTAAGCGATAAAATAAATCCGCCAGGCGTAGCGCTGGTCACCTCGCTAATTGTTATCCCTATCGCGATTATTATGGCGGGTACGGTTTCGGCAACACTAATGCCAGCCTCGCATCCCCTGCTTGGTACGTTGCAACTGCTCGGCTCACCGATGGTAGCATTGATGATTGCGCTGGTACTGGCGTTCTGGTTATTAGCCTTACGTCGCGGCTGGAGCCTGCAACACACCAGCGATATTATGGGCTCAGCCCTTCCCACTGCGGCGGTAGTTATTCTGGTTACTGGAGCTGGTGGGGTGTTCGGCAAAGTGCTGGTGGAATCTGGCGTCGGTAAGGCTCTTGCCAACATGCTACAAATGATTGACCTGCCTCTGTTGCCTGCGGCATTTATTATTTCACTGGCGCTGCGTGCATCGCAGGGTTCGGCAACCGTAGCAATCCTGACAACAGGCGGACTGCTTTCAGAAGCGGTTGTGGGGCTGAATCCGATTCAGTGCGTACTGGTGACACTGGCGGCCTGCTTTGGTGGGCTTGGCGCATCGCACATTAACGACTCCGGTTTCTGGATCGTCACCAAATATCTGGGTTTATCGGTGGCAGATGGTCTGAAAACCTGGACAGTGTTAACGACCATCCTCGGTTTTACCGGATTCTTAATCACCTGGTGCGTGTGGGCAGTAATTTAACCTTAGCGAAAAGGTTCGATGGGTACTTGCTGCGGCGATCCCATTGGTAACCGCGTGGATGATGAATTTTTGGGGCGTTTGAGTAGAGAAGAGCAGGTGTTGTTTATGCGACTGGTGCGCAAGATGATGAACACATAGGGTGCTGATTGCCGGATGCGACGCTGTCGCATCTTATCCAGGCGACAAAATACACCAACGCCCCAAACAAAAGAAAAAGGCCAGCCTCATATGAGACTGGCCTTTCTGACAGATGCTTGCTTATTCGCGGAACAGCGCTTCGATATTCAGCCCCTGAGTCTGCAAAATCTCACGCAGACGGCGCAGGCCTTCAACCTGAATCTGGCGAACACGTTCTCGAGTGAGGCCTATTTCACGACCTACATCTTCCAGTGTTGCCGCTTCATACCCCAGCAAACCGAATCGACGTGCCAGCACTTCACGCTGCTTGGCGTTCAGTTCGAACAGCCATTTGACGATGCTCTGCTTCATATCGTCATCTTGCGTGGTGTCTTCCGGACCGTTCTCTTTTTCGTCGGCCAGGATGTCCAGCAACGCTTTTTCGGAATCACCACCCAGCGGGGTGTCTACCGAGGTAATGCGCTCGTTAAGACGAAGCATACGGCTGACGTCATCAACTGGCTTATCCAGTTGCTCTGCAATTTCTTCCGCGCTCGGTTCGTGATCCAGCTTATGGGACAACTCACGTGCGGTTCGCAGGTAAACGTTCAGTTCCTTTACGATGTGGATCGGCAAACGAATAGTACGGGTTTGGTTCATAATCGCCCGTTCGATCGTCTGGCGAATCCACCATGTTGCGTATGTTGAGAAGCGGAAACCACGTTCCGGGTCAAACTTCTCAACCGCGCGGATCAGCCCCAGGTTACCCTCTTCGATAAGATCCAGCAACGCCAGACCACGATTGCCATAACGGCGGGCAATTTTTACCACCAGACGCAAGTTACTCTCGATCATCCGGCGGCGGGAGGCGACATCTCCACGCAGTGCGCGACGCGCAAAATAAACTTCTTCTTCGGCCGTTAACAGTGGCGAATAACCAATCTCACCAAGGTAAAGCTGAGTCGCGTCCAGCACACGCTGTGTGGCACCCTGCGATAACAGCTCCTCTTCGGCCAAATCGTTATCACTGGGTTCCTCTTCAACTAAGGCCTTTTCGTCAAAAACCTCAACTCCGTTCTCATCAAATTCCGCATCTTCATTTAAATCATGAACTTTCAGCGTATTCTGACTCATAAGGTGGCTCCTACCCGTGATCCCTTGACGGAACGCTCAAGCAAAAGCCTGGTTCCGCCGAATTATCGCTGCGGTAAATAACGCAGCGGGTTTACGGATTTCCCCTTGTAACGAATTTCAAAATGCAATCGTGTTGAACTGGTTCCGGTGCTACCCATGGTTGCTATTTTTTGCCCCGCCTTCACTTCTTGTTGTTCCCGGACCAGCATTGTGTCGTTATGGGCGTAGGCACTCAGGTAATCATCATTATGTTTGATGATAATCAGATTACCGTAGCCGCGCAGCGCATTACCGGCATAAACAACGCGGCCATCTGCGGTCGCGATAATTGCCTGTCCTTTGCTACCTGCGATATCAATCCCCTTGTTGCCTCCCTCAGAAGCGCCAAAGGTTTCAATCACTTTGCCCTCAGTTGGCCAGCGCCAGGTGGAAATCGGCGTACTGGTTGATGTACTGCTGACAGTCGGCTCGGTTGTGCTTGCTGTTGGTACAGTTACAGGCGCTGTGACCGTGGTCGCAGTTGGCTTGTTGTTCGGCAACATTTTGTTAGCACTCTGTTCACCCGAAGATTCAGAATACGTAATTGTCGGTTGCGACGCAACAGCAACGGTGGAATTTTGTGCAGGCTTGATCACAACTCCTTGCTCTGCTGCGTCGGCCTGGGTAATGGCATTTCCGCCAGTGATTGGCGTGCCAGAAGCATTGCCAACCTGTAAAGTCTGACCTACGTTCAACGCGTATGGTGCCTCAATATTATTACGTTGGGCGAGATCGCGGAAATCGTTACCGGTGATCCAGGCAATATAGAAAAGTGTGTCGCCTTTTTTCACGGTATAAGTACTACCGCTATAACTGCCTTTCGGAATATTCCCGTACTGACGGTTGTAGACGATACGCCCATTTTCCATTTGCACCGGTTGCTGAGTGACAGGCTGCACCGGCTGGATTTGTGGTTGTTGCGTAGATTGAATTTGTGGCTGCTGTACCGGCTGAATTTGCGGTTGCTGCGTTTTAGACGTCGTCCCCATTTTCGGCGGTGGCGTAATCAACATACCTGAATTGGTATTTGCAGGTGCATTGCCGTTAACGGAACTGACTGGTGCCGGTGGATTCGATGTGTCAGAACAGCCAGCCAACCATAGCGAAACCAGTGACAAAGCCGCAATACGGCGAACGGTGAATTTTGGGCTTCCCGCGCTCATTTATCCCCCAGGAAAAATTGATTAATAACCAGTGACATAATTACCGTGCAAGGCACCCTACTGAACACTGGAAAAGATGTTCACGATACGCTGACCTGCTGCAAAATAACCAGGAAAATTCCAGGTATTTCCTCGCACTTTAAGCCAGCTCCCCCTTCACTAAGGGAACAAAGCGCACGGCCTCTACGGTATCGATAATAAATTCGCCCCCGCGACGACGCACCCGCTTCAAATACTGGTGCTCTTCCCCTACCGGCAAGACGAGAATCCCGCCTTCATCCAGTTGCGTCATTAGTGCAGTAGGAATTTCGGGCGGTGCTGCCGTTACAATGATAGCGTCAAACGGCGCACGTGCTTGCCAACCTTGCCATCCATCGCCGTGACGGGTTGAAACATTATGTAAATCAAGATTTTTCAGGCGGCGACGCGCCTGCCACTGCAATCCTTTAATCCGTTCAACCGAACATACATGCTGGACAAGATGTGCCAGGATTGCCGTTTGATAGCCCGAACCGGTGCCGATTTCCAGCACCCGCGACTGCGGCGTCAGTTCGAGTAATTCGGTCATTCGCGCCACCATGTACGGCTGCGAAATTGTCTGCCCCTGACCTATCGGCAACGCGATATTGTCCCAGGCTTTTTGTTCAAACGCTTCATCAATGAATTTTTCACGCGGCACGGCGGCAAGTGCGTTCAACACCTGCTCATCCTGAATACCTTGCGCACGTAATTGATCCAGAAGTGCTTGTACGCGTCTGCTTACCATTGCGTGCCAACTCCCACGCTGTTTAACCAGTCTGAAACCACATCTTGCGCGTTGTGCGCGGTTAAATCTACATGCAGCGGCGTGATGGAGACATAGCCTTCATCTACCGCAGCAAAATCAGTCCCCGGACCGGCATCGCACTTACCGCCCGGCGGGCCAATCCAGTACAGCGTATTACCGCGCGGATCCTGTTGCGGAATAACTTGATCTGCCGGATGTCGTGTACCGCAGCGAGTGACGCGGATACCTTTAATCTGATCCAGCGGTAAATCCGGGACGTTAATATTGAGAATACGCCCGGTGCGCAGCGGCTCTTTGCACAGTGCGCGCAAAATAGAACAGGTTACCGCCGCAGCAGTGTCATAATGCTTATGCCCGTCAAGCGAGACGGCCAGCGCTGGAAAACCTAAATGACGGCCTTCCATCGCGGCTGCCACCGTACCGGAATAGATAACATCATCACCCAGATTCGGCCCGGCGTTAATGCCCGAAACCACAATATCCGGACGCGGACGCATCAGTGCATTCACACCAAGATATACACAATCGGTCGGGGTTCCCATTTGCACGGCGATATCACCATTTTCAAAGGTAAACGTGCGCAGGGAGGATTCCAGTGTCAGAGAATTTGAAGCGCCGCTGCGGTTACGATCGGGGGCAACCACCTGAACGTCAGCAAACTCACGCAAGGCTTTCGCCAGCGTTTGTATACCGGGTGCATGTACCCCGTCATCATTACTCAGCAATATGCGCATAATCACCTGTTGTGTTGATAAGTTCCCTGACAACGCTGGTTGCAAAACTTCCCGCCGGAAGCCAGAAACGGATTTCTACGGTGACGTCATCCCACCAGTTCCAGCTTAATTGTTGTGGATATAACAGCATCGCTCTGCGCGCGGCGTCTACTTTTTCGCGTACCAGTAATGCTTGCAATTCAGTTTCGTCGGCAACCGCCGCTTGTTCGAATGCCAGCGCCTCACGCTGGGTTCCCCACTCGCCGCTACCGGGCAAAGCAGCGGTAATCATCAGCTCTTTATCGTTGACGCGACGCTGTAATTCCGCCATTTCATCGTTAGTAGCAACAAACCAGCTACCACGCCCGGCTAATTGTAGCGCATCGCCGTCAACAACTTGATTAACGTCCGCTTTTTTGAGGCGCTCAGCAACAATCTGATTAAACAACGCACTACGGGCTGCCGACAACCAAAAACTGCGTTTATTGCGATCGCGCACCGGAGTATTCGTTTGCGCCCAGCGCAGCGCCCCCTGCAAGTTACTGCCGCCAATACCAAAACGTTGCGCACCAAAGTAGTTCGGTACACCTTTCACGCAAATATCGATCAGACGCTGTTCAACGTCATCGCGATTGCTCACTTCGCGTAGCACCAGGGTAAAGGCGTTACCTTTCAGCGCCCCTAAACGCAGCTTACGCTTGTGCCGCGCATACTCCAGCACCTGGCAACCTTCCAGTTGAAACGCACTCAGATCAGGCATTTCTTTGCCCGGTACACGCGCGCATAACCACTGTTCCGTAACGGCATGTTTGTCTTTCTGCCCCGCGAAGCTGACTTCACGAGCATGAATTTTCAGGAATTTTGCCAGTGCGTCCGCCACAAACCGGGTATTGCAACCGTTTTTAAGCACCCGCACCAGAATATGCTCACCTTCACCATCAGGCTCAAAGCCTAAATCTTCCACCACCACAAAGTCTTCCGGGTTGGCTTTCAGCAGCCCGGTGCCTTGCGGTTTGCCGTGGAGGTAAGTGAGATTATCAAACTCAATCATTTTGTTGCCTTAATGAGTAGCGCCACCGCTTCACAGGCAATCCCTTCCCCACGTCCGGTAAATCCAAGTTTTTCCGTGGTGGTGGCTTTCACGTTAACATCATCCATATGGCAGCCGAGATCTTCGGCAATAAACACGCGCATTTGTGGAATGTGCGGCAACATCTTCGGTGCCTGAGCGATGATAGTGACATCAACGTTGCCGAGGGTATACCCCTTCGCCTGAATGCGTCGCCAGGCTTCGCGTAGCAGCTCGCGGCTATCGGCACCTTTAAATGCCGGATCGGTATCCGGAAACAGCTTGCCGATATCCCCCAGCGCCGCGGCACCAAGTAGTGCATCGGTCAGCGCATGCAGCGCCACGTCGCCATCAGAATGCGCCAACAGCCCTTTTTCGTAAGGAATGCGCACGCCACCAATGATAATTGGGCCTTCGCCACCAAAGGCGTGTACATCAAAACCGTGTCCAATTCGCATTATGTATTCTCCTGATGGATGGTTCGGGTGAGGTAAAATTCAGCAAGCGCCAAATCTTCCGGGCGCGTGACTTTAATGTTATCCGCACGGCCTTCGACAAGCTGCGGATGAAAACCGCAATATTCCAGCGCCGAGGCTTCATCGGTAATGGTTGCGCCTTCATTTAAAGCACGCGTCAGGCAGTCATATAACAGCTCTCGAGGGAAAAATTGCGGCGTCAGCGCGTGCCATAAACCGTTGCGATCAACGGTATGTGCAATGGCATTTTTATCAGGTTCGGCGCGTTTCATGGTATCGCGCACCGGAGCGGCAAGAATCCCCCCCGTGCGGCTGGTTTCGCTCAGAGTTAACAGCCGTGCAAGATCATCCTGATGCAGGCAAGGACGAGCGGCGTCATGCACCAACACCCACTGCGCGTCGCCAGCAGCTTTCAGTCCTGCCAGCACAGAATCGGCACGCTCTTCACCACCATCAACAACAGTGATTTGCGGATGATTCGCCAGAGAAAGTTGTGCAAAACGACTATCGCCCGGGCTTATTGCAATGACGACACGCGTCACCCGGGGATGCGCCAGGAGCGCATACACCGAGTGTTCAAGAATGGTTTGATTACCTATTGAGAGATATTGCTTAGGACATTCCGTTTGCATTCGGCGGCCAAATCCGGCCGCCGGAACCACGGCGCAAACATCCAAATGAGTGGTTGCCATGTTAATTCCTGGGCTGATTTATCGATTGTTTTGCCCCGCAGACTGCGCGCGCTTCGACGCGTCAGGCACCAGACGATAAAAAGTTTCGCCCGGCCTGGTCATGCTGAGTTCATTACGCGCACGCTCTTCGAGCGCCTCCTGGCCGCCATTGAGATCGTCAATTTCGGCAAAAAGCTGATCGTTTCGCGCTTTAAGTTTCGCGTTTGTAGCTTGCTGTGCCGCCACATCATCATTGACGCGGGTATAGTCATGTATACCGTTCTTACCGAACCACAGCGAATACTGTAGCCAGACCAGAATAGCCAGCAACAGCAGCGTTAGTTTACCCATCCTGCCCCCTGAAAAACGGCATCATCATCCCATGCATCCGAAGACGACTCTACATCCTCTGTTGGGGATACCGCGACAACGCGGGCAAATGTACCACATTTGTCCATTGTTACGTATACCCAGGGCGTGCAGAACATAATCTCATTATTGGTTACGGTTTGAATTATGAACAGACCAGACGGGAAAGAACAAATTAGCCCAGCAACCACATAAACAGTGCGGCAAACATAATGCCGACTGTCACCAGGGTGAAAACAATGCTGTAGCGTAGCTTTCCGTCCATCAATGAATGCAGCGCAATACCCACCACCACCGCGACGGGCATCAGCGCCAGAAAGAAAGGCCAGGTATAGATAAAGAAGAACAGCGTGTTAGAGCCATAAATCAACATCGGTATCGCCAGCGCGCACAGCCAGGAGACAAAACCGACCACGGCCCCTGACAGCGACCATGTGGTTTCTTCATCTTCGGTAAGGCTTTCGCTATTTGTTAGTGTAATGTTATGGCTATTACGCATATCGGATCCTGTTACTTTGACGAACCGGGCATGTAAACCCGGTGGTGTCTCAGGATCTGATAATATCGTTCTGTCTCAGTAGATCTAATAATTGCTGAACCAAATTTGTTACCAATTGTTCACCATTGAGATGAATTTCTGCTGATTCAGGCGCTTCGTAAACGGCATCTATCCCCGTAAAGTTACGCAGTTCACCGGCACGCGCTTTTTTATATAAACCTTTTGGATCGCGAGCTTCACAAATCGCCAACGGCGTATCGACAAACACTTCGATAAACCGCCCTTCTCCTACACGTTCGCGAACCATCTGACGTTCAGCGCGATGTGGTGAGATAAACGCAGTCAGCACTACCAGACCGGCTTCAACCATTAAATTCGCCACTTCGCCAACCCGACGGATATTTTCTTTACGATCGGCATCGCTAAAACCGAGATCGCTGCATAAACCGTGGCGAACGTTGTCGCCATCCAGCAAATACGTGCTGACGCCAAGTTTATGCAGCGCCTCCTCCAGCGCCCCGGCAACTGTCGATTTCCCTGAACCAGAGAGGCCGGTAAACCACAACACAACACCACGATGCCCGTGGTGTTGCTCGCGCTGTTGTGGAGTCACCGGATGGCTATGCCAGACGACGTTTTCGTCATGCAGCGCCATTATTTACCTCCCAGCAAATCGCGCGCGCCCCAGTGTGGGAAGTGGCGACGTACCAACGCATTCAGTTCCAGCTCAAATGCGCTAAATTCTGATGGCGCAACGGCAGCCTCATTTTTCGGCTCATGCACCATACCGGCACCAACGGTCACGTTGCTCAGGCGATCGATAAAAATCAGCCCACCAGTTACCGGATTTTGTTGATAACGATCTAACACTAGCGGCTCATCAAAAGTGAGATCCACCAGACCAATGCCGTTCAGCGGCAGATTTTCAACTTCACGCTGGTTAAGGTTATTAATATCAATCTGATAATGAATGTCATCAACACGAGCACGCGTCTTCTTCCCGGCAATTTTGATGTCGTAACTCTGCCCTGGGGAAAGCGGTTGTTCCGCCATCCATACCACATCCACTGACGCGCTCTGCACCGTCGACAACGCTTCATCTGCTGCCAGCAGCAAATCGCCACGACTGATGTCGATCTCATCCGTCAGCACCAGGGTGATCGCTTCTCCGGCAAAGGCGTCTTCGCGATCGCCATCAAACGTGACGATCCGCGCAATATTTGACTCAACACCAGAGGGGAGCACTTTGACATGTTGCCCGACTTTCACGCTGCCAGAGGCCAGCGTTCCTGCGTAGCCTCGAAAATCAAGATTCGGGCGGTTAACGTACTGCACCGGGAAGCGCATTGGCTGGTCATCAACCACTCGCTGAATCTCAACGGTTTCCAGCACTTCCAGCAGTGTCGGGCCGCTGTACCACGGCATACTTTCACTTTGCGAAGCAACATTATCGCCTTCCAGCGCGGAGAGCGGCACAAAGCGGATATCCAGATTGCCCGGCAGTTGCCCGGCAAAGGTCAGATAATCTTCACGAATGCGGGTGAACGTTTCTTCGCTGTAATCCACCAGATCCATCTTGTTGATCGCCACTACCAGATGTTTGATCCCCAGAAGCGTGGAGATAAAACTGTGACGACGGGTTTGATCAAGCACACCTTTACGGGCGTCGATTAATAAGATCGCCAGATCACACGTCGACGCGCCGGTCGCCATATTGCGGGTGTACTGCTCGTGCCCTGGGGTGTCGGCAATAATAAATTTGCGTTTTTCGGTGGAGAAATAACGGTAAGCCACGTCAATGGTGATGCCTTGTTCACGCTCAGCCTGCAGGCCATCCACCAGCAGCGCCAGATCCAGTTTTTCACCCTGGGTGCCGTGGCGTTTACTGTCGTTATGCAGCGATGAGAGCTGATCTTCGTAGATCTGGCGGGTATCGTGCAACAGGCGACCTATCAGGGTACTTTTGCCGTCATCAACGCTGCCACAGGTCAGAAAACGCAGCAGGCTTTTGTGTTGTTGCGCGATCATCCAGGCTTCGACGCCGCCTTCATTGGCGATTTGTTGTGCAAGTGCGGTGTTCATCTTAAAAATACCCCTGACGTTTTTTCAGCTCCATAGAACCGGACTGGTCGCGGTCAATCACACGGCCCTGACGTTCGCTGGTAGTGGAAACCAGCATCTCTTCGATGATCTCGGGCAGTGTTTGCGCGTTTGACTCTACTGCGCCGGTCAGCGGCCAGCAGCCCAGCGTACGGAAACGCACCATCCGTTTTTTAATCACTTCGCCGGGTTGCAGGTCGATACGGTTGTCATCAATCATCATCAACATACCGTCGCGTTCCAGAACCGGACGTTCAGCAGCAAGATACAGCGGAACAATGTCGATATTTTCCAGCCAGATGTATTGCCAGATATCCTGCTCGGTCCAGTTAGAGAGTGGGAAGACGCGGATACTTTCGCCTTTGTTAATCTGCCCGTTGTAGTTATGCCACAGCTCCGGACGCTGGTTTTTCGGATCCCAGCGATGGAAACGGTCACGGAAAGAGTAGATACGTTCTTTAGCGCGGGATTTCTCTTCATCGCGGCGCGCGCCGCCGAAGGCAGCATCAAAACCATATTTGTTCAGCGCCTGTTTCAGGCCTTCGGTTTTCATGATGTCAGTGTGTTTGGCGCTGCCGTGAACGAATGGATTAATCCCCATCGCCACACCTTCTGGATTTTTATGCACCAACAGCTCGCAGCCGTAGGCTTTTGCCGTACGATCGCGAAATTCATACATCTCACGGAATTTCCAGCCGGTATCAACATGCAGCAACGGGAAAGGCAGCGAACCTGGATAAAACGCCTTGCGCGCCAGATGTAGCATGACGCTGGAATCTTTGCCGATGGAGTAGAGCATCACCGGATTTGAGAATTCTGCCGCCACCTCGCGAATGATGTGGATGCTTTCCGCCTCCAGTTGCCGCAGGTGAGTCAGTCGTTTTTGGTTCATAACCGTTCCTTTGCAATACTGCTATTTGCTTGCCATCAGATATTCCGACTATAGGGAGCGTAAGAGTGCGAATGAAATTACCAATTAGAATGAGTAGTTCCTTAACGGAATAACGATTTGGCAAAGCTAATATCAAAAAGTGCTTAAGGCTCCGGATTTCGGGCATTTAGGAAGATTTGAAATTGTTTTAGCGCAGCGGCAGTTTCATACTATGGCGGTAAAAAAATTTGCATGGTATTTAAGGACTCACTATGTTTTCCGCATTGCGCCACCGTACCGCTGCCCTGGCGCTCGGCGTATGCTTTATTCTCCCCGTACACGCCTCGTCACCTAAACCTGGCGATTTTGCTAATACACAGGCGCGACACATTGCCACTTTCTTTCCGGGGCGAATGACCGGAACACCCGCAGAAATGTTATCTGCCGATTATATCCGGCAACAGTTTCAGCAAATGGGTTATCGCAGTGATATCCGGACATTTAATGGCCGATATATTTATACCGCCCGCGATAACCACAAAAACTGGCATAACGTGACAGGAAGTACGGTGATTGCCGCTCATGAAGGCAAAGCACCGCAGCAGATCATTATCATGGCGCATCTGGATACCTACGCCCCACAGAGCGACGCGGATGCCGATGCCAATCTCGGCGGGCTGACATTACAAGGTATGGATGATAACGCCGCAGGTTTGGGGGTCATGCTGGAGCTGGCAGAACGCCTGAAAAATACGCCAACCGAATATGGTATTCGTTTTGTGGCGACCAGTGGTGAAGAGGAAGGGAAATTAGGCGCTGAGAATTTACTCAAACGAATGAGTGACGCCGAAAAGAAAAATACTCTGCTGGTGATTAATCTCGATAACTTAATTGTCGGTGATAAATTGTATTTCAACAGTGGCGTAAAAACCCCCGAAGCAGTAAGGAAATTAACGCGCGATCGGGCGCTGGCAATTGCCCGCAGTCATGGAATTGCCGCGACGACCAATCCTGGTTTGAATAAAAATTATCCAAAAGGCACCGGGTGTTGTAATGACGCTGAAGTTTTTGACAAAGCCGGTATTGCTGTACTTTCGGTAGAAGCAACAAACTGGAATCTGGGAAATAAAGATGGTTATCAGCAACGCGCAAAAACAGCCGCATTCCCCGCAGGAAATAGCTGGCATGACGTAAGACTGGATAATCAACAGCATATTGATAAGGCACTTCCAGGAAGAATAGAACGCCGCTGCCGTGATGTTATGCGGATAATGCTGCCACTGGTGAAGGAACTGGCGAAGGCGTCTTGATGGGTTTGAGCTGATTCCCCATGACTGTGAGGAGTCAATTTTGCCTATAAAAAAATAGGGTGCAGGAGGCCAAACTATAACAATTCAATACGCGGGGTTTCCCCCCCGCGTGGTGGCTACTTCTTCGGTTCGTAAGCGAGAACAGCCTTAAACTCCATACCACGTTCTCTGATATTCAACTCACACAACGAGTCGTCTACCATCAGCGTGAATCCCAGTACTGTACAACACAGCACTATGACTGCCACAAGGGCATATTTTGTTAGCATGTCTTGCCTCTCTGCAAAGAAGAGACTAGCATTCGAATTGTTGGGTTCGAACGTAGGCCTCAGGTGGATAGAAATATCGCCTGGGGCTTTTGTCCATCTGGAACCTCGCGAATGCTTAACGCCAGACAGCCTCAAGCACCTGACGCCATTCTATACCTGTTGATTCTCCTTGCGACGTTCTCGTTTAAAGGCCAGAATGCTGCTCGCAAAATAAAAACGCCCCCATCATTTCTGACAGAGGCGTTTAATTTATCCGGAAATATTTACCCTTCGTGTAATCCACATTCCCTTTTTAAGCCAAAGAAGCGCGTTTCTTCTTCGGCCATGCCGGGTTCCCATTTACGGGTTGTATGGGTGTCGCCAACCGATAAATATCCTTCGTCCCATAATGGGTGATATTTCAGGCCATGTTTTTGCAGGTACTGATAAATAGTTCGGTTATCCCAGTCGATAATCGGCAGCACTTTAAATACGCCACGCTGGATAGCCAGCACTGGTAAATTGGCACGGCTGCCAGATTGCTCACGGCGCAGACCAGCAAACCACGTTTGCGCGTTAAGTTCTTTCAGTGCACGGTTCATGGGTTCGACTTTGTTGATCTCATTGTACTTTTCAATGCCTTCAACCCCCTGCTCCCACAGTTTGCCGTAGCGTGCTTCCTGCCATGCGGCGCTTTCAGTGGCACGGTACACTTTCAGGTTGAGTTTAAGTTTGTCCGTTAACTCGTCAATAAAGCGGTAGGTTTCCGGGAACAGATAACCAGTATCGGTAAGAATCACCGGGATATTCGGGCAGATCTGGTTCACCAGATGCAGGCTGACTGCCGCCTGAATGCCAAAGCTGGAAGAGAGCACGTATTCGCCGGGCAGATTCTCCAACGCCCAGGCAACGCGGCCTTCAGCGTCCAGTTTTTCCAGTTGAGCGTTGGTTTGTGCCAGAGCCAGAATGCGCTCTACCTTCGGCAGTTCATTCAGGTCGTTTAGATCAAGTCTGGACATAGATTCCTCACTGTTTGCCTTGCCTGATGCGACGCTTATGCGTCTTATCAGGCCTACAAAACCGAGCAGACGCGGCGATTTATGTTAATCCCACAAATCGCGAGCCGGATCGAGCACCGGGCGAATGATGCCCGCACGCACCGTAAAGTCACCGAAGCCTTCACCCGCTTCGCGCTCTTTCGCCCAGCGCCCTATCAGTTCATCAAGCGACGCCAGGATTTCCGGCTCGGTGATGTTTTCTTTATACATCCGTGGGATACGTGTCCCCATACGGTTGCCGCCAAGATGCAGGTTGTAGCGCCCCGGCGCTTTACCCACCAGACCAACTTCTGCCAGCATCGCCCGGCCACAGCCGTTCGGGCATCCCGTCACACGCATTACGATATGCTCATCGCTGATGCCATGTTTCGCCATTAAGTTATCGATGTTGTCGATAAACGAGGGCAGGAAACGTTCAGCTTCCGCCATCGCCAGCGGACAGGTCGGGAATGACACACATGCCATTGAGTTTTCACGCTGTGGTGTGACGGCATTCATCAACCCGCTCTCTTTGGCGATCTTCTCGATCTTCGCTTTTTCACTTTCCGGTACACCCGCGATAATCAGGTTCTGGTTCGCCGTAATGCGGAAATCGCCTTTGTGGATCTTTGCGATCTCCAGCAGACCGGTTTTCAGCGGACGCCCCGGATAATCGAGAATACGACCATTTTCGATAAACAGCGTCAGGTGCCAGTTATCATCGATACCCTTAACCCAGCCGATGCGATCGCCGCGTCCGGTAAATTCATACGGGCGGATCGGTTCGAACTTGATCCCCGCGCGACGTTCAACTTCCGCCTTAAACGTCTCTACCCCCACGCGTTCCAGCGTGTATTTGGTTTTGGCATTTTTACGGTCAGTACGATTACCCCAGTCACGCTGAGTCGTAACCACAGCTTCCGCCACTGCCAGCGTATGCTCAAGTGGCAGATAACCAAACTCGCTCGCCGTGCGGGCATAGGTTTTTTTATTGCCGTGTTCCATAGAAAGACCGCCCCCCACCAGCAGGTTGAAGCCCACCAGCTTGCCGTTTTCCGCGATAGCCACAAAGTTCATGTCGTTGGCGTGCAGATCGATATCGTTCTGCGGCGGAATAACCACCGTCGTTTTGAACTTACGCGGCAGATAGGTCTGCCCGAGGATCGGTTCTTCATCAGTGGTAGCAACTTTCTCCTGATCGAGCCAGATCTCCGCATAGGCGCGGGTACGCGGCAACAGATGTTCAGAGATCTTCTTCGCCCACTCATAGGCTTCCGCGTGCAACTGTGACTCGTACGGATTCGAGGTGCACAGCACGTTACGGTTCATGTCGTTGGCGGTCGCCAGCGCATCAAGACCGACTGAGTGCAACATTTGGTGTGCAGGTTTGACGTTCTTTTTCAGAATACCGTGGAACTGGAAGGTCTGACGGTTGGTCAGGCGAATGCTACCGTAAATGGTGTTTTCCACTGCAAATTTGTCGATCGCCTGCCACTGTTTGGTGGTGATAACGCCCCCCGGCAGGCGGCAGCGGAGCATCATGGCGTGACGCGGCTCCAGCTTCTGTTCAGCTCGTTCGGCGCGAATGTCGCGGTCATCCTGCTGATACATGCCGTGGAAGCGGATCAGCAGGAAGTTATCGCCCTTAAACCCGCCAGTCAGGCCATCATTCAAATCTTCGGCAATCGTGCCGCGCAGAAAGTTGCTTTCAAGCTTCATGCGCTCGGCGTCTGCCAGTTTACCTTCGACCACTAAAGGCCCTGGATGTTTTTCGCTCATTAGTAGACATCTCGCTGATAACGGCGCTCTACGCGCAGCTCACTTAAAAATTCATCCGCCGCTTCAGTGTCCATGCCACCAAATTCGGCAATCACTTCCAGAAGTGCCTGTTCAACGTCTTTCGCCATGCGATTAGCGTCGCCGCAAACATAAATGTGGGCACCGTCATTGATCCAGCGCCACAGCTCTGCTCCCTGTTCACGCAGTTTGTCTTGTACGTAAATTTTTTCTTTTTGATCGCGTGACCAGGCCAGATCGATACGCGTCAGCACGCCCTCTTTGACATAACGCTGCCATTCCACCTGGTAGAGGAAATCTTCCGTAAAGTGCGGATTGCCGAAGAACAACCAGTTTTTGCCCGGCGCTTCGTCGGCGGCACGCTGCTGCATAAAGGCGCGGAATGGCGCGATACCGGTGCCAGGGCCAATCATAATCACCGGGGTTTCCGGGTTAGCTGGCAGGCGGAAGTTGTCGTTATGTTCGATAAAGACGCGAACTTCGCCCTCTTCTCCCACGCGATCCGCGAGGAAGCTGGAGGCACCACCGGCACGGGCACGGCCTTCCACGTCATAACGCACAACGCCGACAGTAACGTGCACTTCACTCTCGACTTCCGCCTGCGATGAGGCGATGGAATAAAGGCGCGGCGTCAGCGGACGCAAAATACTGATGAACGCATCAGCGTCCAGTTGTGCCGGAGAGAAACGCAACATATCGACAATCGGCGTCGTCGCAGCGTAATACTGCAACTTCGTTTTATCGCCCACCAGCGGCAGCAGCGTTTCGCTGCGCGTTAAGGTGGCGTAATTTTCAACAATGTTCGCGGTGTTGACGGTCAGTTCAAAATGCCACTGTAAGGCTTCCGCCAGCGGCAGCGTTTTGCCCTCGACAGTGACGGGTTCATCGCCTTTCAGCCACAGCAGTTCGACAATCTCTTTTACCAGTGCCGGATCGTTCTGATACCAGACGCCCAGCGCATCGCCCGGCTGATAGCGCAGGCCTGAGTCACCTAAATCGATCTCAATATGGCGAACGTCTTTTTCAGAGTTACGTCCAGTGATTTTCTGGTTAACAGAGAGGCTCGCCACCAGCGGCGCTTCTTTACTATACGGACTGGTGTGGATTTCATTCACCGCGCCAGTGGCGACGGATGTCGAAGGTGCTGCGACAGGCGCGCGCGATTTCAGTACATCAACTACATGGGCGCGCCATTCGCTGGCGGCTGCCTGATATTCAACATCGGCATCGACCCGGTCGAGCAGGCGTTCGCCGCCCAGTTCAGCCAGTTTGCTGTCGAAATCTTTACCGGACTGGCAGAAAAACTCATAAGAGGTGTCACCGAGGCTAAACACAGCAAAAGCGGTGTTTTCCAGTTTCGGCGCTTTTTTGGAGAACAGAAACTTGTGCAGCGCGACGGCTTCTTCCGGCGGTTCCCCTTCACCTTGTGTTGAAGTCACCACGATAAGCAGTTTTTCGCTGGCGATTTGTTTGAATTTATAGTCGCCTGCGTTCACCAGCTTAGCGTTCAGTTTTGCCGCTAATAAGTCGTCACGTAATGCTTCAGCGACCCGGCGAGCATTACCCGTTTGCGAGGCGGAGATGATGGTGATACCCGGCATTTCTGCGGCTGGTGTAGCGGCAAGTGTACCTGGCTGCTGGTTAAGCATTCCCCAGAAATAACCAGATACCCACGCAAGCTGGGTCGGTGTCAAATCAGTAGTGGCTGCCTGAAGGCGAGCCAGTTGCTCCGGGTTCAGCGGAAGCAAAGCGGAAGGAGGGACCTGTGTCGTCATGCGTCGTTATGTTCCAGTAAGCAAAGCTGTTTATCGGCCCTGTCAGCGCCCATAAAACAGAAGAGAAGGTAAGGTTAACGGCGCGAAGGGGGTGGATTAAAGACGGGATAGCGATAACTAATAACCAAATCGACTAACCTGTTTTAGCAATAGTCTTTAACAACAAAATAGATTTATTAACTCAATGAAAAATAGATAAATATCGACCGCAATTAAGATAAATCGGTCATTTTGCGCAACAAACCCGTTTTTGGTAATGCGAAAAAACAGGCTTTCCGGTACTCTACGGCGGTTTTATCGTCCAGTAGAGAAATTATGATGTCCACCACGTTATTTAAAGATTTCACCTTCGAAGCCGCTCACCGCTTACCACACGTCCCAGAAGGGCATAAATGTGGTCGCCTGCACGGGCATTCTTTTATGGTGCGCCTGGAAATTACCGGGGAAGTCGATCCGCATACGGGCTGGATTATCGATTTCGCTGAACTGAAAGCGGCGTTTAAACCGACTTACGATCGTCTCGACCACTATTATCTCAATGATATACCCGGCCTGGAAAACCCGACCAGCGAAGTTTTAGCAAAATGGATTTGGGATCAAGTTAAACCCGTTGTACCACTATTAAGCGCTGTGATGGTGAAAGAAACCTGCACCGCAGGCTGCATCTATCGCGGTGAATAATCAGAGTGTGTCGGCGGTCAATTTCCCTTAAGTAACGCTATGTTAGGGTGTTGTGCTCTGGATATCTGGGGCATGACATGGAAGACGACTGCGACATTATTATTATTGGTGCCGGTATTGCGGGCACCGCTTGTGCGTTACGCTGCGCGCGAGCGGGATTATCTGTTCTGTTACTGGAACGCGCTGAAATCCCTGGCAGCAAAAACCTTTCCGGCGGGCGGTTATATACCCATGCGCTCGCGGAACTCCTCCCTCAATTTCACCTGACCGCGCCCCTTGAGCGACGTATCACTCACGAAAGCCTTTCTCTGTTAACGCCCGATGGCGCAACGACGTTTTCCAGCTTACAACCCGGTGGTGAATCCTGGAGCGTATTACGCGCACGATTCGATCCGTGGCTGGTTGCCGAAGCTGAAAAAGCAGGAGTTGAGTGTATTCCCGGCGCAACAGTAGACGCGTTATATGAAGAAAACAGCAGAGTGTGTGGCGTTATCTGTGGTGATGATATTCTCCGCGCCCGTTATGTTGTGCTGGCGGAAGGGGCCAATAGTGTGCTGGCAGAACATCACGGGTTAGTTACCCGTCCTGCTGGCGAATCGATGGCGTTAGGGATCAAAGAAGTGCTGTCGCTGGAAACGCCCATTATTGAAGCGCGTTTTCATCTGGAAAACAACGAAGGTGCAGCGATACTGTTCAGCGGGGAAATCTGTGATGACCTGCCAGGCGGTGCATTTCTTTATACCAATCAGCAAACGCTCTCTTTGGGGATTGTTTGCCCGCTCTCTTCCCTTGCACAAAACCGCGTTCCGGCAAGCGAGTTGCTGGCTCGTTTTAAGACACATCCGGCAGTAAGATCTCTCATTAAAAACAGTGAAACGCTGGAATACGGTGCACATCTGGTGCCGGAAGGCGGTTTACGCAATATGCCCGTGCAGTTCGCCGGTAACGGCTGGCTGCTGGTGGGCGATGCGTTGCGCAGTTGCGTCAATACTGGAATTTCAGTGCGAGGCATGGATATGGCGTTCATTGGCGCACAGGCAGCAGCACAAACACTGATTAGCGCCTGCCAGCAACGCGAGCCGCAAAATCTGTTCCCGATTTATCATCACAACATAGAACACAGTTTGCTGTGGGATGTTCTACAACGTTATCAGCATGTTCCGGCGCTTTTACAACGCCCTGGCTGGTATCGGACGTGGCCTGCGTTAATGCAGGATATTTCCCGCGACTTATGGGATCAGGGAGATAAACCTGTTCCACCACTTCGCCAGTTGCTCTGGCGTCATTTACGTCGTCACGGCCTGTGGCATCTGGCGGGCGATGTTATCAGGAGTCTGCGATGTCTGTAGCCCGTAATCTCTGGCGTGCTGCTGATGCGCCACACATTGTTCCGGTTGACCCCGTTGAGCGCCAGACAGCAGAACGGTTGATTAATGCCTGCCCGGCAGGTCTTTTTTCGCTCACGCCGGAAGGCGACTTGCGTATTGATTATCGTAGTTGCCTGGAGTGCGGCACCTGCCGTTTGTTATGCGATGAAAAAACACTACAACAGTGGCGCTATCCGCCTTCTGGATTCGGCATCACCTACCGCTTTGGATAAATAATAAGGATAATTTATGCCCCTCTTACACCTGCTCCGTCAGAATCCGGTGATTGCTGCCGTTAAAGATAATGCCAGCCTGCAACTGGCCATTAATTCTGAATGCCAGTTTATTTCCGTGCTGTACGGCAATATCTGCACCATCAGCAATATCGTCAAAAAGATTAAAAACGCCGGGAAATATGCCTTTATTCATGTCGATTTGCTGGAAGGCGCGTCAAATAAAGAGGTAGTGATTCAGTTTTTGAAACTGGTGACCGAAGCAGACGGCATTATCAGCACTAAAGCGTCGATGCTGAAAGCTGCCAGAGCAGAAGGTTTTTTCTGTATTCATCGCCTGTTTATTGTCGATTCGATTTCGTTTCACAATATTGATAAGCAGGTTGCGCAATCGAACCCAGATTGCATTGAGATCCTGCCTGGCTGTATGCCCAAAGTGCTGGGCTGGGTGACGGAGAAAATCCGCCAACCGCTGATTGCTGGCGGGCTGGTGTGCGATGAAGAAGATGCGCGTAATGCAATTGACGCCGGTGTCGTGGCGCTTTCTACTACTAATACCCGCGTCTGGACGTTAGCGAAAAAATTGCTTTAACGGGATAAACGTAACTAATTGAATTTGTGTGATTTGTAGGCCACATCCGGCATTCAACGCCTGATGCGACGCTAACGCGTCTTATCAGGCCTACAAGTCCCTGCCCCAGAACCGCATCCGCCAGTACGTTATTGGCAATCTGCGTGAATATTTGTCACCAGTGCCTCCAGCACCGCTTTCCAGTCATCCACCACGCCAACATCTGCCTGTGAAAAAACAGCCGCGCTGGCGTCATGATTCACAGCCACCACAAACTGGCTATTACGCACACCTGCCATTAACGCTGCCGCGCCGGACGCCCCGGCAACAATGCAAATCTCTGGCGCCAGCAAGTGCCCGGAAATTCCAATCACTTTTTCCGCATCAAAACCACCATTCATCACTCGCGCCCGACTGTAGCCCACTTCGGCGCCCAGCTTTTCAGCCAGCGTAGCGATGTCATGGCTATCAGCCTCGCCGCCCTGCCCTACCACCAGCACCCGTCTGGCTTCTACTAATGGGTCACGGGTAGTATTTTTCAGGTTTTCGATGCTAACAAACCAGTCTGGAAGTGCGCCGGGGACTATGTTTAGTTGCTGCATACCAGATGGCAACATTGCGTTTTTCGCAGCTCCGGCCTGGCGCGCCAGAGAAAGGCATAGCGGACGTTTTTCTGTTTGCAGCGTCGCCGTCAGCGCATTTCCCCAGTGGGATTTGCGCACGCTTGCTGTCGGTATATCCAACGAAATGATCTGGCAGATGCTGGTGCCATGTAAACGCCAGGCCAGTCGGGTCGCCAGTTCATCGCCAGACGCCCCCGGAGGGAAGAGCACAAATTCCGCAGGTGTTCGCTGCCACTGTTCCACGAGCGCATCCAGCACCTGTTCCGCCACTACGGGCTGAGGTTCAATCTGCCAGTGCGTCAGTGTACAACCGCTGAAATCCTGTTCTGCCAGCCAGCCTGCGATAGCTGCATTGTCCTGATTTATTGTCACTATTACGACATTCATGGCTGCATCCTCTGGCGCAAATAATCCCGCCACAGTATTTGTGCTTTTTCTTCTGCTGTTTGCCCATCAATCAACGTCGCGCCACGTCGTTGCTCCGGCCTTTCCAGTTGCAGGCACTGTATCGCTGACGATTCGGCGGCGATAGTTTCGCGTAAAATTTCTGCTTTCCCTGCCGCCATACGCTGGCGCATTCCCGGTACAGGCAAAGCGACTTCGCCACACTGGCGCACGGCAATGACCGCAGGCAAGCGTACCCGGCAACAGCGCAGCCCGTTTTCAGTACGCTGTTCGAGAGTGATAAATGGCGCGTCGAGTGTGAAACGCTCCACCAGGGTAAAACAGGGCCAGGCCAGTATTTCCGCCAGCAAAAACGGCGTTTGCCCGTTCTGCCCCTCGCTGCTTTGGCAGCCGGTAATAATCAGCTCCATCGGATTCTGGTGCTGCCATTCGGCAATATGGCGAGCAACAAATTCCGGCGCAAAACGCAGATCTGCCGCAGTCTCCAGCAATACTGCTTCCTCAAACCCGAGAGCCGTGAAATAGCGAAGCCAATGCAACGCCCGTTCATCCCCCATGCTCAACGCGGTTAAAGTCATCGGCGTGCCGCTTTTTCTCTGCGCCAATAGAATTGCGGCGGCGGCCTGTTCATCAGCACCGGGTAAACTTCGCAACAGTGAAACATCCGGCCCATAATTTGCCGTAGCAGCAGCCTGCCACTCTTTTTCCGCCAGCATTCCGGCATCCGGTTCGGCTTTAAACGCTAACAGAATGTTCATTCGCACCTCCGACATTTCCCGCCGCAACCAGCGGGAGAGCTTTAGTTTCTGGAGCCCATAGCCAGGTCACAACAAAACCAACCAATAGCACGATGGCCAGTAACAATAAGGTGGCCTGCATTCCCCACTGCGCCAGAACCCACGGCAACAAACCGGTGCTAATTGCCGCGCCAAGTCTACTCATGGCGGTCGCAAAACCGACGCCCAGAGAGCGGATATCAGTAGGAAAACTTTCGGCAGGTAGAATGCCAACCAGATTGCTGACCGCTGAAATGGTGGTGCTGAAGAGAATAAAAAGCAGCAGCGTTAACGAACTGCCGGAAGGCAAACAGGCCATCACCATCAGCGTGGCCGCCAGCAGCAAAAAGCTCCCCAGTAAAAATTTGCGATGGGCTAACAAGTGGGTCAACACTAACCCTAATAACGCGCCAACAATTAACAAGGCATTGAGCATCAGGCTGGCGGTCAGCGCATCTTCCAGACCAATAGTCTGGGCGATAGTCGGCAGCCAGGTATAAATCACAAACCACGGGATCACGAGGCAGACAAAGAACACGCTGTTAAATACCGTGCGCCGCCAGTAACGCGAAGAGAACAAGGTTTTGATGTGCTTAGTGGTGGCCGTTGCCACTTCATCGCCCAGTAATACATGAGAGCCAAAGTAACGATGCACAATGGCATGAGCTTCTGCAAAACGCCCCTGTCGCAGCAGCCAGCGCGGCGATTCCGGTGTGCCCCAACGTAACAACGTAATCAACAGCGCGGGCAGAGCTGTTGATGCCAAAAGCCATCGCCAGGCCTCCGGACTTTCTGAAATAAAGTGATGTCCGGCAATACTTGCCAGCACATAACCCACCGTCCACACCACGCTGAACGCGCCCAGCAAAATACCGCGGTGGCGGCGCGGGGAAAATTCTGCCAGCAAGGTATGCCCCACAGAGTAATCACCACCCAGCCCAATGCCGATCAAAATGCGCAAACCAATCAGGTGCTCCGGCGTGGTGGCAAAATATTGTAAAAACGAAGCGAGCGTAATCAGCAAAAAGCTGAAAGTGAAGATTTTTTGCCGCCCGATATGGTCGGAGATCCAGCCCAAAACCAGGCTGCCGATAAACAGGCCAAGTAGCGCTGAGCCACCAATCATTCCCGCCATAAACGGTGTCAGTTGCATGGCTGGAGTAAGCTGAATAATGGCGTAACCAATGACGCCGAGGACATAACCGTCAGTCAGGTGCGCGCCGAAAGTAAGCGCAGCAATGCGACAGTGAAAACGGTTAAGTGGTAAATCATCCATTCGCACCGGTGAAGTGTTCATCTTTACCCCTTCATTGTCCGGTAATAAGAACGGCTTCTCGCTTGAGAAGCCGAAAAGGCAACGCCCCGACATCACAGGACGCTGCCTGACACATTATTTTTCAATCGGATAGATAGTACCCGTGTTCATAATGCCGTTAGGATCGAACTGCTTTTTCAGCCCTTCCAGCAACGCCCACGCGCTGCCGTGTTCCAGTTTGCTCCAGTGAACGCGATGTTTACCAATGCCGTGATGATGCACCATCGAACCACCGAGGCGAATGGTTTCTTCACAGATGATTTTGTTGAGCGGGTTGTGGTACTTGTCGATTTCCTCTTCCGGTTTGCAGTCAACAACGTTGTAGTCGTAAACGAAGTACATGTTGGTGCCGTTTTGGTAGCTGTGAGAAGAGTGACCGCCCAGCATAGTGATGTCGTCGGCGTGCGGGAACTCGGTACGAATACGGTTAATGACGTTTTCATAGATTTCGTGAATACAACTCCAGCAGCCGGACACTTCGGTGGTAAAGCCCATGTTGCCGGTTTTGAGGATCTGCACACGTTCGGCGGCCACTTTATCCGGCCCCCAGTTCAGGTTGTTGAACCAGGTTTCGATCAGTTTGCTGTCCACACGCTGGCACTGCGGGTAACGCGCCACGATTTCGGCAATTCCTTCGCCTGTCGCCTGCGCAATACGTGGGTTACCCTCAGCCATAAAGATCAGCACGCATTTACCATCAGCAAAATGAGTGAAGTGTTGCGTGCCATCTTCAGCGTCATACAAACGAGCAATCGACGGGCGATACCCTTCCACCATGATTTCACGCAGGATGTTGAAGCCGGTTTTCATGTCTTCCAGCACATAGCCGTAGAAGAGATTGTTTTCCGGGGTGAATTTGAAGATTTTCACTGTAACTTCAGTGATATAGCACAGTGCACCTTCGTTACCAATAATGATGTGACGAATGTCCGGACCAGCCGCGCGACGTGGAACGTTTTTAATGCGCGTCACGGTGCCATCTGCCAGTACCGCTTCCAGGCCAACGACCATATCTTCAATTGCGCCGTAAAGTGTGGAGAACTGCCCAATACTGCGGGTTGCCACCAGGCCACCCATCTGCGCCAGCGGTTTTGACTGCGGAGAATGCCCCGTGGTGTAGCCTTTTTCACGCAACGCGTTTTCCAGCACCTCCAGCGGAACGCCACATTGCGCCGTGGCCTGCATATTCTCAATATCAATATTAATGATTTGATTCATGGCGGAGCCGTCGAGCACCACCGAGTTTTCTACGACAGTTTCCAGCCCACCTTCGGTGGCGGAAGCGCCGGTACGCGGCACACCGTTAATTTTGTGCGCATTCATAAAATTCAGCACGCGGGACACTTGCTCTGTGGAACCGAGTTTTACGACCGCTGCCGGAATAGGCAAAGTATAAATACCATGAATATCCGGAAATTTACGAAAACGGTCAATACTGTTTTTCTTTAATACCGTTTCATCGGTAATTACGCGATCTGCACCAACAATTTCCTTTAGCTGGTCGACAATCGCTGCGCGAGATAAAGACATAATAAATCCTTTCTGATAATAAAAATGGAATAGTCATTAATAAAAGAAAACAGAAACCACCGTTATGGATTAGCGCACTAAACAACCACCATCAACCACCAGCAAATGACCATTCACATAATTCGATGCCGGGCTTGCGAGGAATACGGCTGCGCCCATTAAATCCTGTGTATCGCCCCAACGATTTGCCGGAATATGATCAAGAACGCGCTGATTTGTTTCTGGATTGCTGCGTGTCGCCAGCGTAATATCGGTTGCATAATAACCAGGGGCAATACCATTTACCTGAATATTATATTGACCTAATTCATCGCAATAGGCTTTAGTGAATCCAGCAAGTGCGTGTTTAGTTGCAGAATATGCTGGAGACCATTGCCCGCCCAGGTAAGAAAACAATGAACAGATATTAATGATTTTACCGCTTTTTTGCGGGATCATAATTTTTGCCGCTTCGTAACTCAGCTCAAAAGCGGCTGTCAGGTTCACATCAATCATCGGGTCCCAGTCGGCACGGCCGAAGTCCAGCACCTTATTCAGCTTACAAATACCTGCGTTATTGACCAGAATATCGACAGTGCCAAAACGCTCACAACAGGCAGCGATTATCTTCTGCGGCGCGCCTTCTGCGGTGATATCCACCTGCATGAAGTCCACTTCAACGCCTTGTTTTTCAATCATTTCCTTCGTTTCGCCATTATCTTTGACGAAGCTTGGAATAAAGATATTTGCACCTGCTTTTGCCAGTGCCATCGCAAATGCCTGGCCTAAACCACTATTCCCGCCGGTAACAATTGCAGTTTTACCTTTCAGGGAGAAAAAATCCATTGAGAACGCATTGAGTGATTCGATTGACATAGTTAGCTCCAATTTCCGTAAGGCAAAAAAAAAGAAAGGTAACTTCCCCCGCGAGAGGGAAGTTACCTTTCTCATTATCTCTGGTAACTGGCGATAATTTTTAGCATAAGGGCATAGTCGCTAATGTGATCGTACTCACAGAGTATTACTCGTATAATCAAATAATTTTAAAAAGCAGAAGCGTGATTACTCTCACACAACACCTCTGCTTTCCATGTTATTTCTTATCGCAATTACTAGAGACCTGAGAAAAGTAATCCTCCTGAAAAGGCGGCTTACTTTTCTCTTTTTTTTGTCTATTACAAATGGGAATACGATATGCAACACAGCTCATATCGACGTTGGATAACCCTCGCGATAATTAGTTTTAGCGGCGGAGTTAGTTTTGACCTAGCTTATTTACGTTATATTTATCAAATTCCCATGGCGAAATTTATGGGATTCAGCAATACCGAGATAGGTTTAATTATGAGCACCTTTGGTATTGCCGCCATTATTCTTTATGCGCCCAGCGGGGTTATTGCCGATAAATTTTCACATCGCAAAATGATTACTTCCGCGATGGTAATTACCGGATTATTAGGCCTGATAATGGCAACGTATCCACCATTATGGGTCATGCTCTGTATTCAGGTTGCCTTTGCGATAACGACTATTTTAATGCTGTGGTCGGTGTCGATTAAAGCCGCCTCGCTGCTTGGTGACCATAGCGAACAAGGGAAAATCATGGGCTGGATGGAAGGACTGCGCGGCGTCGGTGTAATGTCGCTGGCAGTGTTTACCATGTGGGTCTTTTCCCGCTTCGCCCCGGATGACAGCGCCAGCCTGAAAACGGTCATTATCATCTACAGCGTGGTTTACATCTTGTTGGGGATTCTGTGCTGGTTTTTTGTTAGCGATAACAACAGCCTGCGTAGCACCCATAACGAAGAAAAACAGTCATTCCAGCTTAGCGACATCCTGGCCGTTTTGCGTATCAGTACAACCTGGTATTGCAGCATGGTGATTTTTGGGGTCTTCACCATCTACGCCATTCTGAGTTACTCCACCAACTATCTGACCGAAATGTATGGCATGTCGCTGGTGGCGGCGAGCTACATGGGGATCGTGATCAACAAAATCTTCCGCGCACTGTGCGGCCCACTTGGCGGCATTATCACCACCTACAGCAAAGTGAAATCCCCTACCCGCGTGATCCAAATTCTTTCCGTGGTCGGCCTGCTGGCACTCACTGCCCTACTCATGACTAACTCTAACCCGCAATCGGTCGCGATGGGGATTGGCCTGATTTTACTACTGGGATTCACCTGCTACGCCTCACGCGGGCTGTACTGGGCCTGCCCCGGCGAAGCGAGAACACCATCTTACATTATGGGCACCACGGTAGGTATTTGTTCGGTGATTGGCTTCCTGCCTGATGTCTTTGTTTACCCGATTATCGGTTACTGGCAGGACACCCTGCCCGCAGCAGAAGCCTACCGCAACATGTGGCTGATGGGCATGGCGGCGCTCGGCATGGTGATCGTCTTTACCTTTTTGCTGTTCCAAAAAATTCGTACTGCTGATAGCGCCCCCGCAACGGCTAACAGCAAGTAAGCCCAGAACATTACAGGAGAAAAATCATGTCGAAGAAATACATCATAGGGATTGATGGCGGAAGTCAGAGTACAAAAGTGGTGATGTACGATCTGCAAGGCAACATAATTTGCGAAGGCAAAGGTTTATTACAGCCGATGCACACACCGGATGCCGATACCGCAGAACATCCTGACGACGATTTATGGGCATCATTATGTTTTGCCGGTCACGATTTAATGAGCCAGTTTGCCGGGAATAAAGAAGATATTGTTGGCATCGGCCTGGGATCAATCCGTTGCTGCCGTGCCTTACTGAAAGCTGACGGTACACCCGCCGCACCACTGATTAGCTGGCAGGATGCGCGAGTTACGCGCCCTTACGAACACACGAATCCTGACGTGGCGTATGTCACTTCTTTTTCGGGCTATCTGGCGCACCGCTTAACAGGCGAGTTTAAAGACAATATCGCCAACTATTTTGGCCAGTGGCCGGTGGATTATAAAACCTGGGCCTGGAGTGAAGATGCCGCGGTAATCGAGAAGTTTAATATCCCCCGCCATATGCTTTTTGGCGTACAAATGCCGGGGACCGTTCTCGGGCATATCACACCACAAGCAGCACTGGCGACACATTTCCCGGCAGGACTGCCGGTAGTTTGTACCACCAGTGATAAACCGGTAGAAGCATTAGGAGCCGGATTGCTGGACGATGAAACGGCGGTGATTTCCTTAGGCACCTATATCGCGCTGATGATGAATGGCAAAGCACTGCCGAAAGACCCGGTAGCGTACTGGCCGATTATGTCTTCTATTCCAGAAACATTGCTGTATGAAGGTTACGGTATTCGCAAAGGGATGTGGACGGTAAGTTGGTTGCGCGACATGCTGGGCGAGTCGTTAATTCAGGATGCCAGAGCACAGGATCTTTCGCCGGAAGATTTGCTCAACAAAAAAGCCTCTTGCGTGCCACCTGGCTGTAATGGGTTGATGACGGTGCTGGACTGGCTGACCAACCCGTGGGAACCGTACAAACGCGGAATTATGATCGGCTTTGATTCCAGTATGGATTACGCATGGATTTATCGTTCGATTCTGGAAAGCGTGGCGCTGACGCTGAAGAACAATTACGACAATATGTGTAATGAAATGAATCACTTTGCGAAGCATGTGATCATTACTGGCGGCGGTTCAAACAGCGATCTGTTTATGCAAATTTTTGCCGACGTGTTCAATCTTCCGGCAAGACGTAACGCCATTAACGGGTGCGCTAGTTTGGGAGCGGCTATCAACGCGTCTGTAGGGCTTGGCTTGTACCCGGATTACGCAACGGCTGTTGACAAAATGATTCGCGTGAAAGACATCTTTATGCCTGTTGAGAGCAACGCCAGACGTTACGACGCGATGAATAAAGGCATTTTCAAAGACCTAACCAAACACACTGATGTGATCCTGAAAAAATCGTATGAAGTGATGCATGGAGAATTGGGCAATGTGGACGCTATTCAAAGCTGGTCTAATGCGTAAGTGAAGAAGACCGGGCGGGAAACCGCCCGCTCTGAGCATACCTGAATGGTTACCTCTAAACATAACCTGTTATTAATTAATGATTTTTCAAGCCAGTTCCAATCTACCAAAATTTGTAGCGATGATTTTTACTCCAGTGAAAAATTAACACTACGGAATTTGTTTTGGTTTGCAATGACGAGTCCGGAAAAACCAGAAGAGAACAATCAGAAGAGGCAAAAATATAAATGGGTGGAATTCTTTACAGGTTCCACCCATTTATAACGCTTATAAATATTTAATCAGGCAATATTCAAATATTTATGCGTTTGCATCGACAAACGCCAGTTCCGCGCAATACAGGTATCGATACATAAACGCGTGGCATCTTCTTTCTGACTAATTGGCTGAAGTGCAATTACTCGCGGTTTATCATCAGTCAGCGTTGCCAGCAATTCATCCAGTGCTTCAATATCCCGTACACGCCCAACCGGATGTTTGATTTCATTGGCGCGTTCCAGCGCCTGCGACAACACTTCATAGCCGCCGCGCATGTTCAGTTTTGGCGACACGGTAACCCAGGTGTTCGGTGTACAACGTACTTCGTGAGTACCGCTGGTTTCTATCTGGCAGCTAAAACCGTTCTTTTCAAGCAAGTCAGTCAATGGCAGCAAATCATGAATGCAAGGTTCACCACCCGTAATCACTACGTGACGCGCGGTATATCCCTGACGACTTATGACCGCTAACAAATCTTCGCTGCTTGCTGCGCCCCACTTATCACTCTCTTTGGTTTTCGCCAAAATACTGAAAAGAGAAACTTCCCGATCCTCAAGTTTTTCCCACGTGTGTTTGGTATCACACCAGGCACAGCCGACCGGGCATCCCTGTAAACGAATAAAAATGGCGGGGACGCCGGTAAAGTAACCCTCACCTTGCAGGGTCTGGAACATCTCGTTAATCGGGTACTGCATAGCATTCTCTGTAAAGTGGATAATTGTTAATTATTGCAGATCCTACCGCAATATTCATGCTTTATTAACATTCTGTTACAGGCAGGTTTAAGATAAAAAGGCGAAACAGATCATTAATAAAAAAATGAAACAACGTATTATTCCCCGGGGAATTAAACAAAAGGGATTTAAATATGCTCAGAATATTCATCGTACTTATATTTATTTTCAATTTATCAGGTTGTGGATATAATGATATTCAAACTTATGACGAACAAGTCAATTCATCCTGGTCAGAAGTTCTGAATCAGTATCAACGTCGTGCCGACCTTATTCCTAATCTTGTCGCCAGTATTAAAGGTTATTCCAGCTATGAAAAAGAAGTGTTGGAAGCCGTAACATTAGCGCGTAGCCAGGCTATCAGGGCCAGTAGCGATTTACAGCAAGCGCCAGGCGATGAGCAAAAGCTACAAACCTGGCAACAAGCTCAGGCGCAACTGACTCGTACACTCGGCCAGTTAACGATTATCAGTGAACGTTATCCTGAATTAAAGGCCCAGGAACTCTATCAAAATTTGATAGTACAGCTCGAAGGAAGTGAAAACCGCATTGCCGTTGCGCGAGGAAGATACATTAAAGCTATTGAACAATATAATGTCACTATCCGCAAATTCCCCGCTGTATTAACCGCAAAAATAATGGATTACACCGCAAAGAAAAATTATTTGCCGGATGATGTCGCCGCAGTGAGTAAAGCACCAACAATAGATTTTAGCCAAAATCCTAATATTCATTAAGCGGGCAATCCTTATGCGAATTTTTATCTTTCTTCTGGCTTTCTTCTGTCCATCGGCGTTTGCTACGCAAATTCCAGTACCTGAATTACCTGTGTATGTGAATGACGTAACAGGTACATTGACGAACAGCGAAATAAATGCTCTTGCTGGTCAGATTAAAAACCTGACGCAAAGAAATCTGGCGCAAATGGTGGTGTTAGTAGTTGACACAACAGGCGATGAAACTATCGAGCAGTACGCTACGCGGGTATTCGATAGCTGGAAACCAGGTGATAAAGACCGCGATGATGGTGTTCTACTGTTAGTCGCCTGGCAGGATCATACCGTGCGTATTGAAATCGGTTACGGACTGGAAGGCCTTATTACAGATGCACAGTCCGGACAAATTATTCGCAACAGTATTATTCCAGCATTTAAAAATGGCGACCTTGCTGGCGGCTTACAAAAAGGAATAAACGATATTGAAAGTCGTCTGACGGGGAATGATTTAGCAACGATAACACCAACCGATCACCCTTTGCCCTTTAGCGGTTGGTGGGCTTTGTTGGCCTGGGCGATAGTACTGACCTTTATTTCCGCCAGGGGATATATCAAAACGCTGGGAGTAATTTGCTTCGCTGCCATAGTGCTGGCCTTTGTTTTGCCTATTGCAGGTTTCAGCGGAAGCTGGGGAGTGCTCGCTACACTATTATGCTTCTCCACACCGTTCCTTGTTGTTGCTATTACTTTTACCCCTTTCGGCAAAAAGGTACGTGACTCAATGCGTAGTGCCAACCGGCCATCACGCCATACCAAAAGTAATTATAACTCCAGAGATTCGTCATCATCATCGTCCTCTTCTTTCGACAATGACAATTTCAGCGGCGGTGGCGGTTCATCTGGTGGCGGTGGCGCTTCAGGGCGCTGGTGATCAATATGCGCTTAATCCTTTTTCTACTCATATTGTGGTGCGTTCCTGTGTTTGCCCAGCAAATGGCTGTACCGGAACTACACCAACAGGTGACAGATCTTACTGATACGTTAAGTTCACCTGAGCAACAATCTCTGACACTACAGTTGCAGAAGATTGCACAGAATACGCAGGCGCAGGTCGCTATATTAGTGGTGCCATCCACTGGTGAAGATACCATTGAACAATATGCAACACGCGTTTTTGATAGCTGGAAGTTGGGCGATGCACAGCGCAACGATGGTATTTTACTTCTGGTTGCCTGGGAAGATCATACTGTCCGTATAGAAGTGGGCTACGGGCTGGAAGGGGTGGTTACCGACCTGCAAGCGGCAAAGATTATCCGTGTTATATTGATCCCCGCGTTCAAAAACGATGATCTTATTGGAGGGTTGACACTGGCCAGCGAAAATATCGGCGCGCTTCTGTTGAATGGTGAATTACCGGAAGGCAGCGGAAATCATTACAGTATCAAAACTCCAATTCCATTATCGGTCGCTGTAATTATTTTACTGGCAGTACTTTCGTATTTTATTATTTTTACCGATCCATCAAATCTATCGTGGATTGCACTCACCGGCGCAATTTACGGGATGGTATTCCTCTATGTTGCCGAGCCCGGAGCATGGACGAATTTAATCGTTGCTTGCAGTATGTTAACACCTTTTGCGATCGTACCTCTGCTTATCTTCTGGCTTCTGGTGAATAAAAAGTTACGCGCCAAATATAAGAAGCTCAGTAAAGAAAGAGCTTCAAGAAAAGGTTCTTCTTCATCCTCTTCCGGTGGAGGCTCAAGTGGCGGCGGATTTAGCGGCGGGGGTGGTTCTTCTGGCGGCGGCGGCGCGTCCGGCCGCTGGTAACTCAACCATAAAAAATGCCAGCCCGAAGGCTGGCATTTTTAAATCAGATAAAGTCAGACTTATGCCTGGCCTTTGATCTCTTTACGACCGTTGTACGGTGCTTTTTCGCCCAGAGCTTCTTCAATACGAATCAGCTGGTTGTATTTAGCAACGCGGTCAGAACGGCTCATAGAACCCGTTTTGATCTGGCCTGCAGCAGTACCAACAGCCAGGTCAGCGATGGTAGCGTCTTCAGTTTCACCAGAACGGTGAGAGATTACTGCAGTGTAGCCAGCGTCTTTCGCCATCTTGATTGCAGCCAGAGTTTCGGTCAGAGAACCGATCTGGTTGAATTTGATCAGGATGGAGTTAGCGATGCCTTTTTCGATACCTTCTTTCAGGATCTTGGTGTTGGTTACGAACAGGTCGTCACCAACCAACTGGATTTTGTCGCCCAGAACTTTGGTCTGGTATGCGAAACCGTCCCAGTCAGACTCGTCCAGACCATCTTCGATGGAAACGATCGGGTACTGTTTGGTCAGTTCTTCCAGGAAGTGAGTGAATTCTTCAGAGGTGAAAGCTTTGTTGCCTTCGCCAGCCAGAACGTATTTACCGTCTTTGTAGAATTCAGAAGCTGCGCAGTCCATCGCCAGAGTGATGTCTTTGCCCAGTTCATAGCCAGCAGCTTTAACAGCTTCAGCGATAACAGCCAGAGCTTCAGCGTTGGAACCCAGGTTCGGCGCATAGCCACCTTCGTCACCAACAGCAGTGTTCATACCTTTCGCTTTCAGAACTTTTGCCAGGTGATGGAAAACTTCAGAACCCATGCGGATGGCTTCTTTCACAGTTTTCGCGCCAACCGGCTGAATCATGAATTCCTGAATATCAACGTTGTTGTCAGCGTGCTCACCACCGTTGATGATGTTCATCATCGGAACCGGCATGGAGTATTTGCCCGGAGTACCGTTCAGTTCAGCGATGTGCTCGTACAGCGGCATACCTTTAGCAGCCGCGGCAGCTTTGGCGTTAGCCAGAGATACAGCCAGGATTGCGTTTGCGCCGAATTTGGATTTATTTTCAGTGCCGTCCAGGTCGATCATGATCTTGTCAATGCCAGCCTGATCTTTGGCATCTTTGCCAATCAGCGCCTGAGCGATCGGGCCGTTAACCGCAGCAACAGCTTTGGTTACGCCTTTGCCCAGGAAACGGGATTTGTCACCATCGCGCAGTTCCAGTGCTTCACGGGAACCAGTAGAAGCACCTGACGGAGCAGCCGCCATACCGACGAAACCACCCTCCAGGTGTACTTCGGCTTCAACAGTCGGGTTACCACGGGAGTCGATGATTTCACGACCGATGATTTTTACGATTTTGGACATTAGGGTTTCCTCAAGTCACTAGTTAAACTAAAACTCCAGACAAACAACGCGTACCCTGGGTACGCGTTGCCGTTCTAACTTTTTTACTTACTTCGCCTGACGTTTCTGGAACTCGCTGGCGGCTTTTACAAAGCCAGCAAACAGCGGGTGGCCATCACGTGGAGTAGAAGTAAACTCCGGATGGAACTGACAAGCCACGAACCACGGGTGATTCGGAACTTCGATGATCTCGACCAACTGATCATCCCCGGAACGGCCCGCAACGCGCAGACCTGCATCTTCAATCTGTTTCAACAGCATGTTGTTGACTTCGTAACGGTGACGATGACGTTCAACAATTGTCGGCGCATTGTACAGTTGGCGAACCAGGCTATCGTCAACCAACTGGCACTGCTGCGCGCCAAGACGCATGGTGCCACCGAGATCGCTATTCTCGCTACGAACTTCAACGTTGCCGTTTTCATCACGCCACTCGGTAATCAGCGCCACAACCGGGTACTTACAGTCTGGCACAAATTCCGTAGAGTTGGCGTTCTCCATGTTGGCAACATGGCGAGCGTAATCAATTAACGCCACCTGCATACCCAGGCAAATACCCAGATAAGGAATATTGTTCTCACGCGCAAAGCGTGCGGTAGTAATCATGCCCTCTACGCCACGGTAACCGAAACCACCAGGTACGAGGATCGCATCCAGGCCTTTAAGGATTTCAACACCGCGTGTTTCAACATCTTGTGAATCGATCAGTTTGATGTTGACGCTAACACGATTTTTCAGCCCGCCGTGTTTCAGTGCTTCAATCACGGATTTATAAGCGTCCGGCAGTTCAATGTACTTGCCGACCATACCGATAGTGACTTCACTTACCGGATTCGCTTCTTCAAAGATAACCTGTTCCCATTCGGACAGATTAGCTTCCGGGCAGTTCAAGCTGAATCGTTTACAAATATAATCGTCCAGCCCCTGAGATTTCAACAGGCCTGGAATTTTATAGATAGAATCGACGTCTTTCAGAGAAATAACCGCTTTTTCCGGAACATTACAGAACAATGCAATCTTCGCACGTTCGTTCGCCGGAACGGCGCGATCTGAACGACAAATCAGGATATCAGGCTGGATGCCGATAGAAAGCAGCTCTTTTACAGAGTGCTGAGTCGGCTTGGTTTTGACTTCACCAGACGCAGCCATGTACGGCACCAGGGTCAGGTGCATGAACAGCGCGTGTTCACGACCAATATCAACAGCTAACTGGCGAATCGCTTCAAGGAACGGCAGGGATTCGATGTCACCGACAGTACCGCCGATTTCGACCAGAACCACGTCGTGGCCTTCACCGCCGGCAAGAACGCGTTCTTTAATAGCGTTAGTAATGTGCGGGATAACCTGTACGGTTGCGCCCAGATAGTCGCCACGGCGTTCTTTACGCAGAACGTCAGAATAGATACGACCCGTGGTGAAGTTGTTGCGGCGGCTCATTTTGGTGCGAATGAAACGCTCGTAGTGCCCCAGGTCCAGGTCGGTTTCAGCGCCGTCTTCAGTAACGAACACTTCCCCGTGTTGGATTGGGCTCATAGTACCTGGATCGACGTTGATGTACGGATCCAGTTTCATGATGGTCACATTGAGGCCACGGGCTTCAAGAATGGCTGCGAGGGAGGCTGCGGCAATGCCTTTACCCAGAGAGGATACGACCCCGCCGGTCACAAAAATATAGTTCGTTGTCATGCTGAACCTGAGAAGTTAGGTTGAAAAGACGATGGAATAACCAGGACGGGAAAGCAGTATACCCGAACATGACCTGTGCCACAAACTTTCATTATCCCTCCTCTTCGCCAGCGCACAATTGAAATCAGGAGTGAGAAAATAGCCCCTTTGGGGTAAATGTTTTTGACGCAAATCAAGCGCTTGTCATTTAAAAAATGACACAAATCGCGCTTGACCGTGTAATTTCCTTAGAGATCAATTTCCTGCCGTTTTACCTGCTGCCAGACTTCTTCCATTGTTTCGAGGTCAACACCTGTCATTTCCAGTCCACGCGCGGCAACAATCCGCTCCACTTCGCGAAAACGACGCTCAAATTTTTCGTTAGCTTTTTGTAGCGCAATCTCTGCTTTCGTCCCTAAATGGCGGGCCAGATTGACCGTCGCAAACAGCAGGTCGCCCATTTCCTCCTCCAGTTTAGCCTGGTCCACTACAGCCTGCCGCGCCTCGTACATGACCTCGTCAATCTCTTCGTAAACTTTATCGACCACCGGGCCAAGCGTCGTCCAGTCGAAGCCAACGTTGGCGCAGCGTTTCTGGATTTTTTGCGCACGCATTAAGGCCGGTAAACTGCGAGGAATATCGTCCAGCGCTGAATGTTGCGCCTTCTGCGCGCGCTCTTCGGTTTTGATCTGCTCCCAACGGGCAAGAACTTCACTGCTGTTATCGGCAGAACTGTCAGCAAAAACATGCGGATGGCGGCGCTCTAACTTATCGCTGATCGCCGCGCAAATATCATTAAAGTCAAAGCGCCCTTCTTCCTGGGCCATTTGCGCGTAAAACACCACCTGGAACAGCAAATCGCCCAGTTCACCGCGCAGATCGTCAAAGTCTTCGCGGGCAATGGCATCCAGCACTTCATAAGTTTCTTCAAGGGTATAAGGTGCAATAGAAGCGAATGTCTGCTCTTTGTCCCACGGACAGCCGTTTTCCGGGTCACGAAGACGCTGCATGATAGTGAGCAAACGGTCGATTTGATTCATTGGAATGTCCTGAAAATTGCGGGTCTGTCAGGTGTAACACCTTCGAGTAAAGGATATCGTCGGATACGGCTGACGCCATATCCGGCTATGTAAGATTAATTCCCGTGCAGTCGTCTTGCATCGATAACATCTGGCACCTGATTGAGTTTACCCAGCACGCGCCCCAGCACTTGCAGGTTATAAATCTCAATGGTCATATCGATGGTCGCCAGTTGCTGTTTCGTGTCGCTGCGGCTGGCAACGCCAAGCACATTCACCTTCTCATTGGCGAGAATAGTGGTGATATCACGCAACAATCCACTACGATCATTGGCCTGCACGCGAACCACCAGCGAGTAACCAGCGGAGTAGCTCTCGCCCCATACCGCGTCAACAATTCGTTCCGGCGCATGGGAGCGCAGTTCCGCCAGTTGTTCGCAATCGGCGCGGTGTACGGAGATCCCGCGGCCCTGGGTAATGAAACCGACAATCTCATCGCCAGGAATCGGCTGGCAGCAACGCGCGATGTGGTGCATCAGGTTGCCCACACCTTCTACCACTACACGACCGTTATCTTTACTGCGGTTTTGTGGTGTATAGCTTTTTTGCTGAAGCTGTTTCAGTGCGGCGGCGTCCTGCTCTTCGGCGCTCGGCTTATTAAATTGCGATTGCAGGAAGTTGACCATCTGATTGAGACGGATATCCCCGCCACCAATCGCCGCCAACAACTCGTCGACGTCATTGAAGTTGTAACGCGGCAGCAGATATTTTTCTGCTTCCTTCAGACTGATCCCCAAATGTTCCAGTTCGTCGTCAAGGATTTGCCGTCCTGCCAGAATATTTTTGTCACGATCCTGTTTACGGAACCAGGCGTGAATTTTCGAACGCCCGCGGCTGGTTGTAACATAACCCAGGTTTGGGTTTAACCAGTCACGGCTGGGATTCGGCTGTTTCTGGGTGATAATTTCAATCTGGTCACCCATCTGCAACTGGTAGGTGAATGGCACAATGCGCCCGCCAATTTTTGCCCCGATGCAGCGGTGCCCGACATCACTATGGATGTGGTAAGCGAAATCCAGCGGCGTTGATCCCGCAGGCAGATCAACAACATCACCTTTCGGCGTAAACACATATACCCGATCATCAAAGACCTGACTGCGTACTTCGTCGAGCATTTCGCCAGAATCAGCCATCTCTTCCTGCCACGCAATCAGTTTACGCAGCCAGGCAATCCGGTCTTCATGTCCCGAACGTGCGCCGCCAGCAGCCGCGCCTTCTTTGTATTTCCAGTGCGCAGCAACACCCAACTCTGCATCTTCATGCATCTGTTTGGTGCGGATTTGGATCTCAACGGTTTTGCCTCCCGGCCCCAACACTACGGTATGAATAGACTGATAACCGTTCGGTTTCGGGTTCGCAACGTAATCATCGAACTCATCCGGCAAGTGGCGATAGTGAGTGTGCACTATGCCCAGCGCGGCGTAACAATCCTGCAAACGTTCCGCGACGATACGCACCGCACGAACATCAAACAGCTCATCAAAGGCGAGGTTCTTTTTCTGCATTTTGCGCCAGATGCTGTAGATGTGTTTTGGGCGTCCATACACTTCAGCTTTAACGCCTTCAGCTTTCATCTCTGCACGCAGATGCCCCACAAACTCTTCAATGTAGTGTTCGCGGTCGAGGCGGCGCTCATGCAGCAGTTTTGCAATACGTTTGTACTCGGTCGGGTGGAGGTAACGGAAGCAGTAATCTTCCAGTTCCCATTTCAGTTGCCCAATCCCAAGACGGTTCGCCAGCGGCGCGTAGATATTGGTGCACTCTTTTGCCGCCAGCACGCGTTCATCTTCCGGCGCATCTTTTACTTCGCGCAGATGGGCAATTCGCTCCGCCAGTTTGATGACCACGCAACGGAAGTCATCGACCATCGCCAGCAACATCCGGCGAACGTTATCGACCTGTTCGGAGGAAACAGAATCGGTGTGCGTTGCTTTCAGTTGGCGGATTGCCGCCATATCGCGCACACCGTGAATAAGATTAACGACCGACTTACCGACACTCTCGCGCAGTACGTCTTCGCTGACGACGTTTGCATCGGCCAGAGGGAACAGCAGCGCAGCCCGCAGCGTGTCAATGTCCATACTTAATGTCGAGAGGATCTCCACCATCTCGACACCACGCCACAACAGCAAACTGGCATCCGGATGCCCCTGCGTCTGCTGCAGACAATACGCCCAGGTTTCGGCTAAGCACTCACACGACTTCTGGCTGGCAATGCCCAGACTTGCGATCCATTTTTCCGGATCAAATTCACCAGCCTTATTGATATGTGCACTTCTTACCGCAACCATCGTCCTCTCCTTTAGGGACCTGACCTGCTGAAATCAGCAAATCGTAACTATTTAACGCGCGAGAAAAGTACCATCGATTCCAGATGCCCCGTGTGTGGGAACATATCCAGCATCGCCAACCGCGCAATGGTATATCCTGCTTTTAATAACGCCTCGCTATCCCGAGCCAGCGTCGCAGGGTTACAGGATACATAAACTATACGAATAGGTTCCAGTTTTATAATTTGTTGCATAACGCCTGCTGCACCAGCACGCGCCGGGTCCAGCAACACTTTATCAAAGCCGTTTTTTGCCCACGGCTGCTTTGTGACATCATCTTCAAGATTTTCGTGATAAAACGTCACATTATGTAAGCGATTAAGACTCGCGTTCTGCTGGCCTTTTTCCACCAGCGCCGGAACCCCTTCCACACCAACAACACTTGCCGCACGGGTCGCTAACGGCAGCGTAAAATTGCCCATACCACAGAACAGATCCAGCACACGATCATCAGGCTGAACATCCAGCCACTCCAGCGCTCGCGCCACCATTTTCTGGTTCACACCCGCATTGATCTGAATAAAATCACGCGGACTAAAGGTTAAGCGCAACCCGTTTGAGTCATACCAGGGCATCTCGCCAGAGACGGTTTCGAGTATCTCACTATCGGGGGCGAGATACAGATCCAGGCCTTCAGAATGCGAAAAGCGTTCCAGTTTTTCGCGATCTGCCAAACTTAGCGGTGCGGTATGGCGTAAAATCATCAGCAGGCCGCTGGTTGCCTGCACCAGTTCAACATGACCAAGATGGCGCATAGCTTGTAAGCTGTCCAGGCATGCCCTGACTTTGGGCAACAACGCTTCAAGTTGGGGCACTAAAATAGGGCATTGTTTAACGTCGACAATGTCACTGGAACCCGCTTTGCGAAATCCCATCTGGAGTTGTTGTTTTTTCGGTAGATAGTTCAGACTTAAACGCGCGCGACGGCGATAACCCCAGGGGACATCGTCGATCACTTCAGAGACGTCGTGTTTCATTAACCGGGCGAGTGCTGCGCTTTTGCTACGCTGCTGGAGTTCGACGCTGGCGTGTTGTTGCTGACAGCCGCCGCATACGCCAAAATGAGGGCAGCGTGGCGTTTTGCGTTCCGGGCTGTCGCTTAACCTGTGCACGACCTTAGCGCGGGCGTACTGTTTTTTATCTTCAGTAACAGTAACTTCCGCGTTTTCCGGCGGTAGTAATCCAGGAATAAATAACGCTTTGCCGTTATGTCGCGCCACGCCCTGACCAAAAGAGTCGAGGTCGTTGACTGAAACGGTTATGATCTGACGCGTCGTCGCGCGTCGTTTTGCAGAGTAGAATTGCGCCATTGGCGAGACTTTCTCAATTTAACAGTGTGACCTTAATTGTCCCATAACGGAACTCCATGACCAACTACAGCCTGCGCGCACGCATGATGATTCTGATCCTGGCACCGACCGTCCTTATTGGTTTATTGCTTAGCATCTTTTTCGTCGTGCATCGCTATAACGACTTGCAGCGTCAACTGGAAGATGCCGGTGCCAGCATTATTGAGCCGCTTGCGGTTTCAACGGAATATGGCATGAGCCTGCAAAATCGCGAATCTATTGGTCAATTGATCAGCGTTTTGCATCGTCGCCATTCCGATATTGTTCGTGCCATTTCGGTTTATGATGAAAATAACCGACTTTTTGTCACCTCCAATTTTCATCTTGATCCTTCATCAATGCAGCTCGGCAGCAACGTGCCATTTCCGCGCCAACTTACTGTCACACGTGATGGCGATATTATGATCCTGCGCACGCCGATTATTTCTGAGAGTTATTCTCCCGACGAATCACCCAGCAGCGATGCCAAAAATAGTCAAAATATGTTGGGATATATTGCTCTTGAGCTGGATCTTAAATCAGTGCGCTTGCAGCAATATAAAGAGATCTTTATTTCTAGCGTGATGATGCTGTTTTGTATTGGTATCGCGCTTATTTTTGGCTGGCGCTTAATGCGCGATGTAACCGGCCCAATTCGCAACATGGTGAATACCGTCGACCGCATCCGCCGAGGGCAACTCGACAGTCGGGTGGAAGGATTTATGCTCGGAGAGTTGGATATGCTGAAAAATGGCATCAACTCGATGGCAATGTCGCTGGCGGCTTATCACGAAGAGATGCAGCACAATATCGACCAGGCGACGTCCGATCTGCGTGAAACGCTGGAACAGATGGAAATTCAGAACGTTGAACTGGATCTGGCGAAAAAACGCGCCCAGGAAGCGGCGCGTATTAAGTCAGAGTTTCTGGCAAACATGTCGCATGAGCTGCGTACACCGTTGAATGGCGTTATTGGTTTTACCCGCCTGACGTTGAAAACAGAATTAACACCAACGCAGCGCGATCACCTCAATACTATTGAACGCTCGGCAAATAATTTGCTGGCAATTATTAATGATGTTCTCGATTTCTCAAAACTGGAAGCAGGCAAGCTGATTCTGGAAAGTATTCCATTCCCACTACGCAGCACGCTGGATGAAGTGGTAACGCTACTGGCGCATTCTTCTCACGATAAAGGACTGGAATTAACGCTCAATATTAAGAGCGACGTACCCGATAACGTCATTGGCGACCCGCTGCGTTTACAGCAAATAATCACTAACCTGGTGGGGAATGCGATTAAATTCACCGAGAATGGCAACATCGACATTCTGGTAGAAAAACGTGCGCTGAGTAATACCAAAGTACAGATTGAAGTGCAGATCCGTGATACCGGCATTGGTATTCCTGAACGTGATCAATCGCGTTTGTTCCAGGCCTTCAGACAGGCAGATGCCAGTATTTCACGCCGTCATGGCGGCACCGGGCTGGGGCTGGTGATTACGCAAAAACTGGTCAATGAAATGGGTGGCGATATCTCGTTCCATAGCCAGCCGAATCGTGGTTCAACCTTCTGGTTCCATATTAATCTCGATCTGAACCCGAATATTATTATCGAAGGGCCATCCACTCAGTGCCTCGCGGGTAAACGCCTGGCTTATGTCGAACCGAACTCTGCAGCCGCCCAGTGTACGCTGGATATTTTAAGCGAAACACCGCTGGAAGTGGTTTATAGCCCAACGTTCTCCGCGCTGCCTCCTGCACATTACGACATGATTTTGTTAGGGATTGCGGTAACCTTCCGCGAACCGCTGACGATGCAGCATGAGCGGTTGGCGCAAGCGGTGTCAATGACCGATTTTCTGATGCTGGCACTTCCGTGCCATGCACAGGTCAATGCCGAAAAGCTCAAGCAAGATGGTATCGGCGCGTGTCTGCTGAAACCCCTGACGCCTACACGTTTGTTGCCTGTACTGACGGAATTTTGTCATCAAAAGCAAAACACACTTTTGCCTGTTACCGATGAAAGTAAGCTGGCAATGACGGTTATGGCTGTTGATGATAATCCGGCAAACCTGAAACTTATCGGCGCATTGCTGGAAGATATGGTGCAGCATGTTGAGCTGTGCGATAGCGGACATCAGGCGGTTGAACGGGCGAAACAGATGCCGTTCGATTTAATCTTAATGGATATTCAAATGCCGGATATGGACGGCATTCGGGCATGTGAACTCATTCACCAGCTCCCGCATCAGCAGCAAACACCAGTTATCGCGGTAACGGCGCACGCGATGGCCGGGCAAAAAGAGAAACTGCTTGGCGCGGGAATGAGCGATTATCTGGCGAAACCGATTGAAGAAGAGCGGTTGCATAATTTGCTGTTACGTTACAAGCCCGGCAGTGGCATTTCTTCTCGCGTCGTGACGCCAGAAGTGAACGAAATTGTGGTGAATCAGAATGCGACTCTCGACTGGCAACTGGCACTGCGCCAGGCTGCAGGAAAAAACGATCTGGCGCGCGATATGCTGCAAATGTTGCTCGATTTCCTGCCAGAAGTTCGCAACAAAGTTGAAGAACAATTGGTTGGAGAAAACCCGGAAGGCCTGGTTGATTTGATCCATAAACTGCATGGCAGTTGCGGTTATAGCGGCGTACCGCGAATGAAGAATCTCTGCCAACTAATCGAACAACAGCTACGCAACGGTACTAAAGAAGAAGATTTGGAGCCGGAGCTACTGGAACTGTTGGACGAGATGGATAATGTGGCGCGCGAAGCCAGTAAAATTCTCGGTTAATAAACCTCTTGTCGAGTAAAAACCGGCTTCTTTATGAAGCCGGTTTCAGATTGGTGGCAAGTACCTGTGTTTATGCCGAATGCGGCGAGAACGCCTTGCCATGTCTACAACATCATATGAAGTGGTTCACTTGACTCCAGGCAAACGCTAGTAAAAATGCCCCTTAAGAAGGCACATTTACTGGCATTTGCCTGAAAAAATCCGATTCAGCATCGCTGAAACAATATTTTTGCCGACCATTAGGTATATCAGCAAAAATAGCGAGGACTCAGGACAACAGCGTGCCCCAATGTTCAACCCACGGGTTTGATTCCGTTTCTGGTTCCGGGGTCTCGCTGGCATCAATCAGCAGCATTTCCCCTACCCGCTGCGCGCTTTGTTCCTGCAACAAAGCATCGAACTGTTTGCCACCATTGCAGAAATTCACATAACTGCTGTCGCCAAGGGCAATCACGCCATAACGCAGGTTCGGCTGGAAACCGAGGCTATCCTTTATTCCCAGAAAGAGCGGCACAATGCTGTCAGGAAGGTCGCCCTGCCCGGTGGTCGAGGTGACTACCAGTACGTACTTGTCCTGATAGGGTAGCCAGTCACTTAACTCTGGATCTTCAAATACCGTTGCTTTGTGTCCTTGCCCGGACAAAATGGCTTCCGCTTCTTCTGCAACTAACAATGCGTTGCCGTACATGGTGCCAACAAAAATACCAATTTCCGCCATACCGTTTTCTCCCTGGATTAGGAACTCATCTCACCATCCTGACCGGATGCCGCGCTGAACTCAACCCTTTCATTTTCAGGAAGTAGACCGCGCCAACCAAACTGTGATAACGCCTGCATCCAGGTGTCGTCCAGACCCGCGTAAATAGTGAGCGGCTCGCCAGTAAAAGGATGCGTCAATGACAACTGGCTGGCATGTAGCATTAACCTCTGCAGGCCGAAATGTTCAGCCCCGCTGCGGTTCTGGCGCAAATCGCCGTGTTTGCTGTCCCCAATGATGGGATGACGCAAATGGGCCAGATGGCGGCGTAGTTGGTGTTTACGTCCAGTTTTCGGCTCCAGTTCCACCAGGCCATAGCGCGTGGTCGGGTAACGTCCAGTCGCCACAGGCATTTCCACCGTCGCCAGACCGCGATAATGCGTTACCGCTGGCTGTGGACCTTTATCTTCGCGGGCATATTTATCAGCGATTTTGTCCAGTTCTTCTACCAGCGGATAATCCAGCTCCGCCTCATCCATCAGCCAGCCACGCACAATCGCATGGTAACGTTTCTGGATTTGGTGCTGTTCAAACTGTTGCGCCAACAGTCGCCCTGCCTCACTGGATAACCCCATCAGCAATACGCCAGAAGTCGGGCGATCCAGACGATGCGCGGTAAAAACATGCTGACCAATCTGGTCACGCACAGTTTGCATCACCACAACTTTCTCGTCGCGATCCAGCCAGCTACGGTGGACCAGCCAGCCGGACGGTTTATTTACCGCCACCAACCATTCATCCTGGTAGAGTATTTCCAACATCAGTTAGCATCATCCGCAAAAAGGGCATCCAGCTTTTCCAGCTCCGCCAGAATAAGCGCTCGTTGCGGGTGATCCGTCGCCAGCGCCATTTCATAGTACGGCGCCACAGCAAATGCCCCTGGTAATGGCTGATTGTTATCTAATAAATCGTGCATCCGCGGGATAAGCACCCACTGCAACCACTCCAACGGTTCCATGGTGTCCATAAAAAACGGTTGGGTACTGTTGAATAGATGCGGCTGGGGTTCATCATTGCGCCAGTGCTGATGTTCACGCAGCAGCGCTTCAAGCGCCTGCAACTGGAAACGAACGCGGTCATGAGTAGTCATAAAGCAGCCTCAAGTAAAAAACTGCCGCGAAGAATAGCAGGAATAAAAAAAGGGAGCACTGTATTCACAGTGCTCCCGATTCGTTTCGCAGCATTCCAGCTACTTTTGTTGCTCCCTGCTCATCCTTGACAACTTTTCCTTTAGCCTTACGGCCAATCGTTCATCCTGAACTATTGCTCCCTGCTCACACCACCCCGATGTGATACTTCATCCTGAAGTGTCCCTGGCCTTCCTGACCCACCGAATCATCCTGACCGGTTCTCATTCTCCATCCTGGAGGTGTCCTTTAACGCGTCCTGCGTTATCCTCTTCGCTTCATCCGGAAGCCTTTCCCTGAAACACCATCCTGGCGTGTCCTTCAGAAGTGTCATCATCCTGATGTTCACTTCATTGTCTGACTCCCTGTCGACGAAGATAGAATCGTCTTTTTCACTGCGTCTTACAAGGAGCTTACAGACAATGCCTTAAGGATAATTTCATATGAAAGTCGAAAAAACAACAATAAGCAATTGATTTCAAATCAAAATATCAAATCTCATCTTATTAAGTATTCGCTTATTTCCTGGCGATCTCCTACAGGGTCTGTAAGAGATCTCTCACAACAAGACGGGGTATTTGGATTACAGAAGAGGCTTAAGTTGGTTGAGGAATTCCGCAAGATTTGAGGCTAAATGCGCCCGTTTACGCGTTCCCAGTGTCTCTTTGCATACTTCGCCTGAGAGATTACACACCGAGATTACCTCCAGCTCTTCTTCCAGCGTCGCGATAAATAGCGTAGGCGGCAGTTTTAGACGTTTCTGAGTAACCAAATGGCCAATCAGATTTTCCTGCACTCGACGGAAGTCATCTTCGCTCCAGGTTTGCAGTAATGTCAGTTTGATATCACCAAACTGCGCATGCATATCCCCGGCAAACTGGGTCGTATAGAAGGTATGAATTGTGGGTTGTATCACAATATCAAACGCCCGTTCAACCGCGTTTACATTTTGCTCACCGGTAAACGGTTGAGGTTGCCAGTATACGGCGTCTTCGGTGGTTGAAATAATGCATGGCGAAGGAACGCCATACAGCTCCTCACTTAACGGCCAGCTTTTATACTGTTCATGCCAGGCATCGCAGTAGCGCGCAGTAAAATCCTTCAGGGCTTGTGCGGTCAAATCGTCCACTAATTTCTCTCTTCACTTAAACCAGATACACTTGTTGTTTAGTTTATCTGGTTTATGACGGTGAAACATGTCTTCTTATGCAAACCATCAGGCACTTGCAGGCCTGACTCTCGGAAAATCAACCGATTACAGGGATACCTATGACGCCAGCCTGCTGCAAGGCGTTCCGCGTAGTCTGAATCGCGATCCACTGGGTCTGAAAGCGGATAACCTGCCTTTTCACGGCGCGGATATCTGGACGCTATATGAGCTTTCCTGGCTAAATGCGAAAGGTTTACCGCAGGTCGCTGTGGGTCATGTTGAACTTGATTACACCAGCGTGAATCTCATTGAGTCGAAGAGTTTTAAGCTCTATCTCAATAGCTTTAATCAGACTCGATTTAACAATTGGGAAGAGGTGCGCCAGACGCTGGAGCGCGATTTAAGTACCTGCGCCCAGGGTAAGGTCAGCGTGGCGTTATATCGACTCGATGAACTGGAAGGCCAGCCAATGGGTCATTTCAATGGCACCTGCATTGATGAGCAGGATATCGCTATCGATAACTATGAATTCACCACTGACTACCTTGAGAATGCCGCCAGCGGTGAAAAAGTGGTGGAAGAGACGCTGGTTAGCCATCTGCTGAAATCAAACTGTCTGATCACCCATCAGCCAGACTGGGGTTCCATTCAAATTCAGTACCGTGGACACAAGATTGATCGGGAAAAACTGCTGCGTTATCTGGTTTCTTTCCGTCATCACAACGAGTTCCATGAGCAATGCGTAGAGCGTATTTTTAATGATCTGCTGCGCTTCTGCCAGCCAGAAAAATTAAGCGTTTACGCTCGTTATACCCGTCGTGGCGGTCTGGACATTAACCCCTGGCGTAGCAATAGTGACTTTGTCCCATCGACTACCCGACTGGTACGACAATAAATTTTTTTTCAGTTTTGCGTGCTGGATTCAAGCATAGAGTTGTGAAAGGCCATCAGGCAGGGCTATTGTAATCAAAGGGAATGACAATAATTGTCCCATAAGGAGTTTTTCTTGATTACACATATTAGCCCACTTGGCTCCATGGATATGTTGTCGCAGTTGGAGGTGGACATGCTTAAACGCACCGCCAGCAGCGACCTCTATCAACTGTTTCGCAACTGTTCACTTGCCGTTCTGAACTCCGGTAGCCTCACCGATAACAGCAAAGAATTGCTATCCCGTTTTGAAAATTTCGACATTAACGTGTTGCGCCGTGAACGCGGTGTTAAGCTGGAACTGATCAACCCTCCGGAAGAAGCTTTCGTCGATGGGCGCATTATCCGCGCCTTACAGGCCAACTTGTTTGCGGTTCTGCGCGACATTCTCTTCGTCTACGGGCAAATCCATAACACCGTTCGTTTTCCCAATCTGAATCTCGACAACTCTGTCCACATTACTAATCTGGTCTTTTCTATATTGCGCAACGCGCGCGCGCTGCATGTAGGCGAAGCACCGAATATGGTGGTGTGCTGGGGTGGTCACTCCATCAATGAAAACGAATATCTGTATGCACGGCGCGTTGGTAATCAACTGGGGCTTCGCGAGCTGAATATCTGCACCGGCTGCGGTCCAGGAGCGATGGAAGCGCCGATGAAAGGTGCAGCAGTAGGTCACGCACAGCAGCGTTACAAAGACAGTCGTTTTATTGGCATGACAGAACCGTCGATTATCGCCGCTGAACCGCCTAACCCACTGGTCAACGAACTGATCATCATGCCGGATATCGAAAAACGTCTTGAAGCGTTTGTGCGTATCGCTCACGGCATCATTATTTTCCCGGGTGGTGTGGGTACGGCAGAAGAGTTGCTGTACTTGCTGGGAATTTTAATGAATCCGGCCAACAAAGATCAGGTTTTACCGTTGATCCTCACCGGGCCGAAAGAAAGCGCCGACTACTTCCGCGTACTGGACGAATTTGTCGTACATACGCTGGGAGAAAACGCGCGCCGCCATTATCGCATCATTATTGATGACGCTGCCGAAGTAGCACGTCAGATGAAAAAAGCGATGCCGCTGGTGAAAGAAAACCGTCGCGATACCGGCGATGCGTACAGCTTTAACTGGTCAATGCGCATTGCGCCAGATCTGCAAATGCCGTTTGAGCCGTCTCACGAGAACATGGCCAATCTGAAGCTTTACCCGGATCAACCCGTTGAAGTGCTGGCCGCCGATCTGCGTCGAGCATTCTCCGGTATTGTTGCGGGTAACGTGAAAGAAGTCGGTATTCGCGCCATTGAAGAGTTTGGCCCTTACAAAATCAACGGCGATAAAGAGATTATGCGTCGTATGGACGACCTGCTTCAGGGGTTTGTCGCCCAGCATCGTATGAAGTTGCCTGGCTCTGCCTATATCCCTTGCTACGAAATTTGCACTTAATCTCCCTTCTCCCGGTAACGATCGTTGCCGGGTTTTGTTCTCCCTGGTCACTCACTAAGCAATCTATTTCATTTTCCATCTGAATATTTCAGCACGTCATCATGCAATTAATATCACCAACATCAATATGTCATACAATTTATATTGTAACGCAAACGTTTACCTGCTTTTATAAACCGCATTTTATCGCTGATAAAAATAAAATCTCATCATGATTAACTAAAAGTATTGATTTTTTCAGTTCAACCTACATATATTGCGCGCCCCGGAAGAAAACAGATGTCGTTTAGTGGGCAAATATCGCCCTTAAATTCTCTTTTACTTTTGATTTACAGAGTAAAGCGTTGGGATTATCTATCTTCCAAGTAGATTATTGTATTTGAGATCAAGATCACTGATAGAGACATAAGTTGTGTGTATCTTTCCGCCCTCAAATTATTACGGCGGAAAATGATTGAGCCATCGCCGATAGACAGATTTCATTTTTACGGCCAGGCACCTTCCCGGGCTGAACTGGCTAAAAGCTGAATTATTTGCATTCCTCCAGGAGAAATAGATGGAAACAACTCAAACCAGCACGATTGCGTCGAAAGACTCTCGCAGTGCCTGGCGCAAGACAGACACCATGTGGATGCTGGGCCTTTATGGTACAGCAATCGGCGCGGGTGTACTGTTCCTGCCAATCAACGCCGGTGTTGGCGGTATGATCCCGCTGATCATCATGGCCATCCTTGCGTTTCCGATGACGTTTTTTGCTCACCGCGGCCTGACTCGCTTCGTACTGTCTGGTAAAAATCCGGGCGAAGACATCACCGAGGTAGTAGAAGAACACTTTGGTGTTGGCGCAGGTAAACTGATTACCCTGTTGTACTTCTTTGCTATTTACCCGATCCTGCTGGTGTACAGCGTGGCAATCACTAACACGGTAGAAAGCTTCATGGCCCACCAACTGGGCATGACACCGCCGCCGCGTGCGATTCTGTCCCTGATCCTGATCGTGGGTATGATGACCATCGTTCGCTTCGGTGAGCAGATGATCGTTAAAGCAATGAGCATCCTGGTATTCCCGTTCGTTGCAGTTCTGATGCTGCTGGCTCTGTACCTGATCCCACAGTGGAACGGCGCGGCGCTGGAAACTCTGTCTCTGGATACTGCAGCTTCTACCGGTAACGGTCTGTGGATGACTCTGTGGCTGGCGATTCCGGTCATGGTGTTCTCGTTCAACCACTCTCCGATCATCTCTTCTTTCGCCGTTGCGAAGCGTGAAGAGTACGGCGATATGGCAGAACAGAAATGCTCTAAGATCCTGGCATTCGCACACATCATGATGGTGCTGACCGTTATGTTCTTCGTCTTTAGCTGCGTACTGAGCCTGTCTCCGGCAGACCTGGCTGCGGCAAAAGAACAGAACATCTCGATTCTGTCTTACCTGGCTAACCACTTTAATGCGCCGATTATCGCGTGGATGGCACCGATTATCGCGATGATTGCCATCACCAAATCCTTCCTCGGCCACTACCTGGGCGCGCGTGAAGGCTTCAACGGTATGGTGATTAAATCACTGCGTGGTAAAGGTAAGTCTATTGAAATCAACAAGCTGAACCGTATCACTGCACTGTTCATGCTGGTAACAACCTGGATTGTTGCCACCCTGAACCCGAGTATCCTGGGTATGATTGAAACCCTGGGCGGCCCAATCATCGCGATGATCCTGTTCCTGATGCCGATGTACGCAATCCAGAAAGTACCGGCAATGCGTAAGTACAGCGGTCACATCAGCAACGTATTCGTTGTCGTGATGGGTCTGATTGCTATCTCCGCAATCTTCTACTCTCTGTTCAGCTAAGTCCTTTCGCGCCGCTTTCGGGCGGCGCTTCCTCCGTTTTAACGCGATGTATTTCCTATGATTAGCGTATTCGATATTTTCAAAATCGGCATTGGCCCTTCCAGCTCTCATACCGTTGGACCGATGAAAGCGGGTAAACAATTTACCGACGATCTGATTGCCCGTAATCTGCTGAAAGACGTAACCCGCGTGGTGGTTGACGTCTACGGCTCACTCTCTCTGACCGGTAAAGGCCACCACACGGATATCGCCATTATTATGGGTCTGGCGGGTAATCTGCCAGATACCGTGGATATCGACTCTATCCCTAGTTTTATTCAGGATGTGAATACTCACGGTCGTCTGATGCTGGCAAACGGTCAGCACGAAGTGGAGTTCCCGGTTGATCAGTGCATGAACTTCCATGCTGACAACCTTTCTCTGCATGAGAATGGTATGCGCATCACCGCTCTGGCAGGCGACAAAGTTGTTTACAGTCAGACTTACTACTCCATCGGCGGTGGCTTTATCGTTGATGAAGAACATTTTGGTCAGCAGGATAGCGCACCGGTTGAAGTTCCCTATCCTTACAGTTCAGCAGCCGACCTGCAAAAACATTGCCAGGAAACTGGTCTGTCACTCTCTGGCCTGATGATGAAAAACGAGCTGGCGCTGCACAGCAAAGAAGAGCTGGAACAGCATCTGGCGAACGTCTGGGAAGTGATGCGCGGCGGTATTGAGCGCGGTATTTCCACCGAAGGCGTGTTGCCAGGCAAACTGCGCGTTCCACGTCGTGCGGCGGCGCTGCGTCGAATGCTGGTTAGCCAGGATAAGACCACAACTGACCCAATGGCGGTTGTCGACTGGATCAACATGTTCGCACTGGCGGTAAACGAAGAAAACGCAGCAGGTGGTCGAGTGGTTACTGCGCCGACTAACGGCGCGTGCGGAATTATCCCGGCGGTGCTGGCATACTACGACAAGTTTATCCGCGAAGTGAACGCTAACTCACTGGCTCGTTATCTGCTGGTTGCCAGCGCGATTGGTTCTCTTTATAAGATGAACGCCTCGATTTCTGGTGCCGAAGTGGGTTGCCAGGGTGAAGTTGGTGTGGCGTGCTCTATGGCTGCGGCTGGCCTGGCTGAACTGTTAGGCGCAAGCCCGGCGCAGGTGTGCATCGCGGCGGAAATCGCTATGGAGCATAACCTCGGCCTGACTTGTGATCCGGTCGCCGGACAGGTACAGGTGCCGTGCATCGAGCGTAATGCTATTGCAGCAGTGAAAGCAGTGAACGCTGCACGTATGGCACTGCGCCGTACCAGCGAGCCACGCGTATGCCTCGATAAAGTTATCGAAACCATGTACGAAACAGGTAAAGACATGAATGCCAAGTACCGCGAAACATCTCGCGGCGGCCTGGCGATGAAAATCGTTGCCTGCGATTAATCTCTCTCCAGAGGCCTCGTTTTGCGAGGCCTCTTCCTGTTTTCTCATCCAGCCGTAGCCTGTTCCGGTATCGAATGTTACCCTTATCGCCTGATCTTTAAGGGGGTTATCGTGGCTGTTCATTTGCTTATCGTCGATGCACTGAATCTTATCCGTCGCATTCATGCCGTTCAGGGTTCGCCCTGCGTGGAGACCTGCCAGCACGCTCTCGATCAACTTATTATGCACAGCCAGCCAACCCACGCGGTCGCCGTTTTTGATGATGAAAACCGCAGTAGCGGCTGGCGTCATCAACGTTTACCGGATTACAAAGCGGGTCGCCCACCAATGCCGGAAGAGTTGCACAACGAAATGCCTGCATTACGCGCCGCCTTTGAGCAACGCGGCGTCCCGTGCTGGTCAGCCAGCGGCAACGAAGCCGATGACTTAGCCGCTACGCTGGCGGTCAAAGTGACGCAGGCCGGGCATCAGGCAACCATTGTTTCGACAGATAAAGGCTACTGCCAGCTACTTTCGCCAACGTTGCGCATTCGCGATTACTTCCAGAAACGCTGGCTGGATGCGCCGTTTATCGATAAAGAATTTGGCGTTCAACCGCAACAGTTGCCCGATTACTGGGGGCTGGCGGGGATCAGCAGTTCAAAGGTGCCGGGTGTTGCAGGGATTGGCCCGAAAAGCGCCACGCAGTTGCTGGTCGAGTTTCAGAGTCTGGAAGGAATTTATGAGAATCTCGACACGGTTGCCGAAAAGTGGCGCAAAAAATTAGAAGTACATAAAGAGATGGCGTTTCTGTGCCGCGATATTGCCCGCTTACAAACTGATTTGCATATCGACGGCAATTTACAGCAATTACGGTTGGTACGGTAAAGAGATACCGGATGCTACCGATTAACACCCCATTGAATTTCATGACCGTGTAGGCCGGATAAGACGCGCCAGCGTCGCATCCGGCATTATCACATCAGCGCAATTACCAGGCGGTATGGTAAAGCTCTACAATATCCTCAAGCGTTGCTTCACGCGGGTTGCCACCGGTACAAACATCGTCCAGAGCCGCCTGCGCCAGTGCCGGAATGTCTTCCTTGCGTACACCAACATCACGCAAATGTGGCGGAATACCTACATCGCGATTGAGAGCAAACACCGCGTCAACAGCAGCATTACGCGCCTCTTCCAGGCTCATGCCTTCCACTTTCACGCCCATTACGCGCGCAATATCGCGGTACTTCTCGCCGGTAAATTCGGCGTTATAGCGCATAACATGCGGTAACAGAATGGCGTTCGCAACACCGTGCGGGGTGTTATAAAACGCGCCCAGCGGGTGCGCCATACCATGCACCAGCCCCAACCCAACGTTCGAGAAGCCCATGCCCGCGACATACTGTCCGAGCGCCATCTGTTCTCCGGCATCCTTATCACCGGCAACCGATCCCCGCAGCGCACCGGCAATAATTTCAATGGCTTTAATATGCAACGCATCGGTCAGCGCCCACGCACCACGCGTAATATACCCCTCGATGGCATGAGTCAGCGCATCGACACCGGTCGCGGCTTTCAGCGCCGGTGGCATACCATCCATCATGTCAGCATCAATAAACGCCACCTGCGGGATATCATGCGGATCAACGCAAACAAACTTGCGCCGTTTTTCTTCGTCAGTGATTACATAGTTAATGGTCACTTCCGCCGCAGTGCCCGCCGTGGTGGGGATCGCCAGAATCGGTACGCTGGGTTTATTGGTCGGTGAAAGCCCTTCCAGACTACGCACATCGGCAAACTCCGGGTTGTTGCTGATGATGCCAATCGCTTTACAGGTATCCTGCGGAGAACCACCACCAATAGCGATCAGGTAATCCGCACCGCTGTTCTGGAATACACCCAGCCCTTCTTTGACTACGGTGATTGTCGGATTCGGCACTACGCCGTCGTAAATCGCCCATGCCAGCCCGGCGGCATCCATCTTATCGGTCACTTTCGCCACCACGCCGCACTGTACCAGCGTTTTATCAGTCACGATCAGCGCCTTCTGATAACCACGGCGTTTCACCTCATCGGTTAAAGCGCCAATTGCGCCCCGCCCAAACCATGCCGTTTCGTTCAGAATCATTCTGTTAGCCATCATCCTTCTCCTTGTTGCTTTACGAAATTACTCTTCAATCCGTAATCCATAGGTTTTGAATTTCTCCAGCACCACGGCAATCTCTTCATCGCTCAGTACTGGAACCGGGTCAGTAATCGCCAGGGTCGCCAGATAAAGCTGCGCCAGCACTTCAACTTCATGCGCCAGCCATAACGCTTTTTCCAGATTAGCCTCACAAGCGATAAGCCCATGATGTTGTAGCAGAATTGCTTTACGATTTTTGAGAGCCAGCACAACATGTTCGGAAAGTTCGCGTGTCCCAAAGGTCGCATAAGGTGCGCAAGGAATGGAATTTCCGCCAGCCGCCGCGATCATGTAGTGAATGGCGGGGATCGGCCGGTTAAGAATGGAAACTGCCGTACAATGAACGGCATGGTTGTGAACAACCGCGTTGGCATCCGGTCTGCTTTGGTAGGCCGCCATATGGAAACGCCATTCGCTGGAAGGAAGCTTTCCTTCCTCATGTTTACCGTTGCCATCAATAAAGACAATATGCGACTCCGTCAGTTTTTCATACGGAATGCCTGTGGGCGTAATCAGCATCCCATCCTGATAACGTACACTGACGTTACCCGCTGTTCCCTGATTCAGTCCCAGGCGGGTCATTTCCAGGCAAGTGTCAATAATCTGACGAGCAAGTTTATTTCGTTCCATTAGCTACCTCTCTCTGATTCAAAACAGGACAATAATGTTGTTCCTTTCACACTATTGAATTAGCCGTTTAATTACCCACCATCTTCTTCCTGATTAACCGGAAAGAAATTCACAAGCTTATATTTTGTGACCTGGCTCAACTAATCACAGTAAATAACTACGAGGTCTCTTTTTATAACCTCGTTAAAAATGACCGCTCTTAAAAATATTTATCAAAACGGTCATTTTTCTATTTCCCCTAGCCAGAAATGCCCGTTTTCGGCACAAACAATTAATACGGTCATCTGGTTTGTGTTTTTTATGATTTATTTTCTGAAACGGGCATGAAATTTCGATTATTAAAGTGATGGTAGTCACATAAAGTCACCTCCCAGCTAATAAGTGTGACCATCGTCATATTACAGAGCGTTTTTTATTTGAAAATGAATCCATGAGTTCATTTCTGACAGGCAAATATTCACTGGCATGAAGCCCGGACTCGCTGGTTTTGCACTTTTGAAAACATAACCGATTACGTGCTTAAGCTTCTGAACCTAAGAGGATGCTATGGGAAACACATCAATACAAACGCAGAGTTACCGTGCGGTAGATAAAGATGCAGGGCAAAGCAGAAGTTACATTATTCCATTCGCGCTGCTGTGCTCACTGTTTTTTCTTTGGGCGGTAGCCAATAACCTTAACGACATTTTATTGCCTCAATTTCAGCAGGCTTTTACGCTGACAAACTTCCAGGCAGGCCTGATCCAATCGGCCTTTTATTTTGGTTATTTCATTATCCCAATCCCTGCCGGGATATTGATGAAAAAACTCAGTTATAAAGCAGGGATTATTACCGGGTTGTTTTTATATGCCTTCGGCGCTGCATTATTCTGGCCCGCTGCAGAAATAATGAACTACACCTTATTTTTAGTTGGCCTATTTATTATTGCAGCCGGATTAGGCTGTCTGGAAACTGCCGCAAACCCTTTTGTTACGGTATTAGGGCCAGAAAGCAGCGGTCACTTTCGCTTAAATCTTGCGCAAACATTTAACTCGTTTGGCGCAATTATCGCGGTTGTCTTTGGGCAAAGACTTATTTTGTCTAACGTGCCACATCAATCGCAAGACGTCCTCGATAAAATGTCACCAGAGCAATTGAGTGCGTATAAACACAGCCTGGTATTATCGGTACAGACACCTTATATGATCATCGTGGCTATCGTGTTACTGGTCGCCCTGCTGCTCATGCTGACGAAATTCCCAGCATTGCAGAGTGATAATCACAGTGACGCCAAACAAGGATCGTTCTCCGCATCGCTTTCTCGCCTGGCGCGTATTCGCCACTGGCGCTGGGCAGTATTAGCGCAATTCTGCTACGTCGGCGCGCAAACGGCCTGCTGGAGCTATTTGATTCGCTACGCTGTAGAAGAAATTCCAGGTATGACCGCAGGCTTTGCCGCTAACTATTTAACCGGAACCATGGTGTGCTTCTTTATTGGTCGTTTCACCGGCACCTGGCTCATCAGTCGCTTTGCACCACACAAAGTCCTGGCAGCCTACGCATTAATCGCTATGGCACTGTGCCTGATCTCAGCCTTCGCTGGCGGTCATGTGGGTTTAATAGCCCTGACTTTATGCAGCGCCTTTATGTCGATTCAGTACCCAACAATCTTCTCGCTGGGTATTAAGAATCTCGGCCAGGACACCAAATACGGCTCGTCCTTCATCGTTATGACCATTATTGGCGGCGGTATTGTCACTCCAGTCATGGGTTTTGTCAGTGACGCGGCGGGCAACATCCCCACTGCCGAACTGATCCCCGCACTCTGCTTCGCGGTCATCTTTATCTTTGCCCGTTTCCGTTCTCAAACGGCAATTAACTGAACATATTTCCGAATAAAGTGAGGAATCTGTAATGAAAAAAATCAGCTTACCGAAAATTGGTATCCGCCCGGTTATTGACGGTCGTCGCATGGGTGTTCGTGAGTCGCTTGAAGAACAAACAATGAATATGGCGAAAGCCACGGCCGCACTGCTAACCGAGAAACTGCGCCATGCCTGCGGTGCTGCCGTCGAGTGCATCATTTCCGATACCTGTATCGCGGGGATGGCTGAAGCCGCCGCCTGCGAAGAAAAATTCAGCAGCCAGAATGTAGGCCTCACCATTACGGTAACGCCTTGCTGGTGCTATGGCAGTGAAACCATCGACATGGACCCTACCCGTCCGAAAGCCATTTGGGGCTTTAACGGCACTGAACGCCCGGGCGCTGTTTACCTCGCCGCAGCCTTGGCAGCTCACAGTCAGAAAGGTATCCCGGCATTCTCCATTTACGGCCATGACGTTCAGGATGCCGATGACACATCGATTCCTGCCGACGTTGAAGAAAAACTGCTGCGCTTTGCCCGTGCCGGTTTGGCAGTCGCCAGTATGAAAGGTAAAAGCTATCTGTCACTGGGCGGCGTTTCGATGGGGATCGCCGGTTCCATCGTTGACCACAACTTCTTTGAATCCTGGCTGGGAATGAAAGTCCAGGCGGTGGATATGACCGAACTGCGTCGCCGTATTGATCAGAAGATTTACGACGAAGCAGAACTGGAAATGGCGCTGGCCTGGGCTGATAAAAACTTCCGCTATGGCGAAGATGAAAATAACAAACAATATCAACGTAATGCCGAACAAAGCCGCGCAGTTCTGCGCGAAAGTTTGCTGATGGCAATGTGTATCCGCGACATGATGCAAGGCAACAGCAAACTGGCTGATATCGGTCGCGTGGAAGAATCTCTTGGCTACAACGCCATTGCGGCGGGCTTCCAGGGACAACGTCACTGGACCGATCAATATCCAAATGGCGACACCGCCGAAGCGATCCTCAACAGTTCATTTGACTGGAATGGCGTGCGCGACCCCTTTGTCGTGGCTACCGAAAACGACAGTCTTAACGGCGTGGCAATGCTAATGGGTCACCAGCTCACCGGCACCGCTCAGGTATTTGCCGATGTGCGTACCTACTGGTCACCTGAAGCAATTGAGCGCGTAACGGGGCATAAACTGGACGGGCTGGCAGAACACGGCATCATCCATTTGATCAACTCCGGTTCTGCTGCGCTGGACGGTTCCTGTAAACAACGCGACAGCGAAGGAAAACCGACGATGAAGCCGCACTGGGAAATCTCCCAGCAAGAGGCTGACGCTTGCCTCGCCGCTACCGAATGGTGCCCGGCGATCCACGAATATTTCCGTGGCGGCGGTTACTCTTCCCGCTTCCTCACTGAAGGCGGCGTCCCGTTCACCATGACTCGAGTCAACATTATTAAAGGCCTGGGACCGGTACTGCAAATCGCGGAAGGCTGGAGTGTGGAGTTGCCGAAGGATGTGCATGACATCCTCAACAAACGCACCAACTCAACCTGGCCAACCACCTGGTTTGCACCGCGCCTCACCGGCAAAGGGCCGTTTACGGATGTGTACTCGGTAATGGCGAACTGGGGCGCTAACCACGGCGTTCTGACCATCGGCCACGTCGGCGCGGACTTTATCACTCTCGCCTCAATGCTGCGGATCCCGGTATGTATGCACAACGTTGAAGAGACAAAAGTGTATCGTCCTTCTGCCTGGGCCGCGCACGGCATGGATATTGAAGGCCAGGATTACCGCGCTTGCCAGAACTACGGTCCGTTGTACAAGCGTTAATACATTACTCCCTGATGTGATGCCCGGTCGCTCCGGCTACCGGGTCTGAACAAGCAAGAGTGGTTAGCCGGATAAGCAATGTTATCCGGCTATATTGCAGGAGCGATTATGAAACAAGAAGTTATCCTGGTACTCGACTGTGGCGCGACCAATGTCAGGGCCATCGCGGTTAATCGGCAGGGAAAAATTGTTGCCCGCGCCTCAACGCCTAATGCCAGCGATATCGCGATGGAAAACAACACCTGGCACCAGTGGTCTTTAGACGCTATTTTGCAACGCTTCGCTGATTGCTGTCGGCAAATCAACAGTGAACTGGCTGAATACCACATCCGCGGTATCGCCGTAACGACCTTTGGTGTGGACGGCGCTCTGGTTGATAAGCAAGGAAATCTGCTCTATCCGGTCATTAGCTGGAAATGTCCGCGAACGGCGGCGGTAATGGACAATATTGAACGGTTGATCTCCGCACAACAGTTGCAGGCCATTTCTGGTGTCGGAGCCTTTAGTTTCAACACGTTATATAAGCTGGTATGGTTGAAAGAAAACCATCCACAACTGCTGGAACGCGCGCACGCCTGGCTCTTTATTTCGTCGCTGATTAACCACCGTTTAACCGGCGAATTCACTACTGATATCACCATGGCCGGAACCAGCCAGATGCTGGATATCCAGCAACGCGATTTCAGTCCGCAAATTTTACAAGCCACCGGTATTCCACGCCGACTCTTCCCTCGTCTGGTGGAAGCGGGTGAACAGATTGGCACACTACAGAACAGCGCCGCAGCAATGCTCGGCTTACCCGTTGGCATACCGGTGATCTCCGCGGGTCACGATACTCAGTTCGCCCTTTTTGGCGCGGGTGCCGAACAAAATGAACCCGTGCTCTCTTCCGGTACATGGGAAATTTTAATGGTTCGCAGCGCGCAGGTTGATACTTCACTGCTTAGTCAGTACGCCGGTTCTACCTGTGAACTGGACAGCCAGGCAGGTTTGTATAACCCGGGTATGCAATGGCTGGCATCCGGTGTGCTGGAATGGGTGAGAAAACTGTTATGGACTACTGAAACTCCGTGGCAAATGCTGATTGAAGAAGCTCGTCTGATCCCACCGGGCGCGGACGGCGTGAAAATGCAGTGTGATTTATTGTCATGTCAGGACGCAGGCTGGCAAGGAGTGACGCTCAATACCACGCGGGGGCATTTCTATCGCGCAGCGCTGGAAGGGTTAACCGCGCAGTTACAGCGCAATCTACAGATGCTGGAAAAAATCGGCCACTTTAAAGCCTCTGAATTGTTGTTAGTCGGTGGCGGAAGTCGCAACACATTGTGGAATCAGATTAAAGCCAATGTGCTTGATATTCCGGTAAAAGTTCTCGACGATGCCGAAACGACCGTCGCAGGAGCTGCGCTGTTTGGCTGGTATGGCGTAGGGGAATTTAACAGCCCGGAAGAAGCCCGCGCGCAAATTCATTATCAGTACCGTTATTTCTACCCACAAACTGAACCCGAATTTACAGAGGAAGTGTGAAATGCTGAAAACAATTTCGCCGTTAATTTCTCCCGAACTATTGAAAGTGCTGGCAGAGATGGGGCATGGAGATGAAATTATTTTTTCCGATGCTCACTTTCCCGCCCATGCGATGGGACCACAGGTGATCCGCGCTGATGGCCTGTTAGTGAGCGACTTGCTCCAGGCAATTATCCCGTTATTTGAACTGGACAGCTATGCGCCGCCGCTGGTGATGATGGCGGCAGTAGAAGGTGACACCCTCGATCCTGAAGTGGAACAACGCTATCGTGATGCGCTTTCACTACAGACCCCGTGCCCTGAAATCACCCGCATCGACCGTTTTGCGTTTTATGAACGGGCACAAAAAGCCTTTGCGATCGTTATCACAGGCGAACGAGCGAAGTACGGGAATATTCTTTTAAAAAAAGGGGTAACACCGTAATCTCATACCGGTACGCCCGCATGACGCGGGCGGTTATCGAATGATGGGGTGAAAAATATGAAAGCGGCACGCCAGCAAGCGATAGTCGACCTGCTGCTGAACCATACCAGCCTGACCACGGAAGCTCTCTCTGAACAGCTAAAGGTCAGTAAAGAAACCATTCGTCGCGATCTCAATGAATTACAGACGCAGGGTAAAATTCTGCGCAATCATGGGCGCGCTAAATATATCCACCGTCAAAATCAAGACAGCGGCGATCCCTTTCATATCCGGCTGAAAAGCCATTATGCGCATAAAGCAGATATTGCCCGCGAAGCGCTCGCGTGGATTGAAGAAGGGATGGTGATCGCCTTAGACGCCAGTTCAACTTGCTGGTATCTGGCACGCCAGTTGCCTGACATCGACATTCAGGTCTTCACCAATAGCCATCCAATTTGTCATGAACTCGGTAAGCGCGAACGCATTCAACTGATCAGTTCCGGCGGCACACTTGAGCGCAAATATGGTTGTTACGTCAATCCCTCGCTGATTTCCCAGCTTAAATCGCTGGAAATCGATCTGTTTATTTTTTCTTGCGAAGGGATCGACAGCAGCGGCGCACTGTGGGACTCCAATGCGATCAACGCTGACTACAAATCGATGCTATTAAAACGTGCCGCGCAATCGTTGTTATTGATTGATAAAAGTAAATTTAATCGTTCTGGAGAAGCCCGCATCGGGCATCTGGATGAGGTCACGCACATTATTTCTGATGAGCGCCAGGTTGCGGCTTCTTTGGTGACAGCCTGATGGCAATGGTAGCAGGCCGGAGACGGCGCCCCGGCCTTGCCCGTTATCGCTCGTCGCGACGACCACCCACCGCAGCCCAGATACGACGGACATGCACCGTCACTTCTTCGCGATCGTGATATAACTGCCGCGCCTGAATCTGAGCATTTATGCCATGTTCATCAAGCTGTGCCTGAATATACGCCAGATTGTGTGACACTTCTTCGTAGCGTTTTTTCATCGGCAGTTTGAGGTTGAAGATTGTTTCACGGCACCAGCCATTAACCAGCCACTGCGCCATCAATGCCGCAACTTTCGCTGGTTTTTCAACCATATCGCATACCATCCATGAGATATTGCTGCGTGTCGGACGGAATTTGAAACCGTCTTCCCGCAGCCATGTCACCTGTCCGGTATCCATCAGACTTTGCGCCATCGGGCCGTTGTCGACGGAATAAACCCACATGTTGCGCTTCACCAGTTGGTAGGTCCAGCCACCCGGGCAAGCACCTAAATCCACCGCCCACATCCCGTTCGCCAGGCGTTCATCCCACTCATCCGCCGGAATAAACACATGAAATGCCTCTTCCAGTTTGAGCGTGGAACGACTCGGCGCATCTGCCGGAAACTTCAGACGCGGAATGCCCATATAGAACGGCGAATTATTGTGGCTGTAAGAGTAACCGGTATAGCAGCAACCTGGGGCAATGAAGAATACATGCACCACCGGACGCTTCGGTGTTTCATAGTTCACCAGCACGCCCGCATCGCGCAAGGCAGCCCGTAGCGGAACCGTGAATTTACGGCAGAATTTCAGTAACTCTTTGCTTTCGTTGGTGTCCGCGACTTCAACACGCAGTTCACCGCCCTTCTCCACCACGCCCTGCAACATGCCAACAATAGGCGTAATGCGGTCTTCTGGCGGCAAATGTTGGAGGAGTTCTCCTACCAAAAACCACTGGCGGGCAAAAATTAATGAACTGAACGGCAGCTCACGAATTAGCTTATCGCCATCATCCGGTTGATAACATTCATAAATGACATAACCCGCATTCTCTTTCACGCGGGCAAAACCGAAGATTTCCCGCTGACCGGCTTTATCGGTAATTTCTGCGGCGCACTCTTTTTCAAAGCCCGGACGACACAACAATACAACCTTATTCATGACTTACGCCCTTGCGCTTTAAACGGATAGCACCGACTAACATTAACGCCCAACCCGCGAGGAAGCTCACACCACCGACCGGAGTGACAAACGCCCACAAACGCAGATGAGACAGCGCCAGGCAATAAAGGCTGCCGCTGAACAGCACCGTGCCTAACGCGAGGAAAACACTACTCCAGTAAAACCAGATACTGATGCGACGCTGCATCGCCACTGCCAGCCCCAAAATCGCCAGTGTATGGAACGCCTGGTATTCAAGGCCGGTCTGGATCCAGCCCATCTCAACGGCTCCCATTGTTTTACTTAAAACATGTGCACCAAAAGCGCCCAGAGCCACAAAAATGAAACCGCTAATGGCGGCAAAAATCAGCATAAAACGGCTGGTCATGGTCGTACCCTACGTAAATTATTGTTCATAACGAAAGCGGAATTTTTCTTGTTCAGCAGCGGCTTTCGCCAGGATCCATTGGCGAAAGGCGGCTATTTTACCCAGTTCTGCCTGACTGTCATGACATACCAGATAAAAAGCATTTTTACTGACCAAAACATCATTAAACGGGCAGACAAGACGTCCAGCCTCGATTTCAGATTGCGCCATCACGTTATTTGCCAGCGCCACACCCTGCCCATGAATGGCAGCTTGTAGCACCATGGCGCTATGGCTGAATATCGGTCCTTGCTGAACGTTAATATGATTTAACCCCAACTGGCGGGTATATGTCTGCCAGTCACGACGGGACGCATCGTGTAATAACGTATGTTTAGCCAGATCTTCCGGGGTCTTCAAGGGTTTTTCACCGGTTAATAGCAAAGGCGAACATACTGGCAACAGGTATTCGGCGTAAAGCTTTTCCACCCGCAGCCCTGGCCAGTTGCCACGGCCATAAAATATAGCGACATCAACGTCGTCCGCCAGTTTATCTTCCTGACGATCGACCGCCTGGATTCGAACATCGATTCCCGGATAAGCTGAATTAAAGCTGGAAAGTCGCGGCACCAGCCAGTGGATGGCAAAACTGGGGAGTAAGCTGACCGTCAACGCCCCCTTGGCGCTACGGGCCTGGAGTTTACGCGTTGCTTCAGTTAATTGCGAAAATATCTCTTTGATATCGAGGAAATAGCTTTGCCCTTCCTCGGTCAACAGAAGTGAACGATTACGACGACGGAACAGTTTTAGTCCCAAAAAGTCCTCAAGTGACTTGATTTGATGACTTACTGCGGCCTGAGTCACAAAAAGCTCTTCTGCTGCACGTGTGAAGCTTAAATGGCGTGCGGCGGCATCAAAAACTCGTAAGGCATTTAGCGGTGGTAATCGTTTTGACATGGCTTTTAAACTTTGATGTTAAATGAATTTAACAATTAGATCACAGTATGTAACCTATTAGTTTTTTTTATCTGAGCCATTATAATTTGTCCGTTGAGCTTCTACCAGCAAATACCTATAGTGGCGGCACTTCCTGAGCCGGAACGAAAAGTTTTATCGGAATGCGTGTTCTGGTGAACTTTTGGCTTACGGTTGTGATGTTGTGTTGTTGTGTTTGCAATTGGTCTGCGATTCAGACCATGGTAGCAAAGCTACCTTTTTTCACTTCCTGTACATTTACCCTGTCTGTCCATAGTGATTAATGTAGCACCGCCTAATTGCGGTGCTTTTTTTTACCTTGCGATCGTGAATTACTGATCCAGCTCGACCATCTCTTTCACGTCAGTGCGGTTGATCTGCTGTTTGTTGCCATTAGCGTCTTTATAAGAAATCATACCGGTTTCATCATCCGTCATCGGTTTGCCATCGGCAACAATGGTGCGTCCATCGTTGGTGTGCATGACATAGTTTGAACCGGAACAGGCACTAAGGGCAAAAGTCAGCATACAGGCAGAGATAATTGCGGCAGTCTTTTTCATCTTCTTCTCCTTAAAGCGATTATTCACTCGCAATAAAAATTCATTAACAGGCTAAAATTAACGCCTAACACTATTAAGCATAAGCGACCGAGTCGCTTTCGCCTGGATATCCAGATGAATCCGAAGGTTAGGGCTATCCTTGTGTCGAAGTGAATTTTGCGCCACGATCGGTTTATCAAGCCGAGGAGTACCATGAACGTTTTTAATCCCGCGCCGTTTCGCGCGCACTTTCCCGCATTACAGGATGCGGGCGTCTATCTCGACAGCGCCGCTACTGCGCTCAAACCCGAAGCCGTTATTGAGGCAACCCGGCAGTTCTATAGCCTGAGTGCTGGAAACGTGCATCGCAGCCAGTACGCCGAAGCCCAACGGTTAACCGCACGTTATGAGGCCGCGCGGGAGAAAGTCGCCCAACTGCTGAATGCATCGGATGACAAAACTATTGTCTGGACACGTGGCACCACCGAATCTATTAACATGGTGGCGCAATGTTATGCCCGTCCACGCCTGCAACCAGGCGATGAAATTATTGTCAGTGTGGCAGAACATCACGCCAATCTTGTTCCCTGGCTGATGGTCGCCCAACAAACTGGAGCCAAAGTGGTGAAACTGCCGCTTAATGCGCAGCGGTTGCCGGATGTCGATTTATTGCCAGCGCTAATGACTCCTCGTAGCCGGATTCTGGCGCTGGGCCAGATGTCGAACGTCACCGGTGGTTGCCCGGATTTAGCGAGAGCGATTACGTTTGCCCACGCCGCCGGAATGGTGGTGATGGTTGATGGAGCTCAGGGGGCGGTGCATTTCCCTGCCGATGTTCAGCAACTGGATATCGATTTCTACGCTTTTTCAGGTCACAAACTTTATGGCCCGACAGGTATCGGCGTGCTGTATGGCAAACCAGAACTGCTGGAAGCAATGTCGCCCTGGCTGGGCGGCGGCAAAATGATCCACGAAGTCAGTTTTGACGGCTTCACCACTCAATCTGCGCCGTGGAAACTGGAAGCCGGAACGCCCAACGTCGCAGGCGTCATTGGGTTAAGCGCGGCGCTGGAATGGCTGGCAGATTATGATATCAACCAGGCAGAAAGCTGGAGTCGCAGTCTGGCGACGCTCGCAGAAGAGGCGCTGGCAAAACGTCCTGGCTTTCGTTCATTCCGCTGTCAGGACTCCAGCCTGCTGGCCTTTGATTTCGCCGGTGTTCATCATAGCGATATGGTAACGCTGCTGGCGGAGTATGGCATTGCCCTACGCGCCGGGCAGCATTGCGCTCAGCCACTGTTGGCAGAATTAGGCGTAACCGGCACTCTGCGCGCCTCTTTTGCGCCATATAATACAAAGAGTGATGTGGATGCGCTGGTGAACGCCGTTGACCGCGCACTGGAATTATTGGTGGATTAATGACGAACCCGCAATTCGCCGGACATCCGTTCGGCACAACCGTAACGGCAGAGTCGTTACACAACACTTTCGCGCCGCTGACGCAATGGGAAGATAAATATCGCCAGTTGATTATGCTGGGGAAACAGCTTCCTGCTTTGCCAGACGAGTTAAAAGCGCAGGCCAAAGAGATTGCCGGATGCGAAAACCGCGTCTGGTTGGGGTATAGCGTCGCTGAAAACGGCAAGATGCATTTCTTTGGTGATAGCGAAGGACGCATTGTGCGCGGTCTGCTGGCCGTGTTGTTGACCGCAGTGGAGGGGAAAACCGCTGCCGAGTTACAGGCACAGTCGCCGCTGGCATTGTTTGATGAGCTGGGATTGCGTGCGCAACTTAGCGCCTCACGCAGTCAAGGGCTGAATGCGTTAAGCGAGGCGATTATCGCGGCGGCGAAGCAAGCTTGATGTTGCACGTTCAAGGTCGGATAAGACGCACCAGACGTCGCCTCCGACCTAATGTTTACCCCTGACGCGCCGCTTTCGCCATCATCTTCTTCAGCGCATGAGAAACCGCAACAAAACCAAAGGTGGCGGTTACCATCGTTGCCGCGCCAAATCCTGACGCGCAATCCATCCGCTTCGGCCCTTCTGCCGTGGCTTTCATCGCACACACCGTACCGTCTGACTGCGGGTACACCAGTGCTTCGGTAGAGAAAACGCAGTCCACGCCGAGCTTACCTTTACTGTTTTTCACCACGCCAAAATCACTTTTCAGGCGCTCGCGCAGTTTCGCCGCCAGCGGATCCTGAATTGTCTTTGCCAGATCAGTAACCTGAATCTGCGTCGGATCAATCTGCCCGCCTGCGCCACCGGTCGTGACCAATGGGATTTTATTGCGACGGCAATAAGCGATCAGCGCCGCTTTAGGTCGCACGCTATCAATGGCATCAATCACATACGAATAACCGGCACTCATATATTGCGCTACGTTATCCGGCGTCACAAAATCATCCACCACCGTTACCCGGCACTCCGGGTTAATCTGGCGAATACGTTCCGCCATCACTTCAGCTTTTGCCAGCCCGACGTTATCGCGCAGCGCGTGAATTTGCCGATTAGTATTGGTGACGCACACATCATCCATATCAATAAGTGTGATTGCGCCAATCCCCGTTCGCGCCAGAGCTTCCGCCGCCCAGGAACCGACACCACCGATACCGACGACACAAATATGCGCATCAGCAAACAGTTGCAACGCTTTTTCACCATACAGACGCGCTGTGCCGCCAAAACGCTGACGCCAGGCATCACTTATTACAACAGACATAGCACCTCAGAATTAAAAAGGGTGAGGTTATCCCTCACCCTAAACGCATAAATGCCTGATGCGCTACGCTTATCAGACCTACATAACTCCTGCAAAATATTGAATTTGCATAATTTGTAGGCCAGATAAGGCGTTCACGCCGCATCTGGCATGAACAACGCGCAGTTAGTCAACAATCAAAAGGTGAGGTTATCCCTCACCCTGGCTTATCCGTAAAAACGGCGTACAGAATATCACATCAGCCGCTAAAAACGTTACCTGCGCCCGGGGCCGTTTTCAGCACCCAGACACGACCATAGTGATTGTACCAACCGGCGCGGTGGCCAGCTTCAGGGCCAATCCCCTGATAGATATCGAAGTGTTGGCCTTTGATTGCGCCACCGACATCCAGAGCCACCATCAGACGCAGTTCGTACTGACCATTGAATTTGCCGTTATTATCCAGCAGCGGCACTTCTGCCAGCAAGGTAGTACCTGGTGGGATAAGCGAACGATCAGAGGCAACCGACGCACGGCCAACCAGCGGCACTGCACTTGCCCCTTTCACCGGCGCGAAAGATTGCGGTTTAAAGAAGACGAAAGATGGATTCTGTTCCAGCAGTTCACGAACTTCGGCTTCACTGTGCGTTTCACCCCAGTGACGAATCGCCTGCATCGACATATCTTCTTTTTTCACTTCGCCACGATCGATCAAAACCTTACCAATACTGCGATAGGCATGACCGTTCTTTCCGGCATAGCTGAAGAAGTTAAGCGGGCTGCCATCGCCAAAATCGATATATCCACTCCCCTGCACATCCATAATGAAGTTATCCATCAGAGAGTTGCTGTAAGCAAGGATATATTTATCGCTCAGTGCCCCCGCGTAGATCTCCGCACGAGACGGCAGACGACCGCGTTTTGGCGGCATACGGTAAATAGGGTACTGAAACTCGCCCTGGCGAGTATGGCGCGCCTGAATTACCGGTGTGTAGTAACCCGTAAACTGCACGTTGCCGTAGTTATCCGCCCCTTCCATCTGCCAGGCGTCAATACCAAACTGACGCATATTGCGGGTATCACCACCTGCGCGCAGCCACTCCTGCACCGCGTTATAAACATTACTCTGGTTGCCATACAGACGCGGCGACGCGTTACGGATATGGTTAATTTGCTCGGCAAAATCACCGGCGTTAATTGGCGCGCCAACGGCATCTGGCTGGTTCACCAGAGAGAAAGGCTGGGTAAATTTCCCGTCTTTATATTGCTGTCCGCGATCGGTTGGTTTGGAGGAGCAGGCGGCAAGTATCGTTACGACTGCGCCCATAAGAAGGTACTTTACCCAACGTCCTTTCATTGTTCTCTTCTTCAGGTTAAAAAATAAGGCGCAACGAAGATAACAAACCGTTGGGTTTAATGAAATGCGTAGCCGCTCCCTGACGCAAATTTTGCACAAAAAATAGGCTTTAATGGTTTGTTTTTGTTCAAAAACATCCCAATTCCGTGATCCGGGTAAAAAAAAGGTTGCATGAAAACGCGAGCGGAGTATAGTGCGCATCCACGGACGCGGGGTGGAGCAGCCTGGTAGCTCGTCGGGCTCATAACCCGAAGGTCGTCGGTTCAAATCCGGCCCCCGCAACCAATTAAAATTTGATGAAGTAAAAGCAGTACGGTGACGCGGGGTGGAGCAGCCTGGTAGCTCGTCGGGCTCATAACCCGAAGGTCGTCGGTTCAAATCCGGCCCCCGCAACCAATCAAAATTTGACGAAGTAAAAGCAGTACGGTGACGCGGGGTGGAGCAGCCTGGTAGCTCGTCGGGCTCATAACCCGAAGGTCGTCGGTTCAAATCCGGCCCCCGCAACCAATTATTAAGCACCCTTATGGGTGTTTTTTTATTTCTGCTCTTCCATAAAAAAAGCGCTATTCAGCGCTTTTTTACTATCCCCTTCTCGCCAGCGTCGCCCCATCAGAAAAATACGCTTTAATCCCCGCGAGGATAGACTCTGCAACTTCCTGCTGGAAAGTCGCCGTTTTCAGTTTGCGCTCTTCCTCAACGTTACTGATAAACGCCGTTTCGACGAGAATAGATGGAATATCTGGCGCTTTCAGTACAGCAAACCCGGCCTGCTCGACCTGATTTTTATGCAGCTTGTTGATTTTGCCAAGTTTATTCAGGACTGCCCTACCAAACTTCAGGCTGTCGGCAATGGTCAGCGACTGCACCATATCGAACATGGTGTGGTCGACATAGCGGTCACCGCTTTTGCTCACGCCACCAATCAAATCCGAGGCGTTCTGAGTTTGTGCCAGATATTTTGCCGCAGTACTGGTCGCGCCTTTGGTCGAAAGCGCAAACACGGAAGAACCGCTCGGCTGGCGGCTGGTAAAGGCATCTGCATGGATAGAAACAAAAAGATCAGCACGTTGTTTCTGTGCTTTTGCTACACGCACTTGCAACGGAATGAAGATGTCTTCATTACGCGTCATGTACACCTTCATATTGCCCTCTTTCTCGATCAGAGAGCGCAGACGGCGGGCAATTTGCAATACCACGTCTTTTTCACGCGTTTTGTATTTCCCCACCGCGCCGGAGTCTTCGCCGCCATGGCCCGGATCAAGCATGATGACAATAGGACGATCGCGCCCAGCCTTGCCAGGCTGTGGGCCACTCTGCGCAGGCGGCACCTGCTTTTCGAGATCGCCTTTGTTGTAATCCTCCAGCAGTGCCAACAGTGGATCCTGCATATCCTGGGCATTGACCGGGTAGAGATCCATCACCAGACGCTCTTTAAACCCGGCAACTGGCGCGAGGGCAAACATCTGCGGTTTTACGTTTTGCTTTAACTCAAAAACCATCCGCACGGTTTGCGGATCAAATTGCCCGACGCGTGCAGACTTGATGAACGGGTCGTCAGCACGAATTTGCGCAGCCATCCCCTTAAGCACCGAGTTCAGGTTTACATCTTCGATATCCACTACCACGCGTTCAGGGTTACTCAACGCAAACTGCTTATATTTCAGTTGACGATTTGATTCTACCGTTACACGGGTATAGCTGGACGCAGGCCAGACGCGCACCGCCACGACCTGACTGACCGCAGCCAGACTCACCTGACTTACGCTCAATAGCCACATGGCACCCGCGCCTTGCAGTAAACGACGACGGCTGATTGCAGTGTTGGATCCCGACATGCCTCTCCCGAGCAAATAAATCTAAGCTGTGTAACAAGTAAACGACTAATTTGACCGGAAACTTTAGCGAAAGACGCATATTCTGTCATCTATAAAACGGTAAACATTCTTTTTATATTCACGGCATTACTGATAAAAAAAATGTTCACGCATAAAATTTGCACTTGCACACGGCAAAAAAACAGAATAAAAATACATTAATTTCGAATAATCATGCAAAGAGGTGTGCCGTGGTGAAGGAACGTAAAACCGAGCTGGTCGAGGGATTCCGCCATTCGGTTCCCTATATCAACACCCACCGGGGGAAAACGTTTGTCATCATGCTCGGCGGTGAAGCCATTGAGCATGAAAATTTCTCCAGTATCGTTAATGATATCGGGTTGCTGCACAGCCTCGGCATCCGTCTGGTCGTGGTCTATGGCGCGCGTCCACAAATAGATGCGAATCTGGCAGCGCATCGCCACGAACCGCTGTATCACAAAAATATACGTGTGACCGACGCCAAAACACTGGAACTGGTGAAGCAGGCTGCGGGGACATTACAACTGGACATCACTGCACGCCTGTCGATGAGCCTTAATAACACGCCATTGCAGGGAGCGCATATCAACGTCGTCAGTGGCAATTTTATTATTGCCCAGCCGCTGGGCGTCGATGACGGCGTGGATTACTGTCATAGTGGGCGCATCCGGCGGATTGACGAAGAAGCGATTCATCGCCAACTGGACAGCGGTGCAATTGTGCTGATGGGGCCGGTGGCGGTTTCGGTCACTGGCGAGAGTTTTAACCTGACCTCGGAAGAGATTGCCACTCAACTCGCCATCAAGCTGAAAGCCGAGAAGATGATTGGTTTTTGCTCTTCACAGGGGGTCACCAATGACGACGGTGACATCGTCTCCGAGCTTTTCCCCAACGAGGCGCAATCGCGGGTAGAAGCTCAGGAAGAGAAAGGCGATTACAACTCCGGTACGGTGCGCTTTTTACGTGGTGCAGTGAAGGCTTGCCGCAGCGGCGTTCGTCGCTGTCATTTAATCAGTTATCAGGAAGATGGCGCGCTGCTACAAGAGCTGTTCTCACGTGACGGTATCGGTACGCAAATTGTGATGGAAAGCGCCGAGCAGATTCGTCGCGCAACAATCAATGATATCGGCGGTATTCTGGAGTTGATCCGCCCGCTGGAGCAGCAAGGTATTCTGGTGCGTCGTTCTCGGGAACAACTGGAGATGGAAATCGACAAATTCACCATTATTCAGCGCGATAACACAACTATTGCCTGCGCTGCGCTCTATCCGTTCCCGGAAGAGAAAATTGGCGAAATGGCCTGCGTGGCGGTACACCCGGATTACCGCAGTTCTTCCCGTGGTGAAGTCCTGCTGGAGCGTATCGCAGCCCAGGCCAGGCAAAGCGGCTTAAGCAAATTATTTGTGCTGACCACGCGCAGTATTCACTGGTTCCAGGAGCGTGGTTTTACCCCGGTGGATATTGATTCACTGCCAGAGAGCAAAAAGCAGATGTACAACTATCAGCGTAAATCCAAAGTGCTGATGGCGGATTTAGGGTAAGCGATGAAAATCGCCAGATGCGATATGCGCAATGCCCGGGTGCATAATAAACACGCTAGCATCGCATCAGGCATTGACGCTCATCGTCGGATGCGGCGTGAACGCCTTATCCGACCTACGTCAAGTCGAAGACGTTGATGGCGGATTTAGGGTAAGTGGTTGAAATCGCCGGATGCGATATGCGCAATGCCCGGGGGCATGATAAACACGCTAGCATCGCATCAGGCATTGACGCTCATCGTCGGATGCGGCGTGAACGCCTTATCCGACCTACGTCAAATCGAAGACGTTGATGGCGGATTTAGGGTAAGTGGTTGAAATCGCCAGATGCGATATGCGCAATGCCCGGGGGCATAATAAGACGCGCATGCGTCGCATCAGGCATTCGCGTTTATCCCCGCGAACTAAATAACGCTGCCAGTCCGCTACGCCGCTCGGTACGTGTGGCGATTGCCGCACTTAATATGCGCTCATCGGCATACAACGATAAACGGCGACGCGCACGGGTCACTGCGGTGTAAACCAGCTCTCGCGTCACGACCGGCGTGCGCTGGCTCGGCAAAATCAACGCCGCATGGTCGAACTCAGACCCCTGCGATTTATGTACCGTCATCGCCCACGTGGTTTCGTGTTCCGGTAAACGACTTGGTTGCACTGACTTGATATTACCGTCCGGCATTGCAAACCAGACGCGCGTTCCTTGCCCGCGATCCAGTGCAATACCAATATCACCATTAAACAACCCAAGGGCGCTGTCATTGCGGGCAATCATCACCGGCCTGCCTTCGTACCAACGCGAGTGCGGATGGCGATGGATTTTGCGCTTCTGTTGCATAAACTGCTCAATTCGCTCATTCAGCCCGGCTACGCCAAACGGCCCTTCCCGCAGGGCGCACAAAAGCTGGTATTCATTGAATGCCTGAATAATTAAATCCGGCTCGGCACGCGCTTGCAGCAGATCCAGATAGCGTCCGTAACCCGCAAGAGCTTCCTCAAGCATCGCAATATAATCTTCGCCACTCTGTAAAATCCGTTTTTCGATATCAGTAAAATCCTGCTGAAAAACGGTTTTTACTGCCGTTTTATCGCCGCGATTGATAGCCGCCGCGAGCTGACCAATGCCAGAATCGCTGCCGAAACGGTAACTTTTTTGCAAAAGGCAGAGACTATCGCGCAAAGATGCCGCCTCTGTGCCACTGCCCGCAGGAACGTAGCTCCCCGTCAGGCGACTTAGCTGCTCCGCTCGTTCTGCGGTAAAGCCCGCATTGGCATAAGCGCAAATATCGCCAAGAACAGCCCCAGCCTCAACAGAGGCCAGTTGATCACGGTCGCCAAGAAAGATCACTCTGGCATGATCGGGCAATGCGTCGATCAATCGTGACATCATGGGCAGATCGATCATTGACGCTTCATCGACCACCAACACATCAAGATGCAATGGGTTACCCGCATGATGGCGTAAACGCTGACTGCCCGGCTGCGCGCCCAGCAAGCGGTGCAGAGTGCTGGCATCTTCCGGAATACGTTTCTTTTGTTCATCCGTCAGCGGTAACTGGCGCAAAGCTTTGCCAAGTGATTCGGTTAAGCGCGCGGCGGCTTTCCCCGTCGGCGCAGCCAAACGGATGCGACAACGTTCACCGTCGGCCATCTGAATTAACGCTGCCAGCAACTTCGCCACGGTGGTCGTTTTACCGGTGCCGGGGCCACCGGAAATCACCGAGATCCGCCTCGTCAGCGCCACCGCTGCCGCCACTTTTTGCCAGTTAATGTCATCGCTTACTGGAAAAAGTTGGTCCAGGGTTTGCGCCAGTAGAGCTTCATCAACCTCAATGGCATGATTCACTTCATTGAAAAAGCGCGCCACCGTGCGCTCGTTACACCACATGCGGTTGAGATAGAGACGATCGCCACAAAGGATCATTGGTGTAGGTTCATCTCCCCGGCTGACCGCGTGTGAAGCCAGCAGACACTCTTCCCAGTTTTGTAGCTCACCGATTTCACTGACGCAGGTCGCCAGGAGCGGGTGCGAGGCTTCGTTGTTCTCCAGCCGTGAAAGCGGCAAACAGACATGTCCTTCCCCGGCATCATAACTTAACAGTGCCGCCGCAAGGGTGACGGCGGGATGTTCATCACCCGCCACGGTCAGGGCAAACTGCACGTCCAGCGGGCGTAGCTGTTTGTGCTCCACAGCTTCCAGTAATTGCTTTTGCAATTTCATTACGCCTCCTCCAGGGTCATACCAGCAAACATCTCATCCATCAGGGCAATCAACCCGGCATCGGGGCGGGTCGCGTAAATCCCTTGTTGCGGATGCTCTTTATCAACGCCGCGCAGGAACAGATAGATAACGCCGCCAAAGTGGCGCTCATAGTCGTAATCAGCAATGCGATGGCGCAGATAACGATGCAATGCCAGGGTATAAAGCTGATATTGCAGATCATAGCGGTGTGCTTGCATCGCCGCTGCCATAGCCTGTTGGGTGTATGCTGAGCTGTTTTCACCCAGCCAGTTGGATTTATAGTCGAGCAGGTAATAACGCCCTTCGTGGCGAAACACCAGGTCGATAAAGCCTTTTAACATGCCACGCACCTGCATGAACTCCAGCGACGGGCAGCCAGCAGAAAGCGGGTCAAACTGGCGGATTAGCGCATCAAGTTGGCTGGCGACGAGCGGTTCACTAATTGGCAGATAAAACTCCATCTCCACCTGTTTATCGCGGGCGGAAAGCTGACTCAGGCTGACTCCCGTTTCATTGAGCGGTGCCTGGAGAACAGCCATGATCCACTCGGTCAACACCGGTTCCCAATGCGCTTCAAAACCGCCAAGTTCCAGTTTTTCCCGCACCCAGTCAGGCTCAACCGGCTGGGTAAAATCCAGATCCTCAAACAAACTGTGCAAGAACGTCCCCGGTGACGCTCCGCGCGGAAACTGATGCGGTGTTAACGTCGGTTCTTCAACGACGCTGACCACACCTGCGGCGTCAACATCCAGCCGTGGCATCAAATCCTGAGCGATACCGTGACCACGCTGCTGCAAACCAGAGTAGCTGGTGACCCGCCAGTTATCGCCAGGTAAACGTTGTAACGTCTTCGCATTCAGTTCTGCTGTAGAAACATCATTAACCTGCCAGGGCTGATTATCACCGGTTTGTGCCGTTTGCCAGGCAATATCCTCATCGCACAATGCTTCAATACAGGCGCGAAGTCCTGCCGCATCCTTTGGTTCCCCTTTTTGCAGCAAGCGTCCGAGCGCACTTTGATGGACGTCGGTGTCACCTTTTTTATCGCCTCGACGGCGCACCAGTGGCGCGACGCCAAGACTGCAATGCCAGACCGAACGCGTCAGCGCCACATAAAGCAAACGCAGATCTTCCGCCAGACGTTCGGCCTCAGCGAGATCGACGCTTTCTGGCGCAGCGTTAAGATCCAGAACAGCCTCAAATGAGTGACGATCGTGATAGAACGCCTGATCCTGGACGCGGAAATTGGTAATAAATGGCAACCAGACTAGCGGATACTCCAGTCCTTTCGACTTGTGGATCGTAACAATCTGCACCAGATGTTTGTCACTTTCGAGGCGCATTTGCTGGCTGGACGCGTTACTGTCTGGCTCGAGGATATGCTGTGATAACCAGCGTACCAGCGCATGTTCACTTTCAAGCTGCGTTCCCGCTTCCTGAAGTAATTCACTGATATGTAAAATATCTGTAAGACGCCGCTCACCACCCGCCGTTGCCAGCAGGTTTTCTGCAATGTTGCGCGCCGACATCAGCGCCCGCAGCATTGGCATAACGCCGCGTTTTCGCCAGATTTGTCGATAACCATCGAACTCTTCAACGACTGCATCCCAGGCATGTTCGTCATTATTCAGCATTTCGATATCCAGCGCGTTCAGCCCCATCATTGACGTTGCCAGCGCGCTACGCAGAGTATTTTCACGTTCAGGCGTCATCACTGCCTGCAACAGCCAAAGCATCTCCTGCGCTTCCAGAGTTTCAAAAACACTGTCGCGGTTCGAAAGGTAAACGGAAGGGATTTCCAGCAGCGTTAAGGCATCACGTATCTGGGCGGCCTCCTGGCGGCTGCGCACCAACACACTGATGTCTGAAGCACGCACCGGACGCGCGTCATCGCCATTCATCAACAACGCGTCTCCGCGCTGCCCGGCCTGCAGCCAGTCGCGGATTTGCGCGGCGCATACCTGCGCCATGGTACTTTGATAATCGCCAACGCCGCAGCTTTCGCCTTCCATCAGCCACATTTTCATCGAAGGCTGCGTTTCACCTTTAAATACGAAACGCAGCGCCTGATTTTTCCCGGCTGATTTCACAGGAATAAACGGTATTTCGCGAAACATAAAAGCGTCATCAGTCTGGCTAAAAAGCGTGTTCACACTGTTCACCATTCCTGGTGCGGAACGCCAGTTGGTATCCAACGTGTAATGAGCGTGAACTTCGCTACGCGCCTTCATGTAGGTGAAGATATCCGCACCACGGAACGCATAAATAGCCTGTTTCGGATCACCAATCAGTAACAATGCGGTTTCCGGCTGATGGTGCCAGATGTGGCGGAAAATCCGGTACTGCTGAGGGTCGGTATCCTGAAACTCGTCGATCATTGCCACCGGGAATCGCGTGCGGATCGCCGTCGCCAGCGCCTCTCCGCTTTCGCTACACAACGCGGAATCCAGCCGACTTAACATGTCGTCAAAACCCAGTTCGCCACGGCGGCGTTTTTCACGCGCTACCGTTTCACGGATCTCAGCTAATGCGCGAGTGATCACCAGATCGCGGATCGATAATGGTTCGGCAAGTAATTGATCGATCGCCTCAAACAGCGGATGGCGCGGTGTCTCGCCCCCTGCTTTTGTGCGATCTTCTAAGAAACGCTGAGAGAATTTTTCCAGCGACTCCGGCAACTGATAACTGTTGGTCTCTTCTTCTGCCCAGGCGCTAATCTTGTCAATCCATTTAGCCTGATTGCTACGGTTAAACTTGCGTCGATCAATACCTGAAGATTCGATTAGCGCATCCAGTTCACCTACCGCATCACGCCACTGCTGTTTTACGGTATCGATACGCGCCACAATTTGCGCGTGGCGGGAAGCCAGCGTTTCATCATCGGGCGGCGGCGCTTTAATAACTGGCGCTTCCCCTTGCAGATATCGATTAATATCGCGCAGCAACGCCTGCGGCCCTTTCCATGTTTCAAAGACCACCTGAGCAATTTCACGCGGCAGAGGATAGCAGTGGCGACGCCAGAAATCGGCGCAGGCCTGGTAGCGCAGTAGCGATTCATCTTCAATCAGTTGCTGCTCAAACAACATACCGGATTCAAAAGCATTCAGGTTGAGCATTCGCTGACAAAAACCGTGAATGGTAAAAACTGCCGCTTCATCCATCTGTCGTTCGGCTAACAGCAGCCACTGCGCGGCCTGCGCTTTATCGTCAATCTCTTCCAGCAGGCGCGCATACAGAGGGTTGTCGGTGGTTTCACGTAGACAGGCGATGCGCAACTCATGAATATTGCTACGGATACGACCGCGCAACTCTGCGGTGGCAGCCTCGGTAAAGGTCACCACCAGCAGTTCTTCAACGGTCAACGGGCGGGGAAAGGCAGCAGAACCACCTAGTCCAAGTAACAGGCGCAAATAGAGCGCTGCTATCGTAAAGGTTTTGCCTGTGCCGGCAGAGGCTTCAATCAGGCGCTCACCCAGTAAGGGCAAGCGCAAAGGATCTAGTGTCTCAGCGACATCACTCATTCTTTTCACTCATCAGGGGCATTGTTTGCTGCAACGCGCTGACGTTCTCCCACACTTTCCAGCCTTCAGGATGCACATATTCAGCTTTCCCATTCTGGCTGCCGGAAATCTGCGACAGGATAGCCATGCCTTGCGGCTCGACCACTGCCTGATGGAAGAAATCGGCAAGTTTTTGCGGCGTCAGCAGTTTTATCTGTGCCACGATTTTATCACGCGAATCAAAGCGCATATTGCCGCGATCGAAATCTTTACTTAACTTCGATGCTTCTTCGCCCAGCGTTTGCGGTGCCTGTAGCATCTGGCTGATAACCGCCTGCTGGATTTGCGCGAACTCTTCTGGCTTCATCGCGCGCAGTTTCGCCTCAGCCGTTGGGAAAAAGGCCTTGTAACGATCCCACAGGTACGAAGGCTGTTTATCATTACTTTGCAGTAAGAAGCCCATGCCCCACTGACGTCCCACGCTCATTGGGAACGCGAACACGGCGTACCCCAACTGCTCTTCAGTACGCAACTGATTGTAGAACCACGGTTGTACAATCTGCGCCAACAGAGAACTGTAGGCTGAACTGGTGTATTCATCGTAACCAGTCGGTACAAATACTGCTGCCAGTGCGGAGTCGGTACTGTTACCGGCTTTTTCAAAAATGACGGACTGTTTTTTATCGACCAGGACATCTTTGTTACGACACCACTCTGAGCCATCAGCCCCTAACTGTTTTTGCACATCGCGCGCCAGCGTTGTTGCCTGGGCTTCGGTCATGTTGCCGATAACCATGAACTCTGGTCGTGCCCCGGATTTTAAGGCGTCGCGATAGGCCATCACCTCTTTCAGGGTGATAGTGGGCAAAATTTTACGTCGCTCATCTCGCGAGAAGTACGGCACCTGCGAGAGCATCTGCGCGGGCATAATCGCCTGCTCAAACGCTTTGCCTTTTTCTGCGGAATCCATCATCTGGTTATACCAGGATTTCGCCTGTTCAAGCTGCTCTGGTGTAGCGGTATAGCTAAAGTAGCCCTCCAGCAGAGCCTGAAAAAGTTGCGGCAGACGCTGAGTGTAACCATTAGCATTAACCATAAGGCCGTTGTTAGCATTGGTGGAAAAACTAATGCCGCCAACCGACGCCTGGTTGCTTAACTGATCAAGCGCCAACCCTGCGAGATAATCATTGAGCGCAAACATCACCTGGTTACGGGCGCTGTCCATCGCTTTCGGGTTACGCAAAATCAGGCTGACATCGGCTTTTGGTTCGCTGGCAAAATAGCGACTCGGCGCATACACCACACGCAAATTGGATTCATCAACAATCAGCTCTGGATGGTCGTATTTCTTCTCTGATTTAATCAGCGAGAAATCGTCAGGAATATAGGGATTAAGCTCCGGCAGGGAGAGCGCTATGTCGACAGCTTTTTTCTGCCAGTCAGCGAAAGTTTGCTCGCTGATTTTATCGACCTGATACGGCGCATCGACAAAGTAAGCCATTTTATTGTGCGGCTCTTTCGGGCTGATATACCAGATACGCGCGTTTTGCGGCGTCATCATCGCCAGACGTTCTTTTACTGCTTTAGCATCATACTGATCGGCTATATTGACCGCGTCCAGCGTATGCTCAACGGGAACGCGAATCATGGTATCTGCCAGCCACTCGACGTAATCCATATCACGAGTGATTGACGGATAACGGAAATCGATATCCAGCACATTCGCCAGTTCATCGAAATACTGTTTATCAATCCCTTTTTCGCGTAACAGATTGAGGTAGCTGAAAATAGCCGCTACAACCTGATCGCGATTAGCCAGACCTTTATCGGTTAAGGACGCAGAGATCGCTAACACGCCACTGTTGCCATTGACGATAGGATCGGAGTTGGCGCTAATGCCCTCAACTAATCCCTGTTTTTGCAACCAGTCAGAAAGCGTTCCTGGGCTGCGATTGCCAATCAGATAGGTAATTAACTCATCAGTTTTACTACGGAACTCCGCCGAATTGTTATCGATGCGAAACTCGACACGCAGCACTTTACGCGGCAACGCCGGGACGTAATGAATGATAATGCCCTTTTGTGCATCGGTGACTACCGGCACGGTGATTTCCGGTTTTTTGCTCTCTTTGTTCGGCACTCGACCGAAGGTGTCCGCCGCCATCTTCGCCAGCTCCTGCAGCGGTTTGTTACTGTAGATAACAGCCTTCATCAGATTGGCGGAGTAATATTTCTCATGGAAATTTTTCAGCGCCTGCTGCACCGGATTACCGGGTTTGTCGCTTAAGGTTTCCAGGTTGCCACCAGAAAACTTTGCACCAGGGTGGGCCGGGTTAATGGTTTCTGCGCTGGCCTGCGCCATACGCATCCCGTCACGCGTGCGCGCCATAGTTAATTCGGCGTTCACTGCATTACGCTCACGTTCGGCATATTTCTTGTCGAGTAAAGGTTCCGCAATGGCGTCCGCCAGGCGGTCTACCGCCCCTGGTAAGGCGTCATTTTCCACTTCCAGATAGAAAGCGGTGCGATACGGTGCCGTGCTGGCGTTATGACTGCCACCGTGCATTTTGAGGTATTCGGCCAGACTGTCAGCCTGCGGGTACTTTTTCGACCCCATCAGGCTCATATGTTCAAGATAATGTGCCAGCCCCTGATAAGCCTCGGGATCTTCCAGCGATCCAACGGGCACCACCAGTGCAGAAAGGGATTTTACCGCCTGCGGGTCAGAAACCAACAATACCACCATGCCGTTATCCAGACGCACAGCCTGATACTGACGGTTATCTTTATCACTTTTACGGATGGTTTCCTGAATCGGCTGCCATCCCGTTTCTGCCTGACTTAAGGGTGCCCAAAGGGCAACAAACAACAGTACTGCTTTGAACCAGGTGCTGCGGGGCATTCACGGACCTCATTATCAACTTTATTTTTCAGCCAGATTCAACACGTTAACGTAAATCATCCGGCAGAATTTAATCTCGCGCTGAACAAGTCAGCCTATGTCTATATAACCATCAGTCCGTGACTGGTGCGCATCATAAAGTAAGCAAATGGATTGCGCAATTTTTATACAACACTCATGACTGATTAAAACGAAACAGCGGTAACAGGAAACGTTGCGACTGCTCAACGATGGCTTCCATTGTCTCTGGCGTTAATTGCCGCCAGAGCCTCTGATACCAGATATCGTCACCTTCTCCACGCACCATCATGTTGCCTTCGTAAGCCTGAAGGAATTTCGTACGGGCTTTTTGCACAGTGGACTCGTCATCCAGCATGACATCGTGTTCAGCGTCATAACAGGTTTTTAGCCACGCGCCGCCACTTTCAGGTAACACCAGTAACGGCGCGGACATTCCTTCACGATACCCTTCAATCAGTTGTGAGAGGTAATGTAAAGCCTGTTCGGCTGCAAGCGGCGGAAAACGCCACTCACCGCCTTTACGCAGGAAAAGGCGACTCTCACCGTTACCACCGCTGGCACAGTAGACAAGGTGTTCCAGCCAAAGTTGCATTCCCTGTGCCACACTGAGCAAAGAGGGACGCCAGCGCAACAGACCATCCGGCTGGACCTGCGGCAACCAGCCCGTAATTTGCACGCCATTGCAGGTGAGATCGATTTCTAAACTCTGCCCCGGTTGCCGACAGGCAATGACTCTGTCGGCAAGTTGCTGCATCTCCTGGCACTGCGTTTCCCAGAAAATTTCACCAAATGCGCCATACGGCAAATCACCTGCCGCCCGGAACCGGCGGAACAAACGTTCGGCATCATCCTGCTCGACCAATGCATTTAATAGCTGCTGGTTGATCTGATAACGGCTAAGTCCCTCCAGAATAAATGGCTCGGTGTCGGGGATTTCGCTGTCTTCGGTGCGGAAGTTCACCTGCAAGCGCATCTGGAAAAATGCTCGCACCGGATGTGACCAGAATCGTTGTAGCGTCTCCAGTGACACAGTTTCCGGCAAGGTAAACGGCAGTGGCTGAACAAATTCAGAGTGCGCCTTGCCTGCCTGGCTGGCTGCCGGTAGCCACTCGCGCGCATAGCTTTGTCGCTCACCGGGTTGGTAGTTTTGCGGATCAAACGGCATCCGGGTATGGAGGCAAGTAAGATGCGCTTTCACCCTCGCCTCACTTTCATCGCAGTTAAGCGCTTCATCGCCCGGCAGATAATGGCTTTGCCCGATGTAGTCGATCAGTTCCTGCACCAAAACCGACGGGAAACGTTCGCTGTTATCCTGAATGGAGCGCCCAATATAGCTGATATAGAGTTTTTGCTGCGCGGAAATTAACGCCTCCAGGAACAGATAGCGGTCGTCATCGCGACGACTGCGGTCGCCACGCTTTGGTTTCTGGCTCATTAAATCAAAACCCAGCGGCGCGAGCTGGCGCGGGTAAACACCATCGTTCATTCCCAGCAGGCAAACTACTTTGAACGGGATGGAACGCATTGGCATCAGGGTACAAATATTGACCGGACCGGCAAGAAAACGCTGGCTGATACGTTCTTGATCCAGACGTTGTGCCAGTTCATCACGTAACAGTGACAGCGGCACCACGTCGCCATACTGCGCTCCCAGCCCTTCTGCGATGATAGCCAGCCACTGTTGTTCAATAAGCGTCATCGCCGCTTCGGTTTCCGCATCCGGCAGGAAGAAAGCATTGAGCATGTCGCGGCATACCGGCAGCCACTCTTCCAGCGGTCGCTCCTGTGCCAACCCGCGACGCCAGATGTTGAGCTGCATCAGCAGTGACGCCAGATGCCCCACCAGCTCTGCAATTAAGCCGCTCGACTCATCATAAGGAAGAACAGATTGCCATTCTCCCTGAGCACTCTCCATCGCGTAGCCCAGCAACATACGCGTCAGGCCAAATTGCCAGGTGTGTTGCCCGGTGGCGGGAAGTTCCAGCTCGCGAACGTTGTCGTCATCAATCCCCCAGCGAATGCCGGATTCATTGACCCACTGGCGTAAATAACGCAGCCCTTCTTCGGTGATATCAAACCGCGCCGCCAGCACCGGTACGTCCAGCAGCGCCAAAACGTCCTCCGATACAAAGCGGCTGTCAGGCAACGATAACAGGCTGATAAATGCTTCCAGTACCGGATGCGACTGTCGCGCCCGACGGTCGGAAATGGCGTAAGGCAGATAACGATCCGCCGGAGCACTACCAAACACCGCCTGAATAAACGGACTGTAGCTATCGATGTCAGCCACCATCACGATGATATCGCGCGGAGTGAGTGTCGGATCTTCTTCCAGCATCGCCAGCAATCGATCGTGCAAGACTTCAACTTCGCGCTGCGGGCTATGGCAAACATGGAAGGTGACGCTGTTATCCTGCGGATCGAGCTGCCGTTTGTTATCGCTGCGGGAAAACTCTTCAAGGTTCACGCCTGCGACGGCGCGGTTTTCCAGTTCCAGAATGTCGGACTGAATGTTATGCAGCAGGCTGTCTGGAGTAACATCGACAAAGGCATCCAGTTCCTGACTGCTCTGGAGATCAGCAAGCAGATAGATGTAGTCTCGCCCCAGCTTGCCCCATGAGGCCAGCAGAGGGTTGCCAATATCCTGTTCGCCGTCGCTGTTAAACAACTGCCCGGCATTTTCGCTATCGCGAAATAGCGGCAATTCGCGATCTTCAAAGCTGTGCCGACGCTGGCGGGTTAGCAGTTTCGCCAGATACGCAGGATCTTTAATATCGCCCCAGTAATAACGGCAAGGGTTGGTAAACAGAAGATGGATTTCAATATGTTTACCCAGCGCCTGTAACGCCTGTAGATAAACTGGCGGTAATGCGGAAATACCGCAGATAAATACGCGCGAAGGTAGCCCTGGCGGGCAGGTCGTTGCAGACTCCAGCGTTTCGATAAAGCGTTGATAGAGATTGGCACGGTGCCAACGAGGTTGCCCCAGCTCGTCAGTATATTCTACCAGCGCCTTCCACAATGGAGCTTGCCAGGCCTGCGCTTCTCCCAGCCCTTCAACCAGATGTCCCGCTTCCCACTGAGCCAGCCAGTCCGGGCGATAGACCAGATACTGGTCAAACAGGTCCGCCGCTTTTGAGGAAAGCTGAAACAGTTTCCGCTTGTCACTATCGTCAGTCAGGTAATGGCGCAACAGGGTAAAATCTTCGCAATCCAACAGTTGCGGCAGCAGAGTCATCAGTTTCCAGCTCATGCTCTGCTTGTTAAAGGCACTCTCTTTGGGGATCTCCGGCAATACGCGGACGAACATATCCCAGATAAAACTCGCAGGGAGCGGGAAATCAATGTTTGCCGCAATACCGAACTTCTGCGACAGGGTCATTTGCAGCCACTGTGCCATACCGGTACTTTGCACCAGAATCATCTCTGGCTCGAAAGGATCGTCCAGCCGCTCGCGTTCGACGATAAACTCCATCAACGCTTCCAGCACGTCCAGACGATTGGAATGGTAGACCCTTAACATAGCGGCTCCTGACTACTGACGATTCGGGCAATGCAGGCGGGTCATCTCGCCTTCTCTGCCCCCGGGTGAAACTAACGTAACGCTGATGCTGACACATCCCGCCTGCGATGTCTGCATTCGGTTGACCTGCCAGTTGGCAGGTGGCGAAATCGCGCGCAGTTGCGTTTGCTGCCAGCCATGCCGCCAGAGCTGTTGGTACTGGCCTCTGCTGGTAAGACTGTTCATTAATGTTCGCTGGAAACCGGATAACGCAGTGACAATCATCACCATCAGCACCATCGCCAGCATCACTTCCGGTAGACTAAAGCCTTGTTGATTCTTCAGGGAAGCTGACATAACGCCACCTCTTTCTGCGGACAAAAATCACTCCAGCCGTGTGGCGAAAAAGCAATATTTCCATCGTTCACTTCGCCTGTTCGCCATAATGAAACACCTTCATAACTGGCAATCAGCAAGATTTCACTATCAGCCAGTAAACGCAGACAAACTCGGGCACCGGTTGCAGCGAACTGTGAGCACTGAACTACGGGTTGCGTCTGCCAGGTGTGCATTTTTCCCCATTCCAGCGCCGACTGTACAATTGCCTGACGACGCAATGACTGGCTTTCCATAGTCACCCGAGAAGCAAAACTGCGCTCCTGTTGGCTCATTCCTTGTAGCAGCAAGCTGCCCAATACCAGCAACATCAGGACCAGTGCCAGCGATGAAACGCCCCGTTCACGGTTCACAGGTTGAATCCTGTTACGCTATAGCTGGCATCCACCACGGTTTGTGGTTCAGCCTTACTGGCACCACGCATACTAACCGTTAATACCGGCGAGAATCCGCTGACATCCTGACGCAGGACCTGAAAAGTGTCGATAATGACGGCGTCCGGGTTGGTGACTTTATCCCAGCCTTTACCTTCACAGGATGCGGCACCACGTAACGTTTCCAGCACATGCTCTTTCAAACGAAATCCAATCTGGTCGGACTCTTTTACCGGCTCACGATCCCAGATACCGTTACTGTTCGCGTCCCACTGCACAATGATGCAGTCACCCTGCCCGACAATTTCCAGCCCTTCACCAGTGCAGTTACCATGACAATAACCAGCCCTTTGAAGATGCTTCGCGACGGTGTAGACCCGCAGCCAGATCTCATCTTCCAGTGCCAGCTTGCGCGTTGTAATCAAGCTTTCCCGCTGTAATGCTGGCAGAAACCGCGCAGCCCCCAGCAGCAATACGCTACTGATAGCCATAGCAATCAGCACTTCCAGCAGCGAAAATCCTTGTTCTTTTACAGACATCCTTGTGTTTCTCCTTGCTGACAAAGCCGGAGTCTTCCCCACGGTGAAATCACCAGCCACCACTCGCCCGCTGAGTTTTTGAAGTGAATATGCCCGGCCCATGCGGTATTGCGCAGGCCAAAGAACGTAAGCGAAGGGGTCAGGTCACTCATTTCGACTTCGGGCCAGCGTGGCACAAAGACCAACGGTGAATGGCCATGACAGGTATTCGTCCCTGCGGCGGCACTTACAAGACACCATGACGTTCCCTCCCTGATGACGCTGATACTGTGGTCGCGGTTATGCCAGTTGGCATCCTCACGTAAATAGAGCAAATAATCCCGCGCCTGGCTGGCGGTTTGCCATAGCCGTTGCGACTGCTGCCAGTATTGCCAGCCATAGAGTCCAGTTGCGCTTAACATGACTAAAATCAGCATCGCAACCAGTGTTTCAATCAGCGTATAACCACGTTGTGTTTTCATGTCGGCAGTATGCGACGAGGAGAAAAAAAGGCGAGGCCCTGTTTCTATTTTCTCGGCGCGTCTTCCGCACTATTTACGTTGTTGCAGGGCGTTGCAAAATTTCGGGAAGGCGTCTTGAAGAATTTAACAGTGGGTAAAAAAAACCGACGCACACTGGCGTCGGCTCTGGCAGGATGTTTCGTAAATCAGATAGCAACCGGAGCCTTAATGCCCGGATGCGGATCGTAGCCTTCAATCTCAAAATCTTCGAAACGGTAGTCGAAGATGGATTCTGGTTTACGTTTGATAATCAGCTTCGGCAGCGGACGCGGCTCGCGGCTTAATTGTAGATGGGTTTGATCCATATGGTTGCTGTACAGGTGCGTGTCGCCACCGGTCCAGACAAAATCACCCACTTCCAGATCGCACTGCTGCGCCATCATATGCACCAGTAGTGCGTAGCTGGCGATGTTAAACGGCAGGCCGAGGAAGACGTCACAGGAGCGTTGATAAAGCTGGCAAGAAAGCTTGCCGTCTGCCACATAAAACTGGAAGAACGCATGGCACGGAGCCAGCGCCATTTTATCCAGTTCGCCCACGTTCCACGCCGAAACAATAATGCGGCGGGAGTCCGGGTCGTTTTTCAATTGATTCAATACCGTGGTGATTTGATCAATATGACGACCATCTGGCGTTGGCCATGCGCGCCACTGTTTGCCATACACCGGGCCGAGATCGCCATTTTCATCGGCCCATTCGTCCCAGATAGTGACATTGTTTTCATGCAGATAAGCAATGTTGGTATCGCCCTGCAGGAACCATAGCAGCTCATGGATGATGGAACGCAGGTGGCAACGCTTGGTTGTCACCAGTGGGAATCCATCCTGCAGGTTAAAACGCATCTGATGACCAAAAATGGAAAGCGTTCCGGTTCCGGTACGGTCGTTTTTCTGTGTGCCTTCGTCGAGCACTTTTTGCATCAGTTCTAAATACTGTTTCATGGTTCCTCAGGAAACGTGTTGCTGTGGGCTGCGACGATATGCCCAGACCATCATGATCACACCCGCGACAATCATCGGGATGGAAAGAATTTGCCCCATGCTGATGTACTGCACCCAGGCACCGGTAAACTGCGCGTCGGGCTGGCGGAAAAACTCAACAATGATGCGAAACGCGCCATAGCCAATCAGGAACAAGCCTGAGACAGCCCCCATTGGGCGCGGTTTACGAATGTAGAGGTTAAGGATGATAAACAGCACCACACCTTCCAGCAGCAGTTCGTACAACTGTGACGGGTGGCGCGGCAGCACACCGTAAGTGTCGAAAATGGATTGCCACTGTGGGTTGTTTTGCAGCAGCAGAATGTCTTCGGTACGGGAGCCAGGGAACAGCATGGCAAACGGGAAGTTCGGGTCAACGCGGCCCCACAGTTCACCGTTAATAAAGTTGCCCAGACGCCCGGCACCAAGACCAAACGGAATGAGCGGTGCAATAAAATCAGAGACCTGGAAGAAGGAGCGTTTGGTACGGCGGGCGAAGATAATCATCACCACGATAACGCCAATCAGGCCGCCGTGGAAGGACATGCCGCCGTCCCAGACGCGGAACAGATACAGCGGATCGGCCATAAACTGCGGGAAGTTGTAGAACAGAACATAACCAATACGTCCGCCCAGGAAGACACCGAGGAAGCCCGCATAGAGTAAGTTTTCAACTTCATTTTTGGTCCAGCCACTGCCCGGACGATTCGCCCGACGCCCCGCCAGCCACATTGCAAAAATGAACCCCACCAGATACATCAGGCCGTACCAGTGAAGCGCAACGGGTCCTATTGAGAAAATGACCGGATCAAATTCCGGAAAATGCAGATAGCTACTGGTCATCTGTCACCACAAGTTCTTGTTATTTCGCTGAAAGAGAACAGCGATTGAAATGCGCGCCGCAGGTTTCAGGCGCTCCAAAGGTGCGAATAATAGCACAAGGGGACCTGGCTGGTTGCCGGATACCGTTAAAAGATATGTATAGGAACCGCGCTATAATCCTCCGCGAATCAGCCCACCCATGCCGCGACGCTCCATAAATGCCGCAACCTGATGACGAACTTCAGTCGCCAGTTGCGCTTCCAGACTGCGCTGAGCAAGATTTTCTGCTTCGGCAAAATCAATGCGCCGCAGCAAGTATTTTACGCGCGCGACAGAGCGTCCGTTCATAGATAGATGGCGATACCCAAGCCCAATGAGGATCGCCACACACATGGGATCGCCCGCCATTTCACCGCACAAACGTAAGTCGATCCCCTGCGCTTCCGCTTCCCGGGCGATCATCGCCAGGGCTCGAAGCATTGCAGGATGAAGACTGTCATAAATGTTTGCCACCCGCGTGTTGTTGCGATCGACAGCCAGAATGTACTGGGTCAGATCATTGGTGCCTACCGAGATAAAATCGACCCGGTTTGCCAGATGCGGCAACATAAATACCATCGATGGCACTTCCAGCATGATACCGATACGCGGTTTAGGAATTGCGTAACCAATCATTTCTTCGACTTCACGTCCGGCACGCTCGATCAGGCGGCGTGCTTCGTCAACTTCATCGAGACTTGTGACCATCGGCAACAGGATGTTCAGGTTGCCCGTGGCGGCGTTAGCACGCAACATCGCCCGTACCTGAATCAAAAAGATCTCCGGCTGATCGAGCGTAATGCGGATCCCACGCCAACCAAGACATGGATTCTCTTCGCTGATAGGCATGTAAGGCAGTTGCTTATCAGCACCGACATCCAGCGTGCGCAGCGTGACGGGCTTATCATTAAACATTTGCAACATGCCCTGATACTGCGCCACCTGTTCTTCTTCCGACGGGAAGCCGCTTTGCAGCATAAAGGGAATTTCAGTGCGATAGAGTCCGATACCATCAATGCGGCTGCCTAATTTTTCTTCATGTTCCGGACTTAACCCCGCATTGAGCATAACTTTTATGCGCTCGCCGCTTTTTAGCTGCGCGGGTAAATTGACATCATCTTCTGCCAGACGGCTAAGCTCAATCTCTTCGCTAATCAGCCGCTGATATTCATGTAGCAGCACCGGCTCCGGGTCGACCAGCAATTCCCCACGATAACCGTCAACGATCAACGTCCGACGATGCAGCACCGAAGGCTGAATGTCCGCGCCCATCACGGTGGGGATCCCCAGTGCACGCACCATGATTGCGGCGTGGGAGTTGGCAGCACCATCGCGCACGACAACGCCGACTAAGCGATCCTGAGGCAGTTCCGCAAGGGTAGTCGCTGACAGTTCATCTGCCACCAGAATGAAACGTTCCGGCCAGGCGTTCGCCCCCTGATTGGCATCATCAAGATGAAACAGTAATCGCTGACCCAGCGCGCGTAGATCGCCCGCTCGTTCTTTGAGATAGCTATCGCTTAGTGTGGCGAACTGTTCGGCAAATTTTTCAATGACCGTTTTCACCGCCCACTCTGCGACCGAACCTTTATCCACTTCAGCAAACAGTTCGCGACGCAGACGCGTATCGGAAAGCAAGTGTGAGTAAAGATCGAAAATAGCCGCCGTTTCTTTTTGCGCCCCGGCGGCAAAGCGTTTGCTGTAACGGCGAAACTCATTGGCCGCCTCTTCCAGCGCCCCGGTCAGTCGCTCACGTTCCAGCGCCGGATCCAGCGTTGATGCCTGATACACCTGTTCCATTAAGGGTAACGTTGCATCCTGCCAACCTTCGGCAATCGCTACACCGGGCGCGGCCGGTAATGCGCGGATTCTCGTCTGGCGATATTGCCCGAACAACGCAGTCAACTGCGACTGGGATAGAATGGCGGCCATCTGGGTGGCGAGCGTCACCAGGAAGGATTCTTCGCTTTCGTTGTACTGCCGCAGTTCGCGTTGCTGCACCACCAGTACACCAAGCAACTGGCGACGTTGAATAATCGGCACGCCTAAAAACGCACGGAAACGCTCTTCTTTTACGGAGGGGATATATTTGAAGCTGGGGTGTTTTTGCGCATCCGCAAGGTTTATCGGTTCCGCCAGCCTGCCAACCAGACCGACGATCCCTTCATCAAACGCAAGCGTTACAGTGCGACCACGTGGTTTTTTTAATCCCCGGGTCGCCATCAGGTAGTAACAACGTCGGTCGTGATCGGCCAGGTAGACCGAACAGACCTCAGTATCCATCGCAAGACAGATGTCGGTAACCAGAATATTTAACGCCTCGTTCAGGCGTGGTGCGCTGGCTACCTTTTCGACTATTTCGCGCAGGCGAGTGAGCATAATTGGCGTGACTTAACCTCTTTTACGTCGATAAGCTGATGCGTTTTGTGGTTTAGGCGTATTTTCCTGAAGCGCCATCACAACACTCGCGAACTCTTTCATTACCCTACGGTAGACATCACGTTTAAATGACACCACCTGTCTGACCGGATACCAGTAACTTACCCATCGCCAGCCGTCAAACTCTGGTGTACTGCTGGTTTGCATATTGATTTCCGCATCACCGCTCACCAACTGCAAGAGAAACCATTTTTGTTTTTGGCCGATACAAACCGGCTTCGTGTCCCAACGCACCAAACGTTTCGGTAATTTGTAGCGCAACCAGTTACGTGTTGAAGCAAGGATTCGAACGTCTTTACGGCTTAATCCTACTTCTTCAAACAATTCACGGTACATCGCCTGTTCTGCGGATTCTCCGGGATTAATTCCGCCTTGCGGAAACTGCCAGGAGTGCTGACCAAATCGCCGGGCCCACATTACTTGCCCCTGACGATTACAAATCACGATACCTACGTTTGGGCGGTAGCCATCGTCATCAATCACCGGACTACCTCAAAATAAAGCTTTATATACGAATGATTGTTTCATACTCCAGGAAGACGGTAAACCACTCTCTGCAGGGCATTACACACTAATAACAATTGAATAACTCACAGTTAAGTGCAGAGTTATAAACAGAGGAAGGGGCGGATAACCGTTTTTATTCACCTTTTCGGTGGATAGAGTTGTGAAGAAGTACGGAATTACCACGGGAAAACCCAGAACACTCTGAATCAGCCGGATAAACGCGCTTTAAAATATTTTTTATTAATCAGTATATTATATACATAAAGAGTGATGAAACAGAGATATTTGTGACCATGGTCACACCACTCATTTACGCGTTGGCGAAAGATCAACCAACGTCGTATTTATCCACAGAATGTGCCACTAAGTTAAGCACCGTACCACTAAAAATTAGAGTTTCGTCGCACGTCAAGGCTGTAAATGGAAACAGTAGTGAGGGTTTTTCACAGTTATCCCAGCTTTCTGTGGATAACATGGTGTAAGATCCTGTTTATTTTCAGTGACCAGAATTGGAAAACCCACCTGGACGTTGCGCAACACAGTAGCCTGTAGATTAAAAAACAAGATAAATCATAGAATTGAACAACGCATGTGGAAAAAGTTACACTCTGAGTATTCGGCACAGAATAGCTGCTTGTTTTTTAATCAAGGTATTAAGCCATGTCCCAACCTCGCCCATTGCTCTCTCCCCCCGAAACTGAAGCGCAGTTACTGGCGCAAGCACAGCAACTTTCTGGTTACACACTAGGTGAACTGGCGGCGCTTGCCGGGTTGGTTACACCGGAGAATTTAAAACGCGATAAGGGTTGGATCGGTGTGTTACTGGAGATCTGGCTCGGAGCCAGCGCTGGCAGTAAACCTGAACAAGATTTTGCTGCTTTAGGCGTGGAACTCAAAACGATTCCTGTGGATAGTCTGGGACGTCCGCTGGAAACGACATTTGTTTGTGTTGCACCGTTAACCGGCAATAGCGGCGTGACCTGGGAAACCAGCCACGTGCGCCACAAACTCAAACGGGTGCTGTGGATACCGGTTGAAGGCGAGCGCAGCATCCCGCTGGCGCTACGTCGCGTAGGGTCACCGTTGTTGTGGAGCCCGAATGAAGAGGAAGACCAGCAGTTGCGCGAGGACTGGGAAGAATTGATGGATATGATTGTCCTCGGTCAGGTTGAGCGAATCACCGCTCGTCATGGGGAATATTTACAAATACGGCCGAAAGCAGCGAATGCGAAAGCTCTGACCGAAGCCATTGGCACCCGGGGCGAACGGATTCTGACGCTGCCACGCGGTTTTTATTTGAAGAAGAATTTCACCAGTGCGCTACTGGCGCGTCATTTTTTGATCCAGTAGCCATCGCTTTGACCTGCCGCATTCCGGGCATATAATTACCGCTTCATTTTTTTTTGGCAGGGCTTTTTAGATGTTATTTGCATGGATAACCGATCCTAACGCCTGGCTTGCGCTCGGTACGCTGACGCTGCTGGAAATCGTTCTTGGGATCGATAATATTATTTTCCTTTCTCTGGTGGTCGCAAAGTTGCCCACCGCACAGCGTGGTCATGCGCGGCGTCTGGGGCTGGCTGGAGCCATGGTTATGCGTCTGGCGCTGCTGGCATCGATTGCCTGGGTTACTCGCCTGACGAATCCGCTTTTTACAATCTTCAGTCAGGAAATTTCCGCTCGTGATTTGATTCTGCTGCTGGGCGGTCTGTTCCTTATCTGGAAAGCCAGTAAGGAGATCCACGAGTCTATCGAAGGCGAAGAAGAAGGGCTGAAAACACGCGTTTCTTCATTCCTCGGTGCTATCGTGCAGATTATGCTGCTGGATATTATTTTCAGCCTCGACTCGGTCATTACCGCCGTGGGTCTGTCGGATCATCTGTTTATTATGATGGCGGCCGTAGTGATTGCCGTAGGCGTGATGATGTTCGCCGCACGTTCAATTGGTGATTTTGTTGAACGCCATCCATCAGTGAAAATGTTGGCGCTCTCTTTCCTGATTCTGGTGGGCTTTACCCTGATTCTGGAAAGTTTCGATATCCACGTACCGAAAGGTTACATCTACTTCGCAATGTTCTTCTCCATTGCAGTAGAAAGCCTCAACCTGATTCGCAATAAAAAGAATCCACTCTGATGTTCCGTTCGCTCTTCTGCGGGAGAGCGAATGCCTTCCCTTTATCCTCACAGTTTAAGACTTTCCTGCTTTCAAGATGTATAACGTCAGATTATAAACAGACTATTATCATTGATGGGCTTAATGAGGATAACCGGATGAAAAAATGGGCAGTATTAATCTCTGCAGTCGGACTGGTATTTGCTGTTTCCGGTTGTAGCAGTGATTATGTGATGGCAACTAAAGATGGTCGAATGATCCTGACGGATGGAAAACCGGAAATTGACGATGATACCGGGCTTGTGAGTTATCACGATCAGCAAGGTAACGCTATGCAAATTAACCGTGATGATGTCTCGCAAATTATTGAACGTTAAAAAATAAGGTCAGCATCCGGCTGGCCTTAAGATTTTTCGCTTTCCCTTTTCCCTTCCCTCTGCCATTTTTATATTCCTTATGTCGTGATTATAAAAAGGAAACGGCTATGCAATATCACCGTATACCCCACAGCTCGCTGGAAGTCAGCACGCTGGGGCTTGGCACGATGACGTTTGGTGAACAGAACAGCGAAGCCGACGCCCACGCACAACTCGACTATGCCGTCGCTCAGGGCATTAATCTTATTGACGTTGCCGAAATGTACCCCGTACCGCCGCGCCCCGAAACTCAGGGTTTAACCGAAACCTATGTCGGTAACTGGTTGGCAAAACATGGCAACCGCGAAAAGTTAATTATCGCCTCCAAAGTGAGCGGACCGTCGCGCAATAATGACAAGGGCATTCGCCCGGATCAGGCGCTGGACAGAAAAAATATCCGCGAAGCCCTGCATGACAGCCTCAAACGTTTGCAGACGGATTATCTCGATCTTTATCAGGTGCACTGGCCACAGCGCCCGACTAACTGCTTCGGCAAGCTCGGTTATAGCTGGACGGATTCTGCCCCTGCGATTTCTCTGCTCGACACGCTGGATGCACTGGCGGAGTACCAACGCGCGGGAAAAATTCGTTATATCGGCGTGTCGAATGAAACCGCATTTGGCGTAATGCGTTATCTGCATCTGGCAGACAAACACGATCTGCCGCGCATCGTCACTATTCAGAACCCCTATAGTCTGTTAAACCGCAGCTTTGAAGTGGGTCTGGCGGAAGTCAGTCAGTATGAAGGCGTCGAGTTACTGGCCTATTCGTGTCTGGGTTTCGGCACGCTGACCGGGAAATATCTCAATGGTGCAAAACCGGCTGGCGCACGCAATACACTCTTTAGTCGCTTCACCCGCTACAGCAGCGAGCAGACGCAAAAAGCCGTCGCGGCGTATGTTGATATCGCCAGACGTCATGGTCTCGATCCTGCGCAGATGGCGCTGGCCTTTGTACGCCGTCAACCGTTTGTTGCCAGCACTCTGCTGGGCGCAACGACGATGGAACAGTTAAAAACCAACGTCGAAAGTTTGCATCTGGAGTTAAGCGAAGACGTATTGGCTGAAATTGAAGCGGTACATCAGGTTTATACTTATCCGGCACCGTGATCCTTTCGCCTGGTGTTATGCGCCAGGCGTCTCTTTTCTCCACTTTTCAGAATATATTCACTACTTTTCGCCGCATCTTTCCTGACAAAGCGCAATAGACTCTTTTGGTCAACGCCAGAGCGCGTTTCAATGTCTGTGCCCATTGTTAAGGATAACCATGTTGATTTTCAAACCTCTTCCCCTCGCCATGTTACTTACCGGGTGTATGTCCTCCGCTTGGGGGCTAACACTTAAAGACGTCACTGTTTATCTGCATGGTGCCAGCCTGCAAGGTGAAGAGACACTCAACTTACCGGCAGGTGAAAGCGAAATCATCTTCACCCATATTGCCAATTCGGTAACTGACGACAGCATCGCCATCTCTATCGATAACGGAGTGACGGTGCTTTCCTCACGTATCGAGCTACAGGAAACACAACCGAATGCGTTGCCGTCAGAGATTCAGCAACAGTTAAAAGCAGCAAAGGTGGAACAGGCAAAACTAACCGCCGAGAAAAACAATATTGCGGCTCAAATTAAGGTATTAGAGGCAAATAGCACATTAACCAATAAAAGTGCCGCCGGAAGATGGCAAGTCGCTGGATATTCAGCTTAACCGCGATCCTAAGTTGATTATTCAGCGTAAAGCCACTCTCAAAAAAGAGAATGCGTTATCTATCTTTAACGACAGCGCAATACGTAACTTCAGTTACACCCTTAATGTGAAGAACAGCTACGGCGAAGCGGTGGATATCACTCTGCTCGACCAGATCCCAGTCAGTACTAATAGTGATATTACGGTAGAAAAAATGCAGTACGGGCAGGCGCAGTTTGATGCAAAAACGGGTAAACTGACCTGGACGCTGAAACTGTCGGGCAAAGAGAACGTGAGTCTGCCATTCTCTTACAGCGTGAAGTATCCGAAAGGTATGCACCCTTCGGGAATGTGACCTTCACCAGATGGCTGAATGTGCCATCTGGCAAAAGATTAATGACGGCGTTGCCAGATCCACAGCGCCGTTATTGCCAGCGCAAACAGCGCACCAAAACCAATGCCAATGGGCACAACCGGAATTCCCACCATTACCGCCAATGAATAAATCCCCAGCATCAGCAACATAGCACTATTTTCGCCCAGGTTCTGTACCGCAATGGCATTCCCCGCCCCGACGCTTTTTTTGCCTCGCTCCTGTAATAACGCATTGAGCGGTACAACAAAAAAACCACCCAACATGCCAATCAACATCAGCAAGGCATAGGCAGGCAGCAGATCGTGTTGTAGGGAGAAAATCAGCACTACCACGCCAATCAAAATTCCAGCAGGCATACAGCGTGAAACGGTTTCCAGCGTAACCAGCTTCGCTGCCGCACCTGCGCCAACCACGATACCGATCGCCACCATCGCGTTGAGGTAGGTTGGTGTGGCGTTATCAGTAATGCCCAGCGCCACCGGCACCCACAGCACTAAAAGGAAACGCAGCGTGACGCCGGCTCCCCAGAACAAACTAGTGCCTACCAGCGAGAATCTCGTTTCGCCATTGCACCACAGTGAAGTGCAGGCCAGTAGGAAACTACGGGTCATGTTGATGAGATTCCACGACTGTCCCGGACGCGCCGCCGCCAGCTTCGGAATGTACAGATTTGCCGCGACCGCGCCAGCATAAGCCAGAGCACAAGCAGCCAGAGCAGCAAGAACATGCCAGTCAGCCAGCACACCACCAGCTACGGAACCGAGCAAAATTGCCGCAATGGTGGAAGCTTCCATTAAACCGTTAGCTTTCACTAACTTGCTGCCGGTGGTTAATTCACCAAGAATGCCGTATTTTGCTGGTGAATAGGCTGCCGCACCAACGCCCACCAGCGTATAACCGAGAAAGGGGTTGAGGCCAAAGCAGATACTGGCAGCACCCAGCAGCTTAAGACCGTTGGCAAACATCATCACCCGACCTTTGGCAAAACTATCGGCAACCTGACCGACAAACGGTGCAAAAAGAATGTAAGCACCTACAAACACCATTTGCAGGATGGGCTGGCTCCACTCCGGATAGAACTGCGCTTTCAGTAACGCCAGAGTGGCAAACAGCAGCGCGTTATCGCCAAACGCAGAGAGAAATTGCGCGACGATAACCGCTTTCATCCCTTTCGACCATAGCGAAGTGTTAGTTTGCACTGACTCACTCATCGTGTTTTTCCGCTTCGTCTACCCAGCTTTTCAACGTGACAAAGTCAGGTTTGCCGCTGCCCAGTAATGGCATCTGCTTCAGATAGCGAATGTCGCGCGGTACGGCAAGTTCCGGCACACCGTGCTCGCGGGCATATTGTTGCAGCTTATCGCGAGTCAATTCATTGTCTGTGGTAAAGAGCACCAACGCCTCGCCTTTGCTGGCATCACTCTTAATGGCGGTGGCATGCATCTTGTCTGGTGAAACACCAATAGCCAGTTGCTCAACCATTTCCAGCGACACCATCTCCCCGGCAATTTTGGCAAAGCGTTTCGCTCGCCCCTGAATCTGCACAAATCCCTGCTCGTCGAAACGCACAATATCGCCAGTGTCATACCAGCCGCGCTCCATCTCGCCGTGGATATTCTCGGCCGCAGGTACTTCCAGCACGCCCGGCTTCTCCACTCGCAGGTAGCCGTTCATAATGTTCGGCCCCTTCAGTTGCAGGCGACCGCCGTCTTCGATACCCGGAACCGCCAGCAGTCGCGCATCCATACCTGGCAAAATACGCCCTACCGTACCGGGTTTCGCCGCCATCGGTACGTTGATGGACACCACCGGAGCACATTCCGTCACGCCGTAACCTTCAAGAATGCGCAGGCCAAATTTATCCTGCCAAAGCTGTTTGGTGCTTTCTTGCAGTTTTTCTGCGCCTGCCACCACATAGCGTAGACGATAGAAATCATACGGGTTGGCAAAGCGCGCGTAGTGACCGAGGAAGGTCGAGGTGCCGAAAAGCACGGTGCAACTGCGGTCGTACACCAGTTCCGGCACAATTCGATAGTGCAACGGGCTTGGATAAAGGAACACTTCCGCCCCAGTCAGCAGTGGCGTAAACAGGCCAACAGTCAGACCAAAAGAGTGGAACAGTGGCAATGCCGACATAAAGCGATCATTGGTGGTGAAGTCGGCAATAGTTTTAATCTGCTCGACATTCGCCAGAATGCTTTTATGGCTATGAACCACGCCTTTCGGATGGCCTTCTGAACCGGAGGTGAACAGGATCAGCGCCTCTTCTTCCGGCTGCTGTTTTACCTGTGCCAGGCGCGGCATCAGCAAATGCGCGAAGATCCACACTTTGTCGGCGGTAGTGACATCCGCTTTTAAATCTTCCAGATAGACCCAGCGTACCTGGGTAAGCTGTTCCGGCAAATGCCAGAGTTTGCCTTTATCGAGAAATTGACGGGAAGTGAAAATGGTTTTGATTTCAGCCGCGGTAATGGCGCTGGTCAGCCCTTTTACCCCGGCGGTGTAGTTCATCATTACCGGGATACGGCGACGAGCGATAGCACCGAAAATTACTGCTGCGCTAATACCTGCGTTAGGCAGCATTAAGCCGATTCTTTCCCCTTCAGCAGTGTATTTTTCAAGTATACGCCCAACAAACAGTGTCTTAGTGAGTAATTTGCGATAGGTATCCGGGGTGAAGTTGACGTCTTCAACACACTTTTTTCCGGCCCCGAAACGGTACATCGCGCTCAGCAGCGATTCGTACAGCGTTTCACGTGGACGCACGGCCATACGCGCTTCCATCATAATTTGATGCAGCATTTCGCCTGCAATTTTGCGACGATCACGCGCGCGCGGCGCATCTGGCATCTGCACTTGTGTTGGCGGCAAAATATGCAGATGAATTGTCGGGAACAAGCGGCGTTTAACCAGCCCTTTCAGGCGGCTGAAGTGCGTAAGCTCCGCCCCTTCAATACGCAGCGGAACAACCGTCGCGCCTGACTTCGCCGCGATAAACCCCGCACCATCGTAGATTTTCATCAACGAACCGGTTGTCGTGATTCGCCCTTCAGGGAAAATCACCACCGGGCGGCCCTGTTCCACCAGACGCACCAGATGTTTAATCGCCATGGGTTGCGTCGGATCGAGGGGAACGAAGTCGATAAATGATTTCAGCCAACGCATATACCACTGCTGGCTAATGGAAGTATAAACGGCAAAAACAGGGCGAACGGGTAAAAACAGCGCCAGCAATATGCCATCAATAAATGAGACGTGATTGGGCGTGATAAGAACGCGCTCGCCCTTCAGTGCCAGGGTATCGCCTGTCACGCGAACGCGGTACAGAACACGGCACAAATTACGAAAAAAGCTAAAAAGCATTCCAACTCCCTTTGCTCATTCTTCAGTAATAATGAATGGTGCGAGATTACACCAGAAGGAGAACTCGAGCGACAGTAAAATAGGTATGAAAAAAAACCTGCGCATCCGCGCAGGTTGGTGCAAGAGACAGGGTACGAAGAGCGTACCGAATAATCTCACCAATCAATACCTCTGGGATCTTGATTGTGGTCTGCGCAAAGCATGTTCGCCAGCGAGAAAACGCAAAGGAATGAAGGGAAATGCAACGAGGTGTGTAAATTATCGGTTACTGTTACAGATTGATGTCAGGCGAAAAAAAACCTGCGCATCTGCGCAGGCTGGTGTAATTCATGTGCTCAACCCGAAGTTGACTTCACCTATCAATACCTCTGGGATCACCACTTTAGCAACCTGAAGCCAAACGCCACCAGCGGTCAATCGCAACAGCGTTTCGCAAAGTGTAACCAAAGGTTTGTAATCTCTTTTTTTGTCTTACTTATTCGCGTTTCGCTCACATTCCCCGCGCAGAAAACACCACACCCCTTGAACCAACGGGCGTTTTCCGTAACACTGACAGAATGTAAGCGTTTACCCACAAAGGTATTTTCATGGCGACCATAAAGGATGTAGCCCGACTGGCAGGCGTTTCAGTCGCCACAGTTTCCCGCGTCATTAATAACTCTCCAAAAGCCAGTGAAGCTTCTCGTCTGGCTGTGCATAGCGCGATGGAATCTCTTAGCTATCACCCAAACGCCAACGCCCGGGCGCTGGCACAACAGACAACTGAAACCGTTGGCCTGATCGTTGGCGATGTTTCCGATCCCTTTTTCGGCGCAATGGTGAAAGCGGTCGAACAGGTGGCTTATCACACCGGTAATTTCTTATTGATTGGCAATGGTTACCACAACGAGCAAAAAGAGCGTCAGGCCATTGAGCAGTTGATCCGTCATCGCTGCGCCGCACTGGTTGTCCATGCCAAAATGATCCCGGATGCCGATTTAGCCGCATTGATGAAACAAATGCCAGGCATGGTGCTGATCAACCGGATACTCCCTGGTTTTGAGAACCGTTGTATCGCTCTGGACGATCGTTACGGTGCCTGGCTGGCGACACGTCATTTAATTCAGCAAGGTCATACCCGTATTGGTTACCTTTGCTCTAACCACTCTATTTCTGACGCCGAAGATCGCCTCCAGGGGTATTACGATGCCCTTACTGAAAGCGGTATTCCAGTTAATGACCGGTTAGTAACTTTTGGTGAACCGGATGAAAGTGGCGGCGAACAGGCAATGACTGAACTGCTGGGAAGAGGCCGGAATTTCACCGCGGTGGCCTGTTATAACGACTCAATGGCGGCGGGCGCGATGGGCGTACTCAATGACAATGGGATCGATGTACCGGGCGAGATTTCGTTGATTGGTTTTGATGATGTGCTGGTATCACGCTATGTGCGCCCACGGCTGACCACCGTACGTTACCCCATTGTGACGATGGCAACCCAGGCTGCCGAACTGGCATTAGCGCTGGCGGATAATCGCCCCCTCCCCGAAATCACCAATGTCTTTAGTCCTACGCTGGTACGCCGCCATTCAGTTTCAACGCCGTCGCTGGAGGCAACGCATAACACCGCCAGCGACTAGCGGTGATTAAAGCAACTCTAGCGCCAGTAATTCTTCAATGGTCTGGCGGCGGCGAATCAACCGCGCCTGACCATTATCAAACAGAACTTCTGGCAACAGTGGGCGGCTATTGTAGTTTGATGACATTGACGCGCCATATGCCCCCGTATCATGCAGCACCAGATAATCACCCGCCTTCACTTCCGGCAAAGCGCGGGTTTCGACATTTCCCCCCTCCTGCTGGGTAAAAACATCGCCCGATTCACATAACGGCCCGGCGACAACGGTTTCCACCGTTGGTGCCTGTTCAAGAGAACGACCATCAGCCGCCAGGGCGCTAATATGGTGGTAACTGCCGTACATTGCCGGACGCATCAGGTCGTTAAATCCGGCATCAACCAGCACAAAGCGGCGACTGCCCATTTGTTTGACGCTCCGCACCTGAGTAATCAACACGCCAGACTGCGCCACCAGGAAGCGACCCGGTTCAATTTCCAGTTTCACGTGATGCCCCAAATGGCAAGCGATCTGCTCACGCGCGGCATTCCACAGACCATAATAATGTTCAGTATCAACCGACTCCTCTCCCTGCTGATAAGGAACAGAAAGCCCACCACCTGCAGAAATAGCCTGTAAATCCTGACCAAATTCGATGACCTGACGCACCATCGCCCCACACACCTGCTCCAGATGCGCGTAATCAACACCGGAACCAATGTGCATGTGAATGCCGACCAGTTGCAGATGATGACGTTGTATCACTTCCAGTGCGGCGGGAAGATCGGCATACCAGATGCCGTGCTTACTGTTTTCGCCACCAGTATTGGTTTTTTGGCTATGACCGTGACCAAACCCCGGGTTAACGCGCAGCCATACCCGATGCCCTGGCGAAATCTTCCCCAGTTGGTCGAGCATATCGACAGAGCCAGCATTCACTGGAATTTGCAATTCACTGACGCGCTCAAGCGTTGCCTGATCGATAACATCCGCGGTAAAGACGATGTCATCGGGATGCGTTTGCGGATTGTATCCCGCCGCCAGCGCACGCTCGATTTCACCCAACGAGACGGAATCTACTTTCACGCCCTGCTCACGCATTAAGCGCAAAATATGAATATTGGAACAAGCTTTCTGTGCGAAGCGCACCACATCAAACTGTTTCAACGCCGCAATCTGCCGACGAATAATTTGTGCATCGTAGACCCACACCGGGCAGCCAAATTCTGCGGGCAAGCGCAGCAGATTTTCGGCGCTGAGATCGGTATCAGTGCTGAACAGTGAATGTGGCATAACAAACTCCGAATAAGTGCTTTTTTATGATTACGCCACATCATAAAAAGAATAAAAAATATCGATTTATGCCGAGTCTATGCAAAAATGATATGGATTACCGAATTGCGAGAGAAAGTCGATGGCCGCCGTTAACTTACGTCATATTGAAATTTTTCATGCGGTTATGACCGCCGGAAGCCTGACTGAAGCCGCACAACTGCTGCACACCTCACAGCCAACTGTCAGCCGCGAACTGGCACGTTTTGAAAAGGTGATTGGGCTGAAACTGTTTGAGCGCATACGCGGAAGATTACATCCTACCGTGCAAGGACTGCGGCTATTTGAAGAGGTGCAGCGCTCCTGGTACGGGCTGGATCGCATCGTCAGCGCCGCTGAAAGTCTGCGCGAGTTTCGCCAGGGAGAACTTTCAATTGCCTGCCTGCCGGTCTTTTCGCAGTCTTTTTTGCCCCCGCTGCTACAACCTTTTCTGGCCCGTTATCCTGAAGTCAGTTTAAATATCGTGCCGCAGGAATCGCCGCTACTTGAAGAGTGGCTTTCGGCCCAGCGCCATGATTTAGGACTCACCGAAACGCTGCATACGCCTGCGGGTACGGAACGTACCGAATTACTGTCTTTAGATGAAGTCTGTGTTTTACCGCGGGCACATCCGCTGGCGATAAAAGAGGTATTAACGCCGGAAGATTTTCAGGGTGAGAATTACATCAGCCTTTCCCGTACTGACAGCTATCGCCAGTTGCTGGATCAACTGTTTAATGAACATCAGGTTAAACGCCGCATGATTGTGGAGACCCATAGTGCCGCGTCAGTCTGCGCGATGGTACGGGCGGGAGCGGGCGTTTCGATAGTTAACCCACTCACCGCTCTGGATTATGCAGCAAGCGGATTAGTCGTGCGGCGATTCAGTATTGCTGTTCCCTTCACCGTTAGCCTGATTCGCCCCCTGCACCGCCCGTCTTCAGCATTGGTGCAGGCATTTACAGAGCATTTACAAGTCGGTTTACCGAAACTGGTTGCCTCGCTTGACGCTATTTTGTAGTCAGTTACGACAGCATAAAGGCAACCGCATCCTCGGCATGGATCGCTGCAGTATCAAATACGGGAAGAACGCTGCGTTCTTCAGGCACCAGTAAACCAATTTCTGTGCAGCCGAAAATCACACCCTGCGCGCCCTGTTCTGCGAGGCGAGCAATCACTTGCGCATAATAAGCGCGCGATGCTTCGGTAAATTGCCCCAGACACAGCTCTTCAAAAATAATCTGATTAATTTTCGCCCGTTCATCCGCTTCAGGCACCAGACAATCGATAGAAAATTGCTCCGCCAACCGCCCACGATAAAAATCCTGCTCCATAGTGTAGCGCGTGCCCAGTAGCGCTACGCGCGTCATTCCGGCGCGGCTGATTGCTCGTCCGGTGGCATCCGCAATATGTAAAAAAGGCAGCGAGCAACGGGATTCGATGACATCTGCCACTTTGTGCATCGTATTGGTACATAACACAATGCCCTCTGCACCCGCCCGCTGTAAGCCAATCGCCGCCTCTGCCAGAATCTCCCCGGTTTTATCCCATTCACCACGACGTTGACACTCTTCTATTTCATGAAAATCGACGCTATGTAGCAGCACTTGCGCAGAGTGAAGTCCACCAAGCCGCTGTTTAATGCCTTCATTTATCAGGCGATAGTAAGGGATGGTGGATTCCCAACTCATTCCCCCCAGCAAACCAATTGTTTTCATTCCTCTCTCCTGTCTTGTGAGTTACCGCAGCGAGGCAGAATAAAGGACGTAACGAACGCCTCAACGGCCAGGTGCCCGATCTCTATTAGCGAAAAAAAGGCCGGATGTACAGCACATCCGGCCAGTGAAATCAGACGCCGATATTTCTCAACTTCTCGCCAGACATCAGTTTACGTTCGATATGTTCCAGCGTGACATTCTTGGTTTCAGGAATGAGCCAGAAAGTGATGCCCACAAACGCAATGTTCAATGCGGTGTAGAGCCAGAACGTACCGGCAGCGCCAATGCTGTCGAGCAACGTCAGGAAGGTCGCGCCGATAATCATGTTCGACACCCAGTTGGTGGTGGTCGAGCAAGTAATACCGAAATCGCGACATTTCAGCGGCTGAATTTCGGAGCACAGGATCCACACCACAGGTGCGGCACTCATCGCATAACCGGCAATACACATCATCGTCATGCCAACAGAGAGCCAGGACAAACCACTGGAAGCCGTTCCGTTATCAAACTGCATCAGGCAATAACCCAACACCAGAGTTCCCAACGCCATCACGCTGAAACCAATTTTCAGCGCCGGTTTACGCCCCGCTTTATCGACCGTAAAGACGGCAATAAAGGTGGCGAACATAAAGGTCAACCCCACCACCAGAGTCGCAATCATCTGCTGTTCGGTAGTCGTAAAGCCCGCCATTTTGAAGATACGCGGCGCGTAGTACATGATGATGTTCATACCAGTAAACTGCTGCATGGCCTGCAACAACATACCGAGGAACACGGCACGACGGACGTTACGGTTGATCTTAAACAGCGCCCAACCGCCCTGTTTTAATTTCAGGCTTTCACGTATTTCGTTGAGTTCTTCTCGCGCTTTTTCCGATGTATCGCGCAGCATACGCAGCACTTCTTCCGCCTCAATATGACGCCCTTTCTCCGCCAGCCAGCGCGGACTATTCGGCAGGAAGACCACCAGAATAATCAACAGGACTGCAGGTAAGGCAAGAACACCTAACATTGCGCGCCAGTTACCGCTATAGCTGAAGGCTGTATCGGATAAAAACGCCAGCACAATGCCGAGTGTGACCATCAACTGGTACATACTGATCATCTTGCCACGAACGTTTTCACTCGCCATTTCTGAGAGATAGAGAGGTGCAGTATAAGAGGCGATTCCGACAGCAATCCCCAGCACCACACGGGCGGCAATCAGCATTTCAACGCTGGTCGCAAAAGCCGACCCTATCGAACCGAGCACAAAGAGGATAGCCCCCGCCATCAGACTGTATTTACGCCCCAGGCGGAACGACAGCCAACCGTTAAACAGCGCACCGATTGCTGCGCCAAGCATCATGCTGCTGACCACCCACTCCTGCAAACGACTGGTCAGCACAAAGTGATCGGTGATGAACGGCAACGCTCCGGCAATAACTCCGATATCAAGACCGAATAACAATCCCGCGACCGCAGCAGCTACCGAAACAAACATATTCATACGCCGCGTATCGCGCAGAGGGCGCGGCGTTAAAGCAGATTCCGTATTGATAGTAACCATTTTTTCCTGCCAGCACAGAGTAAGACATAGTGAAAAAATACGTGAACAATTAACTCAGGTGTCAGGTCGGAAATATCATAAATATGGATTAAACTGCTGCTACATACTGTTATGTGATGGACATTACACTTTTAAAATTAAGTGAAATTAATGACATTATAATTAAGCACCTAATTTTAAAGCAGATAAAACTCATAAAGTTTATTAATTGATAATTCATATGGATTATTTCATAACCATGATATGGATTATGCTGATTATCAGAAATAAAAAACCCCGCCGTCAGGTAGGGTCTTAATAGCAAACTGAATAAATTAACGTGCCAGCCAGCCGCCATCCACAGCAACGGTATAACCATTCACATAGTCTGAAGCACTGGAGGCAAGGAATACCACCGGCCCCATCAGATCGCTCGGTAGCCCCCAGCGTCCGGCAGGAATGCGCTCAAGAATTTCCGCACTACGTTGTTCATCAGCCCGCAATTGCTGAGTATTGTTGGTCGCCATGTAACCCGGAGCAATCGCATTAACGTTGATGTTATGTTTTGCCCATTCGTTCGCCATCAGGCGCGTCACGCCCATCACGCCGCTTTTTGATGCGGTATACGAAGGCACACGGATCCCGCCCTGAAATGAAAGCATTGACGCAATATTGATAATCTTGCCGCCGTTGCCCTGAGCGATAAAGTGTTTCGCCGCGGCCTGAGACATGAAGAACACGCTTTTGATATTCAGGTTCATCACATCATCCCAGTCTTTTTCGCTGAACTCGAGGGCATCTTCACGGCGAATCAATCCGGCGTTATTCACCAGGATATCAATATGACCGAACTCTGCTACCGCACGATCCAGCAGTGCTGGGATGCCATCAATCTTACGCAGATCGGCAGTCAGACTTAAAAAGCGACGCCCCAGCGCAGTAACCTGTTCAATAGTCTCTGTTGGCTCAACAATGTTGATGCCGACAATGTCACAACCCGCCTGTGCCAGCCCCAGTGCCATTCCCTGTCCCAGCCCGGTGTCACAACCGGTGACTACCGCAACTTTACCTTCAAGAGAAAATGCATTTAAAATCATAATAATACCTTATTCATTTATACTCGCGACTAGCGCAGATCTTTAACGGCAACGTGGTCCATATCATCAAAGACCTGGTTTTCACCGACCATGCCCCAGATAAAGGTATAAGCTTTGGTTCCTACGCCAGAATGGATAGACCAACTTGGGGAGATCACTGCCTGTTCGTTATGTATCACAATATGACGCGTTTCTTGCGGCTGCCCCATCATGTGGAAAACGCAGGCGTCATCGTCCATGTTGAAATAGAAATAAACTTCCATCCGGCGTTCGTGGGTGTGGCACGGCATCGTGTTCCACAGGTTACCCGGTGCCAGCTCCGTCAGCCCCATACTCAACTGGCAGGTTTCCAGCACATCCGGCACAAAATATTTGTTAATCGTGCGGCGGTTGCTGGTGAGGTTATCGCCCAGCGTAACCGGAGACACTTCGGACGGAGTCACTTTTTTGGTGGGATACGTTGTGTGAGCAGGCGCACAGTTGTAGTAAAACTTCGCTGGAGTGGCACTATCGATGCTGGCAAAGACAACCTCTTTTGCACCTTTACCTACATACAAGGCATCGCGGTGACCGGTTTCATAGCATTGACCATCGACAGTAATCGTTCCGGCACCGCCAATATTGATAACACCCAGCTCGCGACGCTCAAGGAAGTAGCTCACGCCCAGTTGTTTTCCGACTTCCCCGCCAACGGAAACCGTTTTTGCTACCGGCATAATACCGCCAACAATAATACGGTCAATGTGGCTGTAAACCATGGTGTACTCATCCGCGACGAATACCTTTTCAACCAAAAATTCATTGCGCAGCCCCTGGGTATCCAGCGTTTTCGCGTGCGCACTGTGGATGCTCTGTCTTACGTCCACATCAACCTCCGATAATCAGTGAAGCATGAAATTACAAACGATAGTGAAACATCGTTTCGTTTTCTCTTTAAAGGGATGATATGCCCATGGGATATGGTTTTCAATTAAAAATAAAACATTGTTTCATTTTCTGAAAAGGGATTGAAAAAAGTGTAGTACCGATCACGAATCAGCCAGGTAGAAGGAGAAAAGTCAGGTTTTATATGAAATGTGCATAGCGGTGCCAGCCATCATCATAAAGCAGATTGATGGCGGCAGATGTTTAACGGATAAGGAAGAAATACAGATCTAATCGTCACGCTCAATAGTTAATGCCACCCCCTGACCACCACCAATGCAGAGTGTAGCCAATCCTTTACGAGCGTTGCGTTTCACCATTTCATGAACCAAAGAAACTAAAATGCGGCACCCGGAGGCACCAATCGGGTGACCCAACGCAATCGCGCCCCCATTGACATTGACCCGGCGTTCATCCCACTCGAGCATCTTGCCAACAGAAAGCGCCTGCGCGGCAAATGCTTCATTAGCCTCAATAAGATCGATATCGGCCAGTTGCCAGCCAACACGCTCCAGGCAACGGCGGGTTGCATACACCGGGGCAATGCCCATCAGTGCAGGATCGACACCAACGCTGGCAAAGGCGCGAATACGTGCGAGCACGGGTAAATTCAACGCTCGCGCTTTGGCTTCGCTCATCATCATTACCGCAGCAGCACCATCATTGATGGATGAGGCATTTCCCGCAGTAACAGAGCCGTGGCTATCAAATGACGGATCTAAACTGGCTAGCCCTTCTGCACTGGCATCAGTACGCGGCTGTTCATCGGTATCAACGATCAATAACTGCCCGTTGCTTTGCGTTCTGACCGGGACGATCTCATCTTTGAATCGTCCGGCGTCAATGGCCGCCCGCGCTTTTTGCTGCGAACTAAGTGCGTAGGCATCTTGTAACTGGCGGCTGATACCATATTCGCGCGCCAGATTTTCGGCGGTGACACCAATATGGTAATCATTGAATGCATCCCACAAGCCGTCATGCACCAGGCTATCAACCAATTGGCTATCGCCAAGCTGTGCTCCGGTGCGGCTATCAGTCAAAACATGCGGCGCGCGACTCATATTTTCCTGGCCACCGGCAATAACAATATCAGCCTCACCACACTGGATCGCCTGAGTGGCGAGATGCAAAGCTTTTAGTCCGGAACCACAAACATCATTAATGGTAATTGCCGAAACGCTGTTGGGAAGACCACCTTTAATCGCTGATTGCCGTGCTGGATTCTGCCCTGCCCCGGCGGTCAGAACCTGTCCCAGAATCACCTCATCTACCGCATGTGCTGCAACACCAGTGCGATCTAATAATGCTTTCACGACCAGGCTGCCTAATTCCACAGCGGAATGGCCTGCCAATGCTCCACGAAAGCAACCGATAGGTGTTCGTAACGCCCCGACAATCACAACGTCTTTCATCACAACCTCGCACCAATTAACCGCGTAATAGCAAATGATTGTTAACAACAATTATCTTAAATGTTTAAAAATAGTGATTTTTATCACAAAGGAAATTCGTCGGAATGAGGGATGGAGATACCAGGCTGGCACGCAAGGTTTGCATCTACTAACACACCAATCCACGGTTGATATAGCGTTAATCTCCCATGTCTGGCCTGGTTTATGGTAAATTGCCCTCCATTTTGTTTAATTTGTAGATGATACGTTCAAATAATGTCTAAGATTTGGTCAAAAGAAGAAACTCTCTGGAGCTTCGCACTCTACGGCACTGCCGTTGGCGCAGGCACACTCTTCCTTCCTATTCAGTTAGGTTCAGCGGGAGCGGTGGTCCTGTTTATTACTGCACTGGTCGCCTGGCCTTTAACATATTGGCCACATAAGGCCTTGTGCCAGTTCATCCTTTCTTCAAAAACATCAGCAGGCGAAGGGATCACTGGCGCGGTAACTCACTACTATGGCAAGAAGATTGGTAATCTGATTACCACTCTGTACTTCATTGCTTTTTTTGTCGTCGTGTTGATATATGCAGTGGCAATCACCAACTCACTCACTGAACAACTGGCGAAGCATATGGCCATTGATCTACGCATCCGTATGCTGGTGAGTCTTGGTGTTGTGTTGATCCTGAATCTCATTTTTCTGATGGGACGCCATGCCACAATTCGGGTAATGGGATTTTTGGTTTTCCCGCTGATTGCCTACTTTTTATTTCTTTCCATCTACCTGGTCGGTAGCTGGCAGCCTTCTTTATTAACAACCCAGGTAGAGTTCAATCAGAATACCCTTCACCAGATATGGATATCGATTCCCGTGATGGTTTTCGCCTTTAGCCATACACCGATTATTTCTACGTTTGCCATCGACAGACGTGAAAAATACGGCGAACACGCTATGGATAAATGCAAAAAAATTATGAAGGTCGCTTATCTCATCATCTGCGTGAGCGTGCTATTCTTTGTCTTTAGCTGCCTGTTATCAATTCCACCTTCATATATTGAAACGGCAAAAGAGGAAGGCGTCACCATTTTATCGGCACTGTCTATGTTGCCAAATGCCCCTGCATGGTTGTCAATTTCTGGGGTTATTGTCGCGGTAGTTGCAATGTCTAAATCATTTTTAGGCACCTACTTTGGCGTTATTGAAGGTGCGACGGAATTAGTCAAAACAACGTTACAGCAGGTAGGGGTTAAAAAAAGCCGTGCATTTAACCGCGCACTGTCAATTATGTTGGTATCACTGATTACTTTCATCGTCTGCTGCATCAACCCTAACGCAATTTCGATGATCTACGCAATCAGCGGTCCGCTCATTGCCATGATTCTTTTTATCATGCCTACACTGTCTACGTACCTCATCCCTACGCTTAAACCCTGGCGTTCCATCAGAAATCTAATTACGTTGATCGTGGGTATTTTGTGCGTTTCGGTAATGTTCTTTAGTTAATCTCTGAGGTGAATGGTTCAAAATAGTCATAATTTTGAACCATTCCAATTCTTACAATGCCTGCCCACCATTAATCCTCCCTCTGACTATTCATAGCATAAACAAGCATTATCAAGCTGTTATCATCAGTAAAAATCTGAACATCTTAAATAAGACTATTTAAGATGCTTCACTTAGATTTACAAGATATCTTCTGGTTATTCGAAAACAATTTGCAGTATAGATATTCCTAATGCATTAGGTAGTTATCTGATTTGCAATAAAGCCAATATGGTTAACCAAGTGAAATCAAACCATATTTAAAACTTAACGACGTATTCTTAAATAGTTTATTGAGAATAATATCAAATACAGATTAAACGCAAATTTCTATTAAAAGCTTATTAAATCAGAGTGTATTGACATCATCAATAACCAATGAAATTATGCGATTATCTATGAATAGGGAGGTTATTAACATGAGACTTTGTAGTAGATATAAAAGTCTTACATGCAATAGTTGCTCAATGCATTGTCAAATAATGCCAGAAAAGTCACCACGTTTGCAGTATTGTGCAAACGCATGCTTTTGTATGTGGCCCGAAGATAGTTCGTATTTTAATCGTGGTGTGGTTGAAGGCATATTAAGTAAAAACCATAACGCACGATTAAGCGGATACATTTTTGTAGATTTTTCAGTAAGTTTTTTACGTCTTTTTTTAGATAAAGACTGGATTGACTATCTTACGAGTACTGATATGGGAATTGTATTGGTAAGCGACAGGAATATGCAATCTCTTGCTAATTACTGGAGAAAACATAACCCAGCAATATCAGCCATTATATATAATGATGATGGACTGGATGTTGCTAACGAAAAGATCAGACAGTTGTTTATCGGTCGTTATCTGTCGTTTACCAGAGGCAATACGTTAACTCAAATGGAGTTCACCATAATGGGGCATATGGTCTCTGGCTATAATCCATATCAGATTGCAGAAACACTCAACATGGATATCCGTAGCATCTACGCCTACAAGCAAAGAATTGAAAAAAGGATGGGTGGTAAAATTAACGAATTGTTTATACGTTCAAACTCAGTTCAGCATTGAAACGTAACTATCAATAATCATAATTATTGTATATACGGGCATTTATAAAGATGCCCGTATTTTATATCACGCACTTTTAACGCCATTTGTTAAATATTTAGTTTAATCATGTAAGTTTTGTGTGTTATCTCAAAAGATGAAGAGACATCATGAGAGAAAAATCATAAAAACGTCGTTACAACTGTTAAATTTGTTAATATATAGAATTTTAAGTTACATTAACATATTGCAATCATGATTATCGGAATGAATATAAAATTAATATATATTTATTAGATAAATACTAATATACTTATCAAACTATTTAATTTCAATTTTCTTGATGCCGTATTTTATTGACGTATGTACTGGATTATTAACAATAATATTGAGTTCTGGCCGGAACACAGGAAATTAATTTCGGTACATGACGCCGAGCTGAACGTCGTTCTGACAACGCCAGCAAGCAGGTGTTTATCGTTGCTACTTGAAGCTTTTCCAGATGTGGTCGCACAACAAGATTTTTTCTCCAGAGTCTGGGAAGAAGAAGGTATGCGTGTACCGGTCAACACGTTATACCAAAACATATCGATTATCAGACGCGGATTTCGTGCGGTTGGTGAGACTACGCATTCGCTTATTGCAACCGTGCCGAGAAAAGGGTTCAAGATCAATAATGATATAAACATAGGAAGTCATACCCTCCCCTCTTCAGTAGATGTTCAAAAGAACAATTCTCCTCACAGCCTGAACGTTACAGATGAGCTTAGAGACATAAATGTTGCTCCAGATAATCATGTCAGGAACATACTCTGGCGCTCTAAATTTTATTTACCAATGTTAAGTGCGTTTGGTGTAGGTTTGCTTACCGCATTTTTACTATGGAATAATAGTCAACCCAGATCATTTTTCAAAGATTACAGAACTGTTGCACAAATAAATGGTTGTCATTTTAATGTTGCAGAAGATAGCATCGATGGTTTGAAAGATTTCGATAAATATAAGAACCGTATATTAGGGTCAGGAATTGACTGTAAAAAATATCCGTGGCTATATTTTTCACTCTCCAGGTCGTCTCCGGGTTTGATTGTTATGGCATGCAAAAAAAACTACAGTAATAACGAAGTTGCCGGCTGTTTAACTCTGTCTTATCGTGAGGTTAATCGTGACTCGCTGTAAAAAAGTCCTGCTTATTGTTTTATGCTTTATCAGTGGGTTTATTTTATTCATTGCCTATCATTATTCTAAAGAACAAATCTCATATAATGAAAAATGTACGGCTAATTGGGTGATTTTTAATGACCAGGGGCAAGCCAATCTTACTCTTGATTTTATGTATAATAAAAACCAAAAGACTGGAACAGTTGCACTGAGTGGCACATGGAAACAAAACACAAAGGTTTATAAAGCAATTCGACGAGATATTGAATATACATGGAGTGAAAATTATAATACTTTGCATCTCATCTCCAACAAAATAAACAAATTTGATATTATTGATCAAGTTGAGGATGATAAACTTGCACTACTCCTTCCTGATTTTTATGTCTTTTCAGGAAAAATAATAAGCTATAGTATAC